>JACNIG010000114.1 GCA_014383215.1 Candidatus Desulfatibia vada | reverse complement strand
AGTATCCAGCATCCAGTATCCAGTATCCAGCATCCAGTATCCAGTATCCAGCATCCAGTATCAAGTATCCAGCATCCAGCATCCAGTATCAGTTTTCCAAATGACATTAACGAATAATTTATACCTGAATCTTGCACGAGTCCTGGTTAGGGCATCAGAACGTCGGGTTGACCAAGCGTACCGCTAAGCTTGACGCTGAAACCTTTTTTGCCCGACATTTTTTTATTGCCGGGAAGAAGACTGCCAAGCTTGGAAAATAGCAACGGCCGTGGTGTAACTGTCCCTGAAATGTTCAAAACACTTTTATTTGCCGGATTTTTCAAAATGACGGAGCCGGTAAAGGTCCCGTCCATCTGGCTTCCTTTGATGATACATTTCTTTATCTTAAGTTTATGATAATTTAAGGCAACCTCGGCTTCGATCTTGCTAAAGCTGAATGTGTTCAGGTTGAGAAACGGCGCTGTCAGCCCTATTTCACAGTCTGACAGGGCCAGTTCGGCGCTTAGGTTCCCGCTTGATTTTTGGCTGAAATTGTATTCGGCTTTTCCCTCCAGCAAACCCGATATCTTAAGGCCGGCAAGATCCTGTAGGGCCGCTATTTTTTCGATCTGAATACCGGAAAACCTTGCACCGGTCATAATCTGACGAGCGGCCCGGTTTTTCGTAATATTGCCCCGGCCTTCCAAAAGTCCTGCATATGCCCTGCCTTTGAAAACAAAATCGATCCCAGGGCTAAAAAGAGACAAATAACCGGGAACTATCTTTATCTGCTCTGCCTTTAGCAGCAGTGCATCGCGATGATAAAAATTAATCGTTTTCAGCCTCAAACCGAGAGGAAATACCGGTGTTACCCGGTCAATTGTAATGTTTAGCTCCGGATGAGTTGCCGTCAGATTCTCGGATATATATTTTTTCGCTGCATCAGAAGGAAACAGATAATAAGCAAAAAAAATTGTTGCGACTAGAATATATGCGGCATACAAAAATCCTTTCCTGATATTGCTCATAGTTATATTTCAGGTGTCGGGGAGTTTTCTCTGATGGTCGCTTCATGGAAAATCTTTTTTTAAACCGCGTGAACTCGTGTATAAGGACTCGTAAAGAAAGAACAGAGGCTTTTATCACAAAAAACAACAGGTTTGCTTTACGATGGGCAATCGTTTGCTATGAAACAATTGCGGCATCCGTCTGTTCTTTCTAACGGATCCCTAATACACTCAAACAGCACACGCTTTAAAAAAAGATCATCCATTCCGCTGACAAATAATACTCTATAATAAAAACTCTCCGCCCTCTCAGTTATAATTCAGATGTCTCAACCTGCAATACAGCGTCTATAAAGCCTTCTGGTTTGCCGGTTTTTGAAATCGAAAGCCTTTTGACGTTTACCATATTCTTCGACGTTTCGACCATATGCAGATAAACCGTCAACTGCTGCAGCGTTAAACCTCGAAGCTTCATTTCAACCCGCGAAGTCTTGTAGGGGCTGTTTTTCTGAACAGTGGTCGAAGGTTTCATATATGTTATATGATCTTTTATTCCGGCCTTGCCTGATAGTTTATCCAGAAAAGAAAACAGCGTAAAACCCTTTTCCCTGTTTTCAAAATGTCCCTTGGATAAATCGGTCCTTTGAATGATTGCACCGTGTTCGGATTTAAGGGCGATCATGTGTTGAAGTATTTCTGTTTTAACCTTAAGGTTTCTTTTCAGGCGATCCTGCTTGTAGAAAACAGGTAATACGATAAACTGCATGATAATAAACAGGCAGATAATCCCTGAGGCCGCATATAATGAGTGTTTTTCTCGCCGGGTCAGTTTTTTTGTCATTATAAATACATTTTTAGTTGGAAGCTTACACGGCTTTCGGCCTTGTCGATGTTGGCCGAAGTTATGGTAATTTTTTTAAAAAATACAATCTGTTCCAGCCGGTTCTTGATGTCATCCACAGCGTTGAAGGTGTCTGTGTCTCCCGTAATCATTACGCTTTCCGATCCGATCACAAGCCTAGTCAGGTTAACATCTATCTCTTTTGGGATGAGCCTGCTGATATCGTTTAATATATCGATGGCGCGTATATTTTTGCCGCTACCCTCCGGCAATGCTGCGGTTGTTTTTAATGACTTGATTTTGGCCTGCATCTGCTGATATGGATGGCGGATTTTTTTAACATCCGGGAATGTTGAGGTAAAGATATCGTTGATTTTCCGGTCCAATCGGACCAGTTCTTTCCCCATAAAATATGAACCGAGAACAACGTTAAAAAATGCCAGCGCCAGCACCAATCCTGCTATTAGCCCTGTTTTAAGCAAACTTGCTTTATGCTCGCTCCAGAATTTTTTTGCCGCAAAAGGGCCTCTGCGGAAATTTAAACCACTTAGCCTTTCAGCTTCCATTAAAGCGAGTGCCAGGGCATTGTCCATTTGGTGCGGATCCCAGGGTTGTCCGGAATGATGCCGGGATGCAATTTCTGCCGCGTTTGCTAGATCTATCCGTTCTGCGGAGATTTGCAGTGTTCGGGCTAAGTCCTGTTCAACGCTCGGATCATCCAGACCGCATCCGGTAACAAATAAACCGGCCGGTTGAAAATCCAGACCATAAATTTCTTCCAAGGCGGCGCATGTGTGCCGTATGCCGATGCAGAGTGCTTCAGCCGCTGATGAAGAGTTATCAGAATGTATCGGAAAGGAACGTATCAGACAAATTTCCCCGGAGACAACGGCAAAGACGGAACTTTTGCAGTGATCAATATCGAGGAACAGCAAGTCTTCAGGACTGTCAATAAGCCGGGTCAGGCAGAGCGCCGCCGGATAACCGCCGACAGTAACAATTTCGGGTTCGATATTAAGTGATGCCAGAATGCCTAAATATGATTCCAATTCGGTTTTTTCAATAGCAGCGGCAATAAGTTCGGTATGATCAGCCTGATCCGGCAATGTCAAACTATGAAAATCGATGATCAATTCATCGACTGCAATCGGCAGCGCCGGTTCAAGTTCATAAGGTAGCATCTGTCTGATCTTATTCTCTTTCTTGAACGGGACATGCAGATTACGGTAAAATATGCGGTCAGCAGGAAAGGAGGCCGCGCAAACCGCAGCGGTCACATCTATCTTTTTAATAATGGTTTCGAGGGCAGCGGCTAAACCGCTTTCAAAGTCTTCCGGCTCCGATATGGGAACATACAGATGGGCTTCGATCTCAGTTCTTTTGATGCTGCATGCCAGCAGAACCGCCGATACGGCATCCTCTCTAATATCAAGACCCAGAATTTTTCGTTTCATTTTTATGACCGTTTTAGGTTTTACGTAACTTTTCAACAACCTCGGAGAAAAGGGCTTCAGTGTTTTTCAAAAAAGGTGATATCCTAGTCGTATGCTATAGCATATCACGGTGACCGAATATTTATGATTGCTGCCGAAACGTTTTACAACTTCTCGAATAATTTGACAAAT
>JACNIG010000466.1 GCA_014383215.1 Candidatus Desulfatibia vada | reverse complement strand
TCGCTCCGCCAGTTTATAGTTTATAAAAATAGGCAGAATACCTTATTCAAAATTCGATGTTGGACGTTGGATGTTCAATGTTCATAGCTTTTAGCTTAACGGCTACGTCCTTGATATTGGTTTGTATAATCCATTGACACTCCACCGGCATTACCGTAAACTATGCGACTACCAGGTTCTATTCGTACTATTGTCAGTAGTTACACTTCGGAACCTTCCGCCGTTCAATGCGGACCAAGAGGATGAAACCTGCATGGGAAGGCAAACAATATTTATAAAAGAGCCCGACCCCCAGGCCCGGAACAAATTGTTCGAAAAATTCATGTCCCAAGTTCTGGGTCTTTATGGATACCACCTCGCCCATATCAAGAGAATAAACCACACGGCCATGGAAATCGAGTTCGAGGGCAAACATGAAGCTACCGGCTCTCCCTTCTATGCTGAGTGCAAATATTCTGAAACGGCCGTCAGCGCGCACGAGCTGCAGGCCTTTTTCGGCAAATATATGACCCGATGGCACCGCGACAAGCAATGTCACGGTTTATTGATCGCCCTGCCCGGCGTCGACAGTATTGCCAGAACATTCTATCAGGAGCATATCGCAACCAATCCCGAGGTCACAACACTCCTTTATGAGGAGCATGAAGTTCTGCAAGCTGTTATGGATATGCCGGGAGCCGTCCATCCGGACACCATCGCCAAACGCTTCGCCCGCACGACCGGCAAACCCGGTGACCGCTTTCTGCTTTACACTGCAAAGGGTTTGTTCTGGGTCCAGTATGTCAGCGGGTCTGATAAAGGAATCACAAACAGCGTAGCTGTTTTCGACACCCAAGGAGTGCCGCTGTCAGACAGGCCCTCCCTCGACTACCTGGCAGGGCTTTATCCGGAACTTGTCGATTGTGATAATATCGCCGTCAGCAGCGCTGCGGCCTTGCAGCCGGGCCTGTTCCAGGATGATCCAGACATTATCGAGCTGCAGGGCAGCTCGGAATACTTCGAGTATCAATTCCCGGCATCGGCCGCACACTTTGTCGGCAGAAAATCTTTTTGTGAAAAGCTCGAATCTTTTACAGATAACGTTATCAGCAAAAAGACTTCCGGCCGCGGCGTCCTGTTGGAAGCCCCGCCGGGGTGGGGAAAAAGTTCTCTGGTGCTGGCCTGGACTGCCGGCCTTAAAGCCGGCGGCCACTTTGCTGTAGCCATAGACTCGCGGTCCATATCTTCATCACGATCTATCCCGTACTCCCTGCACTATGCCATCCGTCGATCAGGAGATTTCGGCGGCAGGCTCCCGCTAACAGACCGTCTTAAACCCTCTGTCGATTTTACAAACGCGGTCCGGGCGATACTTGAAATTGGGCAATCGCTGGAACGCCACGGCATCCTTATGCTCATCTTTTTCGACCAGTTCGAACACATTTTTGGACAGCCGGATATCCTCGGCCGTTTTCAAAAACTGTTGCAAAAAGTCAGTGACGCCCAAACCAATGTGGTGCTGGGTTTCTCATTAACAACAGGGCTTATCGATTCGTACGACGGCCCTTTAAAAGAATTGCCGGCAGCTATTGCAAATTTAAGCCGGCATATCATCCTGGAACCTTTCAAGGCAGCCGAAACCAATGAGATTTTGGAAAAACTTAAGGAAAAACTTGAGGAAACCTTAATAAAAGACTTGCGCTTTCATCTGGCCGAATTTTCCCAAGGATACCCCTGGCTTTTGAAAAAGCTTTGCAGCCGGGTTATAGCTTTGCGGCAGGCGGGACTGCCCCAGGCAGACATCGTCATGCGCCTGCATAACATGGAAGCCCTTTTCCGGGAAGATTTGCGTGGATTACCGTCAAAAACATCAGCCGTGTTGCATCGTATTGCCCATGCGGCCCCGGTCCGTATTTTAGAAATGAGTGCAAACTATGACCATAAAGCCGTTCAGAGCCTGGCCCGTCAAGGCCTGCTGATAAATATCGGCAATATATACGACTTATACGCCGATGCTTTCAGAGACTACCTAACCGACAACAAGGTGCCTGCCAACACAAGCTATTTCTTGCGGGCAAAAGTGCGGCATGTCCTGGGGGCAACCAAAATATTGAAAAAAGCAAACGGTTCTCTTGACGCCCAGGCATTCAGGACCCAAACCGCTTTATCAGAAAAAGCGTTTTATCATGTTGTTAGAGATATGAAACTCCTGGGACTGGCAAAAATGGATAACGGCAAAATCATCCTGAAAATCCATTTTCCCGAACCTTCCAAAGATTTTGAGGTTGCATGGCGCCGTCACATCCGGGACAGGCTGCAACGTAACCGCCAGGTTCAACGGCTCTTAAAAGCGCTCAAAGAGAACCACTCGCTTACAATCGACCAGGCCGCTTTAATGCTTGAGGTCTTGTGCCCATACATTTCGTCCCCGCGGCAAACCTGGTTAGCCCATGCCCGTTGTTTTGCAAAATGGATGGATGCCGCCGATTTGGCACTGGAAGACAGCAAAAACCGGACTCTTTTTCGTTACGATCCTGCAACAGAAATTCGGGAACGCCATCTTTTGCTGCCCAAAAGATCCGGAACGAAAACACCACAGATTCAATATTCTCCGGTTGAAGGTGTGGCCATAAGACTTGTTCAGGCCCTTAAAAAAGACGGTAGCGTCGCCTGGACAGGCCTTAAAAAAAGTACTATTTTCCGCGCCCTGGCAACACTCGAAGATCTGGGTTTCATTCAAAGAAGAACCCGGTTGATCAAAGTGCTGCCCAAAGGTTTCGAGTTCGTAGCAAACCCGGATCAGCGCCCGCGTTTATTTGCCGAAAGTGCCTTGCAAGTGAAGTCGTTTGCCGCCTTTCTGGAAATACTCACATCCCATCAAGATAAAGGCCATACGCTTGTAGCGCTGGGCCTTGAACTGCGCGCCAAACTTGGTACCAACTGGCAGGAGAGCACGGCTGAAACAGTCGCCAAAATTATGATGGATTGGGCCCGGCATGCCAAACTTGCCCCGGGAGTGTTTGCACAAACTCGCAAGGGGCCGTTAAAAGGCTGGAAAAAGAAAGAGGATCTGCAGATACCGCTTTTTTAAAAGGTCTCTAATGGTGGAGAACTAATATTTTGATTTTTTACGACGGTACATACCGGCTGCGGCGGCAGGACAACGGTCCACCAATTGCAATTGGCCAGTGGGCCTGCTCCTGGCGGCTGAGGATCATAGACTTTGCGATGAATCAGCCGGATGTCAAGCATCTCAAGCCGATTGCCGTTGTTGCCACTCAGACCGGGCAAGGCATTTTTAAAACTACGTGCGCCGAAAGCCTGGGAAAAAGGATATGCAGGGATTTTGATCTCGAGATCAACGAGATTCTCTGGGTTGAGCACTTTCCGGGTGAGCCCCAGCGGATGTATGTTGCCGCTTTTGCGCCCAAGTCCTATTTCGGCACGGAAACATATTATGCCATCGACTGGCGGCCCATC
>JACNIG010000137.1 GCA_014383215.1 Candidatus Desulfatibia vada | reverse complement strand
GATTAAAGAATCCACACCTTGAGAGCATATAAAAGATGAACGTCGAACATCGAACATCGAACGTTGAACATCGAATAATGCATTCTACCATTTATAATAAAGACAAAGCGACCTGTCGGGTCGTCTTGTCGGGTCGAAGCCGGAGGCGAAGACTGAAGCCGAAGGCGAAGCCTGAAGCGCCTTCCACATTCGACGTTCGACGTTGAACGTTCGATGTTCGATGTTCAAAAGGTTTTAAACCTGGCGAATGGAAAAATAAATGCCGATTGACCGTCCGACATTCAGCGAATCCTGGTACCGCGTGGTCGATCTGACTCCCCGTCTGGTAGTCGCCGTAAAGGTCCACCGACAGCATTTCCGCAGCCGGGTGTGGTACGTTCTGCAGGATCCGGCCAACGATCATTTCTTTCGTCTCAGCCGGGCGGCATATCACTTTGTGGCCATGCTGGACGGACGTCGAACCGTGGGCCATGTATGGAAGGTCTGTGCGGAGCAGTTCGGGGATGACGCTCCGACTCAGAGCGAGGTGATTAAGCTGCTTGGACAGTTATATACCTCGAACCTGCTGCAGGGCAATCTGGCCCCGGACGCCAAAACGCTGTTTAAGCAGTACGACAAACGTGTCAGTCGTGAGGTGCGAAGCGTGCTGATGAACTTTCTTTTCATGCGCGTTCCGCTTTTTGATCCGGATGCTTTCCTTGGCCTGTGGGTCGGTCTTATCGGCCGTTTATTCACCTGGTACGGAGTTCTCATATGGGCGGGGATTGTCGCAACCGGCCTGTGGACCGCGGCCGGACATATCGACGGACTGACGCGCCGCATGTCGGGTGTCCTGAGCCCGGAAAATCTGCCGCTGTTATACCTGGGTCTGGTGATTGTGAAAGTCTTTCACGAGTTCGGCCACGCGTTTGCCTGCAAGCACTTCGGCCGGCAGGGCGGCACCGGCGGCGAGGTGCACACCATGGGAGTCATGTTTATGGTCTTCACACCGTTTCCCTTTGTGGATGCCTCCAGCGCCTGGGGCCTGCGCAGCAAATGGCACCGTGTGGTGGTCAGTGCCAGCGGTATGCTGGTCGAACTTGTTATCGCATCCATGGCCGCGATCCTCTGGAGCAGTGTTACCGAAGGGACAACGATCCACACTCTCGCTTACAACATCATGATTATAGCGAGTGTATCGACGCTCCTGTTCAACGGCAATCCGCTGTTGCAGTATGATGCTTATTACATCCTTTCTGATATCCTCGAGATTCCAAACCTCAGCATGCGATCGAGGCAATACATCTATTATCTGGTAAAGCGGTATGTTTGGGGGGTGCGCAACGCGCATGATCCGAGCCACACCCGCGGAGAAAAAAGGTGGCTGGCCTTTTATGCCGTGGTTTCAACACTCTATCGGGTGATTGTCTTTGCGGCTATCATTCTGTTCGTGGGCGACAGGCTGTTTGTGATTGGAATACTGCTTGCCGCCGCACTCCTTTCCGGTTGGGTGCTGGTGCCGGTGGGTAATGTCATCCGATATCTGGCTACAAGCGCTGAGATTGCGCGGGTGAGGGAACGCGCGGTACTGACAACGCTGCTTGCCGTGGTTGCAATTCTAGCAGCCATCGGAATGGTGAATGCGCCGGACCGCTGCCGGATCGAGGGCGTGGTCGAACCGGTCCATTTGGCGGTCGTTCACGCCCAAACCGCCGGGTTTGTTCGCAGCTTCCTGAGTTCCGCCTCCAAGGTCACTGCGGACGGCCCTGTACTGATTGAAACCTCAAGTCCCGAATTAGAGGCCAAACGCAGCAAGCTGCTGGCCGGACTGCGCAAGTTGGATGTTTCCCGGCATCTTGCTCAGACAAGAGAGGCTTCCAAAGTCCAGATCATCGATGAAGAAATCTCGGCACTGAAGGAGCAGATTGAGCGTGTTGAAAAAGACCGGCGGGGCCTGAAGCTTAGATCGCCGATATCCGGCACCTGGGTGGCACCCGCTATCGATCAGACCCTCGGGACGTATGTGGACCGCGGAAAGCGTACCGGCATTGTGGCCGGCCTGGAAGACCTGCGCATCCGGGCCATTGCAGGACAGGACGTCGCCGCTCTGCTCATCAAGGAAGCGAACCCCGATGTCGAAATGAAGTTGAGGGGCCGACCGGAAATCGAGCTGGCCGGCCGGATCGAGACCATTTTGCCGGCCGGGAATGAACGGCTGCCCTCCAAAGCCCTTGGCTATGCAGCCGGAGGGGCCATCCAGATCGACAAGAAAGACCCCAGCGGCAAACGGGCGGTCGAGCGTTTTTTCGAGATTTTAGTCGCACCGTCCTTTAAGGAAGAGACTGTGCTGCGACCGGGCCAGGTAGTGGTCCTCAGGTTCGAAACAGCACCGAAGCCGCTGCTGGCAATGGGTTGGCGCGCTTTGCTGCAACTTTTCCAGCGGAGGTTCCATATCTGACGTGACCAACGTACCCAGCACAACCTGGCGCATGCTGTCGCAAAGTACCGGCGGAGAAGAAATACCGCAAGGTCTGGATGCAGCCGTGGACCGGGCCATTGGAATTGCGAAGCGACTGCTACAGCGCGGGAGCCGCTTCCTGCGGCAGGCAGAGAAGATCATCTCCATGGAGAAGCAGTTTAGCCGGATGTCGGACCGCCGCCTGAGTGACACGGCCGCCGGATTACGCGAGCGGTTCCGTCTTGGACGCGACAGGGCCGAAGACCGCCATACGGCCTTTGCTCTCGTGCGTGAAGTGGCTGCCAGAGAAACCGGCCTGCGGCCGTATGCCGTACAGGTTGCCGGTGCACTGGCGCTCGAAGCCGGTTGTATCACTGAAATGGCCACGGGCGAAGGCAAGACCCTGGTGGCCACGATGCCGGCGGTCCTGGCCGGCTGGCGCAACCGGGGTTGCCATGTTTTGACCGCCAACGACTATCTGGCCGAGCGCGACGCAGCAGTAATGACGCCCATCTACAAGTTTTGCGGTTTAGAGACAGCCAACATCGAGCAAGGCATGGGACCGGTCGAGCGCAGGCAGGCCTACAACGCCCACATTACCTATTGCACGAACAGGGAGGTTGCAGCTGATTTTCTGCGTGATCGCCTGGTCATGGGACGGGTTCAGGGGTTGCCCTCGGCGCTGCTGGCCAGGATCGCCGGGCGATCAGACATCCAAACCGGCCGCCTTGTGCAGCGCGGGCTGGAGTGCGCCATCGTAGACGAAGCCGACGCGGTAATGATCGATGAAGCCGTAACACCGCTGATCATCTCCGGTGAGGGGCCCAATCCGGAACAGGTGGATGCCTATAGACAAGCCAAACGCCTGGCAAATGATCTGGCCCCCCTGCGTGACTATTCTATCGACAAACGCTATCGCGAGGTAGATTTGACGGAAACAGGCCGGCAGAGGCTGGCCGGGCCGGCCGCTTCGCTGGGAGGAATCTGGGCCGGTGCCCGTCGCCGGGAAGAACTTGTGGTACAGGCGCTCGTTGCCCGTGAGTTCTTCATCCGTGACGAACACTATGTCATCGATAACGGCAAAGTGGTCATCGTCGACGATTTCACGGGAAGGCTTATGCCCGATCGCAGCTGGCGTGACGGCCTCCATCAGGCCGTAGAGGCCAAAGAAAGCCTTACGATCAACCTGCCCAAGGTCACCTACGCACGCATCAGCTTTCAACGGTTTTTCCGACTCTACCGTAAACTGTCGGGCATGACCGGCACAGGCTCCGAGGCTCGCGCGGAGTTCTGGCAAATCTATCACAAACCGGTCGTCGCAATACCTACCCACCGGCCCTGCATCCGGAAAATACTCCCCGACCGGGTGTTCACGAACATTGCAGCCAAATGGAAGGCGGTGCTCAATGAAATCCGCAAAATACAAAAAACCGGGCGGCCGATTCTGGTCGGAACACGGAGCGTACAAGAAAGCGAGCATCTAAGTAGTCTGTTGGCGGCAGAAGGTTTGGAACATACGGTCCTGAACGCCGTCCGCCACGCCGAAGAAGCCTATGTTATAGCCGGCGCCGGCCGGAAAGGCCGCATCACTGTGGCAACAAACATGGCAGGACGCGGTACAGATATTCGCCTCGGCAAGGACGTGGCCGGTATGGGCGGACTGCATGTTATTGGAACCCAGCGCCATGAAGCGGGCAGGATTGACAGACAATTGTGGGGGCGGTGTTCCCGCCAGGGGAATCCCGGCATCACCCAGGCATTCGTGAGCCTGGAAGACGAACTGCCCCAGCGATACGCCCGCACTATGACGGCCGCGCTGCTCCGGCGCTACGGGGCGGTCGACCGCGAAATATCCTCTGCGCTGCCTCGTTGCCTGGTCGATAGAGCTCAGCACCGAGCGGAGCGAGCAGCCCTCCGGCAGCGTAAAAGCCTGCTTCGTGTCGACGATTGGCTCGACGAATACCTTGGGTTTGCCGGCCAAGATGCCTAACTACATACCTCGTTATTTACCTTATATCAATGACCGTAGACCTTTATATACCATGGAATTGCACATAAATTGGATAGGAGGTTCTGCGTTCAGGGTTCTGGGTTCAGCGTTCACTAATCACTGCTTGCTGGATACTGGATTCTGGATGCTTGGAACCAGGTGCTGATACTTCCTGTTTCACTTTTTCTGTTTTCTGCTCACTGCTTTCTGCCCTCCGACCTCTGCCCTCCGACCTCTGAACCTGTAAACGCCTACCATAAAAAAAAAGAAAGGGTGCCGGGGTGTACAACACTATATATAGCCTTAGAACAATAACATCATACAATATATTATTGACAAGTCCCAAGTGATCGAGTATAGAATTTTGTTAACGCAGACATATTTTCACAGACACCGAATCGCTTTCCATCTATTCATGCGAGCACCATCTGTGAAACATACCGGAATATTCTGTACTGATGAAAGCAAGCAGAGAGGTCAAACGGCAAGAGAAGATTTGGAGGCGACAAACTCCGGAAATGAAACGCATTCTCCCTGAACGTACTTTCCCGGTCGCGCCGGATGCCTCCGGCGCCGGATCACAAAAAACCCGCTTCACCTACATATTGACCCTCTTAATCATATTTTTTATCCTGCACCCGTTGACTGCACTGACGAAACAAGGGCAACCGCCGTTTTACACCCTTCACGTCATCTCACACCGGGAGATGAAAGACGCCGTCGCGGAGTTATCTCGATTTCAAAAGTTGGGAATTCATGCGTTCTACAGGCACGAGGAGGTAAAGGACACGGGGATGTGGTACCGTGTCTATCTCGGAAAATATGCATCAAGCATAGAAGCTAAAAAAGCGGCTGAAGAATTTAAGCAACGTGGTTTAATATCCTATGCTCTCGTAAGAAAATTTAAACCTGAAGTAGAGCCTCTGGCGTTTTACACCCTTCACGTCATCTCACGCCGGGAGATGGAAAGTGCCGTCGCGGAGTTAACTCGATTTGGAAAGTCTGGAGTTGATGGGTTCTACAGGTACGAGGAGGTAAAGGACACGGGGATGTGGTACCGTGTCTATCTCGGAAAATATGCATCAAGCATAGAAGCTAAAAAAGCGGCTGAAGAATTTAAGCAACGTGGTTTAATATCCTATGCTCTCGTAAGAAAATTTAAACCTGAAGTAGAGCCTCTGGCGTTTTACACCCTTCACGTCATCTCACGCCGGGAGATGGAAAGTGCCGTCGCGGAGTTAACTCGATTTGGAAAGTCTGGAGTTGATGGGTTCTACAGGTACGAGGAGGTAAAGGACACGGGGATGTGGTACCGTGTCTATCTCGGAAAATATGCATCAAGCATAGAAGCTAAAAAAGCGGCTGAAGAATTGAAGCAACGTGGTTTAATATCCTATGCTCTCGTAAGAAGATTTAAACCTGAAGTAGAGCCTGCTCCCAAAATCGCCCGTCGAGAGGACTTCCCCCCTTACGACGAACTCAAAAAATTAGAGGAGAAGCAACCCGAGCCTGCTCCCAAAATCGTCCGTCGAGAGGAAGCCCCCCCTTCCACCGAGGTCAAACAATTGGAGCAGATGCAACCCGAGCCCGCTCAGCCGCCCGAGCAAGACCAAAGAAAAGAGGAAGGCCCTGCTTACGCCGAGGTCAAAAAGATAGAGGAGAAGCAACCCGAGCAAGACCAAAGAAAACCGGAGGAAGATGTCATCGCTCCGAAGGTTGCACCGGCACTGAAGACGGTCCACTTGACCCTGTTTGAAGCCATACGCTATAGCCTTGAAGGAAACCACAACATTCGGATCGTCTCTCATCTCCCCCAACAGGCTCAGGAGGAACTGATACGCGCCGAATCGGTCTACGACTCTTCCTTATTTTTAGAAAGCACACACGGCGAAACCTATGGACCTTGGCGGGCTGAGGTTCTGGATGACACCCTCGCGCAGAAAGAGTCACAGTTACAGGTCGGCGTCAGAAAGCCGCTCACAACCGGAGGCAACTTGTCGGTATTCCAGGCAATGGACTATTTCGACAGCAAAAGTTTTAAGGTTTTACCAAGTTCCCAATATGCATCGGCGCCGACAGTCGAGTTGACCCAGCCGCTTCTAAAAAATATTGGCGGCAAAGCGGAACGCGCTGATATCAGCATTGCTGGTCTTGATCTGAATATTTCACACCAAGAGTTTCACCGGACAGTGATCGACGTGGCGAACCGGGTCTCCCAGGCCTATTGGCGGCTCTTCCTGAACCGCGCAATTGTGGCCATCAGCCAGCAGGCCTATGATATGGCCGAGGAGGTCAATCGCCGCGAAGTCGTTCGCTTTACCGAAGGCATATCCAAACAGCTTGACGTGAACCGCTCCCGGGCGGCTGCCGAAGACCGTCGCAGCAATGTTCTCAAGGCAAAGGAGCGTGTTCAAGTCGAAATGGATCAATTGAAGTTTCTGCTGAACTGGTCCGACGTAACCATAGATTCGGAAGTGGAACTGATCCCCCTCGAAACACCTAAGACCGTCGTCGAGGACGTCGACGAAGTAGAGGCTATTGTTACGGCCCTCGAGAACCGGTCGGAGTTTGCTAAGGCGAAATATGTTGTAGACATCAGCGAAATCCGTCAGGAATTGGCCCGGCACGAGAAGTTGCCGGAACTCGATGCCCTGGCACGATACAGTTTTAATAGTCATGGCAGCAATATCTCCGATTCAATAGACTCGACGCAATGGGACGATAAGAATAGCTGGGTAGTTGGATTGGAATTTAAATGGCCCATTGGCAACAACGCGGCCAAGGCCCGTTACCGCAAGCGTCTATCAGAACATAAACAAGCGCGTTCCGAAGTGCAACGAGTAATAGATCGCATCAGAATGGAGGTGAAACAGGCGATCTACAAAATCAAGCTTGCCAAGGACGATATTGAAGCAACCCGTAGGGCCAAGGTGGCGGGAGAGATGGTCGTCGAGGGCGAAACCGCGCGTTTCGAACTTGGCCAGGTGACAAATGAAGAACTCCTGCGCGCCCAAGACTTGCTCGCCGGTGCCAGACAAAACAATATCCGCGCGATCGCAAACTACAACATTGCGCTTTCCGAACTGGCACGTGCACAGGGTGTCATTGGACACGGACTGAGCATTGAAGGGATAAAGACACGGTAAACGTACGGGTTCAGAGGTTCAGGGATCAAAGGTTCAGAGGTTCGGCAACCTCGGCATCGTTACCGGCGGTAATATCTGCGTTCACGGTACAGGCTGCGGCACTGCATTCGGTCCGTCGTGAGTCTTGAACTTTAAGGCGTCATCGCCGTCACTGCCGGCATTGGCCGCCGCTGTATAGGTTAGCTTGTCTGCATCTACGGCTGCTTTGGTTATGGCCTGATTAAGGGGCGCATTGCCGCCGTCGGACTTGATCGAATTGGCGCTCTCCAAAGAGGTCGCCTGCACCCGGGCGCAAGGGTCGTCGTCCAAAGCGGCTAAGCTGACGTTGCCCGCCGGGGAGGTGCAGCTAGTCTCCTCCTTTGTGGTGACGATACTGGCCGCTGCCGCTGCTTCCAAACTTGTTTGGCCATTGCTTGACTTTAGCTGTTTCCAACTCGCCACACGATTGCGACCGCCTTCTTTGGCAGCATAGAGGGCCTTGTCCGCCTCGCCGATAATTTCTGACGACTCGACGGCACCGAGTCCTATCGAAGAAACGCCGAAACTGGATGTGACGGAGATGCCCTCAAAGTCATACGATTCAATTCCGCAGCGGTAGCGTTCCGCCGCCTCAACACCGCCATCGATGTCAGTATGCGTTAACACGATACAGAACTCCTCACCACCATAGCGGCAAACGAAGTCGCTTTCACGCGCCAGTGACTGCAAGACTTCGGCTATCCCCTTAAGCACCCGGTCTCCGCCGTTATGTCCGTAAGTGTCGTTGACAGACTTGAAATAGTCGATATCAAGCATGATGCAGGACAGGTCATGGCCGTATCGCTTGGCTGCACTCAAGTCGATCTCAAATCTTTCAAAGAAAGCGCGCCGGTTCAGGCAGTCTGTGAGTGGATCTCGCGTGGCAAGAACCTCTAGCTCCTGGTTCTGACGGCGCACCTCATCGCGGGATTTCTCCAATTCTTCCAGCATTTCCTGAAGCTGTTCGTTTTGCTCTTCCACCAGGGTCACATCATTGAACGTCGCCAGTACCCCCCGGCACTTCCCCACGTGGTCAAGAATGAGAGCGCCATTGACCATGAACGTCAGCTGGCGGCCGGATGGGGTGGGCAGGCCCATTCTGACGCCAGTCACCTCTTGCTCTCTGCGCAAGGATTCAAGCCAGGGGAAATCCTTGACCGCCTCTTCGGATTTCGGCACGGTCCATTTCAACTTCGAAGCCTTGCGCCCCAACAGCGACGAGGCGGGCTGTTCGATTTTCTCCGCAAAGGCGGCATTGGCAAGGACAATCCGCTCGTTCTGATCCATGAGGATGATGCCCTCCGTCAGGGTGTCCAGTGCGGCCTTGACCCGCGGCGGAATGACGGAGGAAGGATCGATGTGCCGTAGCGTTTTTTGCAAAAAAAGCTTGTACACAATAAAGCCTACCAGAAGGACGAATCCAACCAGCCGGACCAGAGTATTCGTCCAAATCCCGGCAATGCCCTTGCGATTGATCGGCCGGAAAGATATCTCGATGTTTCCCCACAGATTTTCTCCCTTGTAGACGGGTACACGCACATGTGTGGGAATCGAGCCTTTGGGGGGTGCTGCTTGCCATTGCGTGCCGTGATCCTCTGTCTCCACCATGATCGTCCCGTCTTCTTTGCGTAGCGCTGCTGAAAGAATGTCTTGATTTCTTTTCATCAAAACTTTCACGGCCGTCAGGATCGATTTAGTTTCATTCTTTTGAGCTGCTATTGAACCATACACCGCCAGCGACTCGCAAAGCTTTTCTCTTTCACTGATAATGGCTTTTGTGCGGCTTGGAATCAAACCAATCATATCCGCAGTAAGCAGGATGGAGGTTGTCAATAGCACCAAGCCCAGGCTGAGACGTGCTGCTGTAGATATACGAAACATGCTAGTTTCCTTTTATCGTGCTATTTTGTTTGCCTTAAACTGGTTTTTAGCCCGCGGTTCGAAAATAAACAATCACATATATTTAAGGCCTGCGTCTTGCTGTAATTAATAAATCTTTGGGGGAATATGCCCGCCTGTTTTCTTTAGGCACAATTGTCCTTAAAAAAATACTTATCAATGTTTATTATCGGACAATTGCAACAAAAGCTTTAATGGAATTAATGTCTTAGCGTTCGCGAAGAAATAACTTTACATTTTCAGGGGTTGAGGCACCCGCATGGCAAGGCGCAAGGAGGGCGAATAGCGAGCTATTTAACCGACGAGCAACACAGCCAGGCGGGATGGATCGGCGCATTAAAATGTGAAGTTATTTTTGAGCGAGCCCTTAGTACTGGTGTGAAAATTTCCATGAAGCTGTGAGACTTTTGAAAAAAGTCATCTTTTGCCGAAATTCAACATCGGACTGATACTGTTATAGCGGCCGGTCTTTCTATCGATCACCGCGCCGACTTGTTTATTGACTGGGAGTCAAGCATCTCCGCTTCAAACGAAGCATGTCCCATCCCGATATGATCAGTTGCATAAATTTGCCGATTAAAAGATTTCCATTGTCAACGTGCTGAATTTGAGCAAATATATATTTGAATCCGTGACTTCTTACGACGCTAGCAAATTTGAAAAAAAATAGGAGCATGAAATGGATATTAATACATTGTTAAAAAAGGCTAAACAGGCGGGTAAAACCGCACTTAACGAAAGCGAATCCAAGCAACTTCTTAAAGCATTCGGCATACCGGTAGTATCTGAGACCGTCGTTTTAAATAAAGATGATGCTTTATCAGCCAGCCGGGAAATCGGTTTTCCGGTGGTACTTAAAGGCTTGGGCTCCACATTTTTGCATAAAACCGAGCAGGGTATGGTGCATCTTAATATAACAGACTCCCAGGCGGCGGCAGCAGCCGTCGATTCAATTGCCATGGTCGCCGGAGATCAACTTGAAGGGTTTCTGGTCCAACCCTATATTAAAGGCAATAGAGAGTTTGCAGCCGGCATATTTAAAGATCAACAATTCGGCCCCGTGATTATGTTCGGAATAGGAGGTACTTTTACTGAAGCGCTGGCTGACGTCACCTTTCGGCTTGCACCGATCACCGAAACAGATGCTGCTGAAATGCTAGATGAAATCAGGGCCAAAGCGTTGTTGGCAAATTTCAGAGGCCAAAGCGCCGCTGATCGCAAGCTGCTTATCAGAACTTTAATGGGGTTATCACGCATCGCTGTTGAACATGCGGATATCGCTGAAATTGATATCAATCCACTCCTGATAACACCAGACGGCAGCGTTTGCGCAGTTGATGCCCTGGCAGTATTTGGCAACGGCGCTACTGCAATAGATGTTATCCCACCGGTCGATCCAGCTCTGCTGGGTTATTTCTTTCATCCAAAACCGATTGCATTTGTCGGTGCTTCGGCCCAGATCGGCAAATGGGGGCATACCCTTCCAATCAACACTATCAGCGGAGGATTTAAAGGTGATATTTTCCTGGTCAACCCCAAGGGCGGCACAATTGCCGGACGCAAAGTCTACCGGTCTGTTGCTGAAATCCCCGGACGAGTAGATCTGGCTGTGGTGACCATACCCGCCCAAGGGGTCATAAACCTGATCCCTCAATTCAAGGAGAAAAAAATCAGCAACATGCTCCTGATAACCTCAGGCTTTGGCGAAACCGGCGCAACAGGTAAGGAGCTGGAAAAACAACTCATAAAGCAGGCCCGCGCAGCGGGCATTCTGGTGCTGGGTCCCAATACCATGGGCATCTGCAATCCGCATATCAATCTTTACTGCACCGGTGTTAATGTGCGGCCAAGAGCAGGTTCAACCGCGGTCGTGGCCCAATCCGGAAATATGGGAACACAACTGCTGGCTTTTGCCGAGCACCAGGGTATCGGCATTCGAGGGTTTTGCGGTTCCGGCAACGAAGCCATGATCACTATTGAAGATTACCTGGATGCTTTTGCAACCGACTCGCTGACCCGAACCGTGATGCTGTATATCGAAAGCGCCAAAAACGGTCGCCGGTTTTTTGAAAGTGCCCGGCGTGTGGGCAAAAAGAAGCCCATCGTGCTTTTAAAAGGCGGACAAAGCCGGGCTGGAAATCGAGCTGCCGCCAGTCACACGGGAGCAATGGCCTCCGACACTAAAGTTTTTGATGCGGCCTGCCGCCAGGCCGGAATAGTAAAAGTCGAACGCTCCATGGATCTGTTGGATCTGGCGGCTGCATTTTCATCTGTGCCGCTGCCCCAGGGAAATCGGGCGGCAATTATGACCCTTGGCGGTGGCTGGGGAGTGATCACCGCTGATCTGTGCTCTGAATACAGGCTGGTGGTACCGGAGCTTTCAACAGAAATCCTGGAACATTTAGATAAAATGTTGCCCCCTTGCTGGAGCCGGTCAAATCCGGTTGATATTGTCGGTGAAAGTGACAATGTCTTGCCTATGGAAATTATGGAAGAACTGCTAAAATGGGACGGCTGTGATGCTGTTATCAACCTGGGTATATTGGGGCGCAAAATTTTAGTAAAACGCCTTATGGATGCGGTTCTCAAAGCAGATTCCACCTACTCTCCGGAGGTCATTGATTCGATCAACAAGAGTCTCGCCGCATTTGAAGTAAAATATATCAAGCATGTCGTCAATCTAATGGAAAAGTATAATAAGCCGGTATATGGCGTCAGCCTGATGGCGGATGAGAATGATCAAACCGTTTACCGGGTCGCCAGCGGGCGCTATAAAGGATTGTTTTTCCAAACACCGGAGCGGGCGGTAAAAGCATTTGCCAAAATGCATGAATACCAATGCTTTTTAATGAAAGAATAATATTGAGGCTTTGCCTTTTCTGGTTTAGATGATATGATTACATTTAGATGATATAATTACAAAATCAGTATATATTGATAACAAAACACCAAACCCAGATGAATTCGATTTTTACGACGCCATCAAACTTGATAAATCGGAGCCTGTGAAGCATTTAGCGAATAAAAAATTTTATAACTACAAGTTTGACTTTGAGATCGGATATCTCGTCAAGAGCCCCTGTAAGGAATGCGAAGACAGGAAGAATTTTCCTGAATGTATAGATGAATGTAATATGCTGGACGAAATACATACGGCTTTGTCGGAAGTAGTTTCATGTGCTCGAAACTATTAATATCAATCTGTTGGCATGTCAACCACGGAGCATCTTTTGTCAGGCTTTTACGAAATTTCAGAAAAAGATAAAGGTGAGCTTGTTGTTCATTTTAATGGGAGAATGGACATCGAGAGTTCAACTTCCATTCTCAATGAACTTCATTCAATGATCGCACAAAAGTCCCCTGCCTTACTTGCCGTAGACCTTGACAACGTAACGTATTTTGATGATTTTGGAGCACTCGTTCTGATTGAATTAAAAAATGCAATGACAACCCGTGATAGCGGTTTCAAAATCGTTGGCACCCAAGGACGGACTCAAGACATCCTTTCCCTGGTTGACTTCGATGCATTTGAAGCATGTCTCCTCACTGAAAGAAAGCGCTCAGAAAACATAATCGTTCGTCTCGGTGATGAAACACTGGCCCAAGCATCCAATTTAAGATTTTTGGTTTCTTTTGTCGGTTCTGTTTTCCTTTCCTTTCTGCATGTCTTTCTTCATCCAAAATCGTTGCGTGTAAATGACACCATCGCATGCATGGAGAAAACCGGTGTCAATGCGCTGCCGATTGTGGGACTGACAAGTTTTCTTCTCGGTCTTGTCATCGCCTTTATGTCATCCCTTCAACTCCAGCAATTCGGTGCCAATATTTATGTTGCTTCTCTGGTTGCAATTGCCATGGTATCAGAACTCGGGCCCATCATGACAGCCATTGTCGTAGCCGGAAGATCCGGTTCCGCTTTTGCCGCTGAAATCGGGACCATGAAAATTTCAGAAGAAATCGACGCCCTGGTCGCCATGGGATTTAATCCTACTCTATTTATCGTGGTTCCCAGGATTATAGCTTCGGTAATTGTGGTACCGATGCTGACGCTTTTCGCAGACCTTTTTGGTGTTGCCGGAGGTCTTGTAGTCGGTGTCTTCTTGCTGGATCTGACGGCGAATTCTTATATCAGCCAGACCCTGCAAGCTCTTACACTTTTTGAGGTCTGTTGGGGAATGTTGAAAAGCGTGGTTTTTGCGCTTCTGATCGTTTGGATTGGATGTTTACGGGGATTCCAGACCAAAGGCGGAGCTGATGCTGTGGGTAATTCCGCCACCTCGGCGGTGGTCAGCAGCATTTTTTTGATTATTCTTTTTGATTCTATTTTTGCCGTAGTTCGCAGTTTCTGGTAATCAGCAGCAGATGATGGAAAAACAAAAGACCATCCGCGTAACAAACCTTAGCGCCCGCTACGATGAAGAGGTTATCCTCGACAACATCAGCTTGGATGTCTTCGAAGGAGAAATCCTTGTAATTCTTGGCGGAAGCGGATGCGGCAAAAGTACGTTGTTAAAACACATGGTTGGATTGTCCGAACCATTCTCGGGCCAAGTATATATTGACAATGTCGATATTACTTCATGTAATGATGAGGACTTTCGCAGCACCTTAAGAAAGATAGGGGTTTTGTTTCAGGGTTCGGCCCTTTTCGGTTCAATGACTATTGCCGAGAATGTAGCCCTGCCGATTACAGAATACTCTACGCTTTCGAAAGATTCAATCAATAACCTCGTACGCATGAAACTCTGCATGGTCGATCTTGCAGGGTATGAAAATTATCTGCCTTCCGAGCTGAGCGGAGGCATGAAAAAGAGAGCCGGACTTGCCAGGGCACTGGCCCTTAACCCTAAGATTTTGTTTCTTGACGAACCAACAGCAGGACTGGACCCTGTTATGTCGGCAGAAGTCGACGAACTGATTGTTAAACTAAATAAAAGCATCGGCACGACCATTGTCATTGTTACCCATGAGCTTGACAGTATTTTTAGTGTTGCCCAGCGAGTGATCATGCTGGATAAACATACAAAGGGAATCATTGCCCAAGGAGATCCCCTATATCTTAAAGAGCACAGTCAAAACCGGCTCGTTCGACAGTTTTTCAACCCAAGTGCCAAATCATAGTAAAGAATCCTGGTTCAGAGGACCAGGCGCTGGTTTTACTCTGGAAAGAGTTAATATTACAGTGCATTAAGTGACTAAAGTGATCTAAAGTTACAAGTGACTAAAGTTAAGGTGTCGCTCCGCTGTTTTTATATAATTGACAGAATTCCTTAATTTTAGATCACTTTAGATCACTTTAAACTTTAGGCACTTTTAAGATTTTCGGCAGAGCCGGATATCTCTGACCTGGCCCCCGGAGGACCAGGTTTATTAGGACATAATATAGATGGCAGCTAATATTAAAACAAAACTATTTGTTGGTATATTTGTACTTATGGGGTTTACCGTTGCCACTGCCGCCATCATATGGCTGGGGATGTCCAGCTATTTTGAAAAGGGGCTTCGTTATGTAGCCTACTTTGACGAATCCGTCCAGGGACTTGACAAGGATTCTCCCGTTAAATATCGGGGTGTGCCCATCGGCCGGGTCGAGAGCATTAAAGTAGCACCGGATGCCACTTTGATTGAGGTAGTGATGAAAATCGAAGAAGGCCTGAAACCGGAAGAACATCGCGGAGATGTAGTGGCTCAACTTAAGTCAATCGGTATCACCGGAATAATGTTTGTTGAGATTGAACGCAAACAAGCAAACGAACCTGACCTTGCTCCCTCGATCAATTTTTCTGCTAAATATCCGATTGTGGCAACAAAACCATCTGGAATCAAAAAGTTATTGGAGGGAATTGATGATGTTGTCAGTCAGTTCAAAGGCCTCAACTTTGGCAGTATATCCACTAAACTGGAAACGACTCTTGATACTACAAATCAGGCGTTTAAAGACCTGCAGATTAAAAGGCTGTCATCAGAGATGCGTTCATCCCTCGACAGCATAAACAAAACCATGGATTCTGTTGAAAAGACAAGTGCGTCATTTAGCTTTCTTGTTGATAATACCAACCGTACCGTTTCCAGTATTTACAGTGTGATAGCCGAAAACAAAAAGGAAATTGCCGAAGCGATTTCCGGATTAAGACGCTCCATGCAAAACGCGGATAGATTGCTGGCAAATGGTGCTGCCTTGGTCAAAGATACCGATGACGGCCTTTACAGTTTTCAGCAGCAATTGAATACCTCTATGCAAAATCTTGAAAATGCTACCGGAGAGTTGGATAACTTGCTCAAGCGCGTCAGCGATCAACCTTCTCAACTTATTTTTGGTGAACCTCCCCCGGCGAGATCGGTTGAACCGGATGTGGCAGACTGACGGCTCAAGGAATAGGAGTATTATGACTGACACCGGAAAGAAATTATTTATTTTGAGTTGTATCGTTCTACTGCTTGGAGGATGTCTAAGTGCAAAACATCCTTATAAAAAAATTGACTATTACACCCTGGAATATGATGCTCCCAGCATTCCAAATTTACACACTCTTCCGTTGGTCGTGCAGGTAGAACGCTTTCAGGTGGCGCCTGTGTACAACACCAGCAAAATCATTTACCGGCAGCGATCTTTTACGAGAGATGCCTATACCTATCACATGTGGCGGGCTAACCCCGGAGATCTGGTCAGTTATTTTTTGGCAAGAGATTTCCAGCAGTCATTGGTTTTTAAAGCGGTCGCCGCCCACAATGCCGGCTTATTATCCACCCACATTCTCCGGGGTACGGTCGATGAGTTTTACGAGCACGACGGCAAGGATTATTGGGAAGCTGTGCTTGCGGTCAGTATAACCTTGATGGTCAACAACGAGCCCGATATCAGCAATAGGGTCTTGTTTCAAAAAAGTTACAGCGCACGCAAAGCATGCAGTCAAAAGAATCCGCGGGCTCTGGCCGCGGCAATGAGTGAAGCCATGGCGAACATATCAGAAAAGATTATCACCGATGTTTATAACTTTCTCGCCGAAGACTGCAGCTCTTCACAAGGACAGTGTCAACCAACTTAACGATGAGTACCTTTCTGCCATCTCTAACGAGACCTTTGCAAAACGCCCCTTGCTGCCCGATTTCTGTGTCAGGGACCAGGGGTCGGGGTTCAGGGTTTTTCAAAAAAGGTGATATCCTGATCGTCTGCCATGGCATCTCACGGTGACCAAATATTTATGATTGCTGCCGAAACGTTTTACAACTTCTCGAATAATTTGACAAATCATAAATATTTGGTCACCCTTAGACAGCGTAGTTGATAGCACCTTTTTTGAAAAATTCTGAACCCCGACAACTTTCTACACCCTAACTTTGTGTAACTTATTGTTCAAACCGATAAATAACCGCACCCCAGGTTAATCCGGCACCCAGCGCCAGGAAAAGAACCGTGCTTCCGTCTCCGATTATGTTTTGCTCAAGGGCCTCATCAAGAGCAATCGGTATGCTTGCTGCGGTTGTATTGCCATAGCGCTGGACATTATGAAAAACTTTTTCTTCTGGCAAATTCATGGCCTTGGCAAAAGCCTGGTTAATGCGCAGGTTAGCCTGATGCGGAATAAAAAGGTCAATGTCATCAATGGAAAGACCGGCTTTTTTCAGGGTCGATTTTGTAACCTGTGGCAGCCTTCTGACGGCGGTTTTGAATACCAACCTGCCGTCCATGTACGGATAATGGCGTCCTTTATTGATCATCTCTGCAGTTATCCAGGGGTTTAGTCTGGGGGACGGCAATTCCACCATGAGGATTTCTGCGAATTCTCCCTGGGCGTGCATATTAGTGGCCAGAATACCCACAGGATCATCTGTTTCAACGCCTTCCAGGCAGACGGCCCCGGCACCGTCACCGAATATTACCGAAACATCCCGTCCCCGGGTTGAAAGATCCAAAGCGGTACTCTGGGCCTCAGCACCGACAAACAGTATGCGGTTGTAATAACCACTGCGAATAAAGGCATCCGTCATTTCCAAGCCGTAAACAAAAGCGGTGCATTGCTGTCGGATATCGAGAGCCGGGGTCGTTTTGAGTCCCAGTTTGTGCTGCAGAAGACACCCTGAACCTGGAAAATAAATATCCGGGCTCAGTGTCCCGAAAATGATGAGATCGATATCTTCAGGGGTCCACCCTGCCCGCTCCAGGGCAATTTTTGCAGCTTCAAAACCGAGATCCGAAGGCCCGACTCCGCCGGCTTCAGGAACCCAGTGCCGTTTTTCGATCCCGGTACGCTGCCGGATCCATTCATCCGATGTGTCCATCCACTGCTCAAGATCATGATTTGTAACAACACGGGGCGGCAAATAGCGTCCGGTTCCTTTTATAATAGTCTTTTTCATAATTATCTTTCCTTTAGTAACTTGAGAGTCCAAAGTTCTCATGATCATAAACATGTTTAAATTGCTTATGTCAAT
>JACNIG010000170.1 GCA_014383215.1 Candidatus Desulfatibia vada | reverse complement strand
CATAAATGGTCTTTTGGTTGGCATGTATATAGTTTTTGTTTATTGACATTAAAGAAGTTGTGCTTTAATTTTAGAGCGTATGAATCCAAAACCTAAAATAATAGTTCGAAAAGCCTTTTGCATCTCACTTGCTCTGTTTTTCAGCCTGAGCCTTTTTGCAACCGGAGTTAAGGCTTTCTCGGTTCAAGAATGCAAGGATGATTCTTGTATGAAAAGTTCCATGTTGGTTTCCCGGCATGGAATGGAAGTCAAATCACCATCTGCATCCCACGGATGCTGTTCCGGAGATCAAAGTGCTCCCTGCGATTTTGAAAAGGGCCAAAATTCGGATGTACCGGACATTGCCGCTTTAACGGTCAGACCGGACAACTATAAAACTTCATGCAGCCTATCTGTTGCAATAAATTACTTTTCCAACAATCCTAACCCCCAAAATGCTAATATAATATTTCGTACCAGGGCAACCGCCCGATCCTCACCAATTTATCTTACAAACCAGTCTTTTCTCTGTTAAAGATCCATTTTCAGTCTCATTGCTAACTCGTTTCCCTTTGGCAACCATAAACTTGGGATTGGTGCCGCATAACTCTTTAAATTTGAATACCCCGCTGCTTGTCGAAACGAAGTGTAGATTTATCCGCCGCTGGAGGATCCCGTCTATTCAGGGCAGCGCGGGATGAATTCAAATGAAAGATAAAATCCTTACTTTAAGCGAAAGTGCGGTGCCTTGCGCCAAACTTATCCCGCAGCCTTTGCTGCGGGAGTTTCATAAAATCGTAACACGATTCTATTTCTAAGGAGAAAAGGACCAATGGCTAAAAAGAAAAAGAATTCATCCATGAAAAAAAATAAATCGATCCGGACAAAAGATACAGCCCCAAAGGCGGTGGTTCAAACTAAGAATGATGATAAAACAGCAGCTAAAAAGGCCGCTGTCCTTGGAACCGAAAAAAAGAGCCGTTTGCCTTTGTTTGCCATGATAGCCGGTGCAGCCCTGATTATGGGCGCTGCATATTATTTTATCCCCACCAACGGTCAAAAGACTTTGGCTGTAGCGTCGCAGACTTCGTCAGCTGCTCTGGTTTCTCAGATTTCTCAGGTTACTTATCCGGTGGATCTATTTGCAGACGGCAAGGCCCGCTTCTTTGAATACAAGGGCAGCGATGTCACCATCAAATATTTTATTTTAAAGAGTTCCGACGGCATCATCCGTGCTGCCTTTGATGCCTGTGATGTATGCTGGCCGGCCGGAAAAGGGTATTACCAGGACGGCGACCACATGGTCTGCCGAAATTGCGGGCGCAGGTTTGCCTCCGTACTTGTCAATGTGGTCGAGGGCGGGTGCAATCCGGCGCCTTTGACGAGATCAGTCGAAAATGACAACCTGGTTATCAAAGTTAACGACATTTTAAATGGAAAGCAGTATTTTGATTTTTCGTAGGGGACCTAATAATGACACTTAAAGAGATTGCATTTAGAAATCTGATTCGTCGCAAAGGCAAGGCCGCCTTTATTCTTGCAGGGCTCATCATCGGTGTTACCACGGTAGTCGCCGTAATTAGCATGGTAGAGGCTATGACCAGCGACATTAACGAAAAACTTGAAAAATACGGTGCCAACATTCTGGTTGTCCCCAAAACCGAAAACCTCTCACTGACATACGGAGGTCTCTCTTTAGGAGGCGTTTCCTTTGAGATGGAGGAGATCAAGGAGAAGGAACTGGAGCAAATTAGTTCCATCAAGTACGCCAGAAACGTCGCTGCCGTCGGCCCCCTGGTTTTAGGAGTAATTAACGTAAATGCTCACCGGGTTTTGTTGGCCGGAGTCGACTTTGAGGCGGCCGGAATTTTAAAGCCCTGGTGGCGGATAAACGGTACCCAGCCGGCTGAAAACAGTGTTCTGCTGGGTGCTGAAACTGCCCGTGTGATGGAACTGGATATCGGCGGCACAATAGAGATAAAAGGCCGCCGGCTCCAGGTGTCAGGAGTTCTGGAGCCAACCGGCTCGCAGGACGACCAGCTGGTCTTCGTGCGCCTGGCCACCGCCCAGTCACTTCTTGACAAGCCCGGGCGAATTTCCATGGCGGAAGTGGCGGCCCTTTGTACGGCCTGCCCCATTGAGGAAATGGTCAAACAGATCTCCCAGGCCCTGCCCGGCGCTAAGGTAATGGCTATTCAGCAGGTTGTTAAAGGGCGCATGGAGACGCTGTCCCAGTTCAAAAAACTGTCTTACGGTGTGTCCGCTGTGGTCGTGCTGATCGGAAGCCTCGTTGTTCTGGTCACCATGATGGGCAGTGTACGTGAACGCACCCAGGAAATCGGAATTTTTAGAGCCATCGGATTTCGCAAAAAACATGTCATGGGGATTGTGTTTATCGAAGCCGGTATCGTCTCCGGGCTGGCTGGCATAATCGGATATCTGCTCGGTTTTGTGGGAACCAAGATCGGCCTGCGGTTTTTTACCGAAAGTCAAACCATAGCGGTGCCTTTAAACTTGGAACTGGCCGGCGGAGCCTTTTTGCTGGCCGTACTGGTCGGACTGGCGGCAAGTATTTATCCGGCACTGATGGCCGCGCGGCTAGATCCTAACGTAGCTCTGCGCGCGTTGTAGGAGGTTACCATATGAGTTACATTGTAGCGGACAATCTTTGCAAACATTACGGCAACGGGAATGGTGTGGTTGCGGCTATCAGCGAAATCAGCTTCCAGATAGAATCCGGTGAGTTTGTAGGTATTATGGGAGAATCCGGCGCCGGCAAATCGACCCTTCTTGCGATTATGGGGGCCATGAACGCTCCCACTGTTGGCAGCTTAACGGTTGACGAAATTGATGTCTACGGCCTCAGGCCGGAGCAAAGGGCCGATTTTCGCAGGGAATTTCTGGGGTTTGTTTTTCAGAGCTTCCACCTGATACCCTATCTGACCGTAGTTGAAAACGTCATGCTGCCGCTGGCCACAGTAAAGGCTCCCAGGCAGGACAAGCAAGCCATGGCCCGGAAAGCTCTGTCTCAAGTGGGTCTGCTGGACAAGAGCCATCGTCTGCCGAGCCAGATATCAGGGGGCGAAAAGGAACGGGTGGCCATTGCCCGGGCCGTTGTGAACGAGCCTCCGATCCTGCTGGCCGATGAACCCACCGGGAACCTGGATACTAAAACTAGCGGTGAGGTTATGCAGCTTCTCCAGAGCCTGAATGCCGGCGGCACGACGATTATCATGGTCACCCACAGCCATGAATGCGCCGGTTATGCCCGCCGGATTATGCAGGTATCCGACGGCAAGTTGGTGGAAAAGGGTTGATATGGTATGGTTACTTTTTACCGGGTTGACATCTTAACCGGATACTTTGTATCAAGGACTTGGTCTCCTGTTTTTTTGAAAACGATTGGTAGATTGTTAAAATAATTATGACTCAAGTTTCACACCCTGATTTAAATCAAAATCCTTAGCGCCCAAGGGTTGGATGATATTTTTTAA
>JACNIG010000149.1 GCA_014383215.1 Candidatus Desulfatibia vada | reverse complement strand
ATCCGCGGTTTCTACGCCATGGCGGTCCTGGCCGGTTTTTTAAACCGTATCTTTGCACTGCCGGCCAAGCTGGGCGCCATGGATGTTATTACAATATCAAAAGGGACCGGTGCTTTCCTGGAAACCATCGGAATCTGGTCCTTTTTCATAGTAATAACCGGGTTCGCGGTCTGGGTAATCGGCACGTTTTTTATGAATATCCGGAGGCTTAAAGGTGAGGAGGCTAAATCATGATCGCAGGTAAGAAAGAATTTTATGGCGGCTTTGGAATGTTAGTCGGATTTGTTATAATATTGATATTAATATTTTCGCCAATCTTCAAGGGCCAAAACGGTCTGGAATATTTCGACGACCTGTACAACTCCATATCAAAGGGGTCGGCCTATTACATTCCAAAAATCAAGCAGGAAACCGACGCGTTTTCCGGCAAGTCTGTAAATGTGGCCGTTGAAATGGCGGACGATGCCCAGACACAACAAACAGCCGCTTTGTTTATGAAAGGCGGAGCACTGGTCAATGTGTCCGGAAACCGATTGAAGGTCGAAGGGGATTTGGGCAAAATCCTTGCAAACTGTCTTGCGGATGCAGACTACATGTATATAAATGACGGACAGGCCGTTGCTTCCAAATACGGATACAACGAAAGACAGGTCCTGTTCAACTGGTGGCAGGCGCTCAAGGCCATGGATAAAGATTTAAAGAAGCAAAAACAGTTCGAAGCGGCCAGAGCCGTCACTTTGGTTGTAAATAAAGCAGTGGAGACTTCTTACAACTACTACCGAATCGAGCCCCAGAAAATATCAGACCGGGCTGGAGTTGTCTTATTTTCGCTGGTGTTTTATGTCGTCTATACCCTCTGGTATGGTTTTGCAATTATGTACATGTTTGAGGGGTGGGGTCTGAGGCTGGAGCATTAGGGATTGGTGATTGGTGATTGATGATTGGTGATTGGTGATTGACGATTGAACAATGAAACCGGGAATTCTTCACTCGGCCAATATTGAGTCCATTGAAAAGGCTAAAAGCAAAGCCTATCCAGCCTTGCTTTTAGCCTTTTATTCAGATATTTTAAACGAATAACAAATGACTTACATTAAGGCCATGCGGACCCGGCGTTGGTTGCCGCCGGACCGGGTTGGTTGTATGGATTGAAAACCCGAGACTCGAAATTATGGGCATACTGTTTGACCACTTTAAGAAGCTTTTTATTAAGAAGCCAAAACTTACGGATGCGGAGGTCGAAGAACTCCGTGTTGCCTTTAAGGACCGCTATCACAGCTTTAAGCTCCTGTTAAATGCCAACAACAAAGCCCTCGAGATTATGGCCGATATAGAGCGGGCCCTTCAGGGCAAACAACCCTTTGGCATGTCCTTTGTCAGGGCGAGTTGCACGGCGGTATCGGTCAATGTCTTTAATATGATAAAAAATATGAAAAAGCTCGCCCGGGGCAAATACGGGGAACTCAATGCGCGGTTCAATGATATCCAGCAAAATATCGATTGTTTGCTCTCACAGAAGAGATCTATGGCAGATGAAAGGCTTGTTATCCCCTTAGATGTTGTCAATAAGGATATGACCGATCTTGTGGGGAGCAAAATGGCCAACTTAGGGGAAATCAAAAACAGGCTTCAGATCAGGATCCCCGGAGGATTTATCATTACAGCGGCCGCCTATGAAAGGTTTATCAGGGAAAACGATTTGCAGGCGGAGATAGACCGGCGCTTTCAATCCGTTGATGGGGACAATATGGAAAGGCTTTACACCCTGAGTTCAGAAATCCGGCAGCTTATCATCAGATCCAAGGTGCCGGATGATCTGGTAGGTGCCGTCATGCAGGCCTGGAACCAACTTGAATCAGAAACAAACGGCAAAATAACTCTGGCCCTAAGAAGCAGCGCTCTGGGAGAAGATACCCGGGAGAGTTCATTTGCAGGCCAGTATCGCAGCGAACTCAACGTCGGTATTGATAGCATTTTCGAAGCATATAAGGAGGTTGTGGCAAGCAAATATTCCCTTCAGGCCATTACCTACAGATTGAACAAAGGATTCAGGGATGAGGATGTTTCCATGTGCGTTGGGTGCATGGTGATGGTGGATGCCGCGGCCGGCGGCGTCATCTACTCACGCAACCCCGTTGATATAAGGGATGATTCTATTTTTATCAATTCTGCCTGGGGTTTGCCCAAGTCTGTGGTTGACGGCAGTGATGCCTGTGACCTTTTTGTTGTTTCAAGAAAAGCACCCATGGAAATTATTCGCAAAGATATAAAAACCAAGCAAAGAAAATTTGTCTGCCTGCCCGAAGAAGGTGTCTGTCGCCTGGAGTTGACCGGAGACACAAAAACTATGGCCTCCATTGATAATCGGCAGACATTGGATTTGGCCGAACTTACGGTTAAAATTGAAGCATACTATGCAACCCCCCAGGACATTGAATGGGCCGTTGCCAAAGATGGCTCTGTTTATATTCTGCAATGCCGGCCTTTGCAGCAGATGGAGACGGCCAAGAAAGATCTTTCTGAACCGGTATTGAAAGCAGAGCATGAGACCGTCATCGCCAGGGGCGGGATTACCGCAAGCCCGGGCGCAGCCTGCGGGACAGTCTATCTGGCGGATAAAGGCATAGATATGCTGCGGTTTCCGGAAGGGGCGGTACTGGTTACCCGGCAGGCACTCCCCGGATGGGCCTCTCTTTTAAATCGATCCGCCGCGGTGGTAACGGAACAGGGCGGCTTTGCAGGGCACCTTGCCAACGTGGCCAGGGAGTTCGGCGTCCCGGCGCTTTTTGGGGTGCCCGATGTTGTGAATCGCTTGAAACAGGGTCAACTGGTAACCGTTGATGCCGATACCTTGACAATATATGAGGGAAAAATAGAGTCTTTGCTGGTAAAATCCGAGACAAAGAAAAGCCTTATGGAAGGCAGCCCGGTTTACGAAACCCTGCAACAGGTGAGCAGCCTGATTATACCCTTAAACCTGCTCGACCCGGCTTCTCCTGATTTTAGTCCGGCCAACTGCAAAACCTTCCATGATATTACCCGGTTTGTCCATGAAAAATCGGTGCATGAGATGTTCAATTTTGGTAAGGAGCACAATTTTTCGGAAAAATCGAGCAAACAACTTTTTTATAAGGTGCCCATGCAGTGGTGGATCTTGAATCTGGACGACGGATTTAAAGAAGAGGTGGACGGCAAGTATGTTAAACTGGAAAATATCGTCTCTATTCCCATGCTGGCCTTCTGGGACGGGTTCATTGCCATTCCCTGGGACGGCCCGCCGGCCATTGACGGCAAGGGTCTCATGTCGGTCATGTTCCAGTCAACCACAAACAGGGCCTTAACCCCCGGTCTTCGTTCTTCCTATGCCGACCGCAACTATTTTATGATCTCCAAGAATTATTGCAGTTTAAGTTCCAGGCTGGGTTATCACTTTTCCATCTTAGAGGCTATGGTCAGTGAGCGCTCCATGGAAAATTA
>JACNIG010000206.1 GCA_014383215.1 Candidatus Desulfatibia vada | reverse complement strand
ATTCCGGCCGTTTCCATCCAAAATTCATCCTTGTGAGATTTTTTAGCCTTCTTCCAGCGATCGCTCAGTGGCTCCCAGGGAGTGCCGACAAAAGGAGGCGTAACCCTTGCGCCGATTCCTAATTTTACCAGATTCGTGTAAGTATTTCCGGCCTCTTTCGCAGCCATAAAAGATTGATGCGAAACCTCTTTTAATAAATAGTCGAGGTTTCTAAACGCTCTTTGCTCATCTTTTTTGCTTACGGTTGCTTTTATTCCCATTTTAAACTACCTATCATCTGCCGAAACCCTCATCTGGTATGCTTGGTTAAAATATGTCTTATCATCAACATCTTCGATTCGCCACTTTCTGCCATGGCGATCAGTGAACCTACATTCAGCCACCGGCGTAAAGCTGGCATTTACAGACCATGGCATTGTTACCATAAAGTCGCCGGCCTCTACCTGCCCAATCTCGTCGGTATTTTCAACCCGCAAAGATATTTTTTCAAAATTAACCCTCACGGACGTTTTTTTTGTTATAAATCCGGTGGATCCGGTTGCAACGTCCCATTGGTCGAATGATGCGACCAAAGGATAGTCATAGTGCGCCAAGTCTCCAGAGGCATTGGCATTAAGCATAAACAGCTTTTTATAAACATCGCCCTCAACCAGGTTCGGTATATTTATTTGTAATGGCACGTAATAATCAGAATCTTTGCTAACTATCTGTCCATCCTCTATTGATGCGTTCCATGCCGCATAAACAACATGGTCAGACCTCGGCAAGTCCTGGCTGATATTTGATTTCATAAATCTGCCATAAAAAGTACTCGACCCGGATATATATTGAGACCCTATTTTTTTAATCTTTGATGAAATAACTCTTTTTGCCTTTGATAGTATCATTTAGTTTTCTTGAATCACTCCATCAGTATCCACATAGTAATCATACGGGGTTGTGCTATCTGTTTTCCCAACTATGGTTTTTTCGGGCCAGGCATCGGTACGCACAACGCCTACGATTGATAGTTGGCTTTGCATTAGCGCCGTCAAATCTCTCTTTACCTTTTCAATGTCGATATTAGATTTCATAATAATATCGACGATTCTCATCTCGTTTATAAAAATATTTTGAACCATTGGAGCTTCCAAAATATTTAGGCACAGCTTACAGATAACGCATGCACGCAAAGCTTTTTCGGCAAAAGGATTATCTCCGTTTAAAACATCTTGCCAATTTGGAACATATATTTGGCAAACCTCCCTTTCGGCCATACCAACCATAATATCTAATTGCAACGTGGCGGTCGGTAAATCCTCGGCCTCAACACCCAGGAGCGTTCTAACCTCTGTATAGAAATCGGTGTCGTTTTCTGTATCTATAATTATATTAATCGATGCCATTATTAGTCACCGTTCTCCATCAATTTTGTGTAAGACTCTTCCTCGGCTATTTCTTCAAAGGCCTCTTTTTCCATTTTAATCATATCTACTTTTGAACATTTCCCCACAGCTTTTTTTACTGCGACCAAGGCAATGTATTGCCTTTGGGTATGCGAAGCATTTTTGCCCATAGCATCTTTATACTTATTCAACATCTCCTTTCTTTCTTTTCCGATGTCGTCAAATACAACGTTAAGACGGGGGCGCTCTGTTTTAAAAAACCAATGAGTCATTTTTACGATAGTACCCGCAAGGATCGTTATAACTGCCGCCTCAGTATAGGCAATCAATTTCCATACATCTAAAGCCTGTTGTAGTGCTGCAATTGTTTGCCGTAATGCTTCCAGTGGTTCCATTTCAGCCTCCGCCGGCCTTTGTTTTATCCCTTAAATGATAATTTAACTCTCTGATCTCTCTCCTTAGTTCCCTGATGTCTGTTTGCAGTGGGGCAAGGTCTGTCTTAAAGGCACTGATTTTCACCAATTCATAAACAGCAATTGAGTTGCGGTCTATGCTTGCGTATAGTCTTGTTCCGAAAAACCCAAAAAGACCAAGTATTATTAAAACTAAAAACCTCCAGACGTAGATAGAGCTACTATTTATTAATTTATTAAGGGTCATTTCTCAGCCTCCACTGTTACATTCCGATTGCACCCTAAGATATTTTGTTGCCTATTCTTGACAAACTCCCCAAGAGCTTAGACGGTTCCATGCCAAGCCCTACCATGCCGGCAATTTTTTTGTCTGCACTCCTTGCCACGGTGTAGCCTGTAAATGCCGCCGTAAACGTTGACCACAGCATTCCGCCCTGCCATAAAATTAAGTTTACGGTCATTGATATCAATTCTTTGTCAATACCAAGATACCCCATGTCCAAAATTAATATGGGAGTTAATATTGTATAAAGCATAGCAACCTTGCCGAGCAAAATCATCATCTTAGGCCTTGCCTGTCTAACAAGCGGGTCTTCGCTCGTCAGTGCTGTCTTGATAATATCTCTGCCGCCTGCTTGGTCGTCATATCCAAGCTTTTTGTCTTTATAAGCAATTTCGGCAAGTCCAACTTCCGTGGCCGACCTGATCTTTTCTTGTTCAACCTGTTGTTCGGGGCTCAACGGCTGCTTGCCTGCCGCAGACAATCCCTCTGACAGCATCGCAATCCCACCTTCGATTTTTTGCCCGGTCTCTCCGCCTATCATTTTGGCAACGCCGGCGAGGCCTTTAAGTACGGGGCTTGCGCCTGGAACAAAAGAAAGTGCCACATCTCCGGCAATCCCTAATATTTGTTTGATATCAAAAGACATTTAAATTTCCTTCACATACTTTCTGTAGTTGTGAACAAACTCTTCAACCGTTCCCTTGCCTTTTGGTGTGTTGTAATGATTTTTCCAGTACGCCGCAAGCCCAAGTTCGTCATTGGCAGAAGGAAAGGGATTGCTCTTTCTGCGATAATGAATTCTTGCCATAACGATCTGATAAACAAGATTTCCATGCAGGTGTAATGAATTAGGCTCGGCAACATGGGCTATTTCGGCAACAAGGTTTTCGATCTCTGGCCTAAAATAAATATAATTATTCCAAATATCTTTTTCGGTATCCGGCTCCATCTGAAAAACCCCGAGGGCAGGGCCGCTGCCAATTTGTTTGATATATGTTCCAAGGTGTGACTCTTGTGCAGCTGTACCTAAAAGTAAGTTTACGGCCGCATCAGAATGCATGCCCAAAAGGTTCAAAACCTTCTCAATCAAATCTTTAAGTTGGTTTTTATCTAAAGACATATGATCAATCCCTTAACCCGTTATATCGTAAAACACATTTGCCGTTGGCGTAGCTGCCCTGTTCGCTAGTTTAACATTGCTCAGGGATCCCGTAAGCATAAAGATGCCATCGGAAAGAACATCCATCGATGCATTGGTTTCGCCAACAACCGTTACATTTATCTTGTAATCCGTTTCAATAAAAACGGATGTCGCCTTTATTAGACCGTGGGGCATGATAGATATTTCCAGGCTACCAGGCGCTACCTTGATTCTGCCCTCGCCCCCCTCTGTTATTGTATCTTCG
>JACNIG010000386.1 GCA_014383215.1 Candidatus Desulfatibia vada | reverse complement strand
CAGGACCTCCTTGTTAGTTCGCAGATATTCTACGATTTCTTCTGTGTCTTTCATCTATTTTCTTGTTGTACCGTCCCAGTTAAGTAATGTGGCAGTGGGACGTAAGTAAAATAATCATAATCTTCTCACAGAGTCTTCTGAGGCGCAAAGACGACACATAAAATGAAACCTTAACAAAGTGCCCCCTTTTGAAATATTCAATATATTCCTGCCTGCCCCGTGGAATGCAAAGCCTATTCCTCTGGGGTGGTCGAAATTTTCACCTTCCTTGACTTTGACCAGATAAGCGCAGACTTCGAAATTCAACGTTTTTCAACGGTCTCAAAACTTAACCAATTAGACTCAATTAGACACGACCAACACGGTCTTCAGCATTTTGGTGTTTTTGCCCTTGGTTTTAAATAGTCGACGATGGCTACTTTGTAGGTTTCAAAATCGATGAGGTTTTTTTGAAGTATTCCGAGCACGATCTCTGCATCGATTTTTCCGTAATCATGCACGATAATATTTCTGAATTTTGCCATTTTTTCGAAAGCCTCAAGTTGCGATCCTTTTAGGATGCCCTTCTCCACCAGGATGCGAAACATAACTGCATACGTTTCAGGAACCCTTAATTTTTCATCCGAAATGATATGACCGCTGATATCCAGGCATGTTTCAATCATCATCTGCAGGGTCCGCTCTACAATTCTCTGAATTTTCCAATCAGCTGCATAGTCCTTTACCGATATATCAGCATATTCGTTTATTTGTTTCATAATGGGGGACGTTGTAAACTATTAAACTTGTCCAAGATATTCCTCTATTATTTCTGGATTGTCATACCAGTGAAACATTTCTACCAGGACCTAATCGATCTGCAGACACCCTCAATCCACCCGTAACTCTGGTCCTATGATATCAGAAAATATGGTTTCACGGCACAGGAGGAGTTTTTTACCATGGTCCACACATTTGCCTCGCCCATTCCACTTGTTTTAATTTTTGCAATCTCGGGTTTCACATCTTGATTGGCGCATCAAGCATGAGAATCAGAACTTCTTAGGTAACCCTGCTTGCTTGAGGGCTGCGTTGGCCGTATGCCGGGACTTAATTGAATTGTCAACAACAAATCTGATGCCGGTTATCGGGCTAAACCAGATCTCGTGATCACCCTTGCCTTGCCGCTCGAAAGAGCATCCCGCATCTCGCAAAAGTTGTTTTAACTTCGGTGTGAAAGAGGGCATCAGCAACTCGTGCGTTGCGCGATCTCAAAGCGCCGGGTTAGGAGCTCGAAAGGCACCTCCCGTTCTCCTTTCGCTTCATTAACATCAAGAAGTTCCGGAATCATTATTTTCAGCTTTTCGATTAGGCCCTCTAAATTATCCTCTTCAGTGGCTAGACCTGGCACATCGTCGCTGGTGGCCACCCAGACACGTGCAACTTCGTCCCACTCGGCACGCACAAACAACGGTTTTCCGTACATATCTTTACCTCTCTTTTGGCTGTGTGAAATAGGGGACGTTGTCAACTATTCAACTTGTCCAAGAGATCCCTTCATTATTTCTGGCTTGTCAAAGATTTTTTTACCACGGTCCACACACTTGCCTACGCCCATTCCACTTATTCTCAATTTTCGTGCTACGTCTGAGGCATTCCACCCAAGCTGGTTCACCGCCAAATAACTGATAACGGCCCTGGCATAGGTTATCGATCAAAAATATCGGCGGGCAAATCAAATTTCTTTATCAGGTCCTCAAGTGCATATGACAAAATGAGCGTCTTTTTGCCATGCGACTTAATGGGATAAGACTTATGTGTCTCGGAATCATAAAACTTAGGGTGCCTGCCTTTGCCTGTCACATAAATAATGCCGTACCTCTTGAGCGTTTTTATTACCTTCCTTAATTCTAAAGGTTTAAGCATAATTTATTTCGGTGCTCGATTCCCGGATATTCGCATTTGAGACAGACTTAAACGATGTTTTTAACGACCTTTTCAAATGGTTTCTCGACTGCTTTGCTTCCAATTCATTGTACATTCTCCAATATTTCCCATGAGCAGGGTCAAAGATATCATCAACCACATCGTTTTCTACGGCTGTTAAGATGTACTCTTTGATAGATTCAGCCAAAGCAGCCAGAGCCTTCTTTTCATCCTCACCATGAGAAGACACCGTAAAATCAAGACAACGAGCAACGGTGACATCGTCCTCTTTAGTTAATAGAACATGGAGTATCGGACTTTCCCATAAGGTACCCATTTTGATTTTTATTCGATCTGCTCTCTTGCCTTTCATAATTGCCTCACTTATGTAATGGTACGTTTGTTACTTTATTTCAATTCCCCTTCAGCTTGGGGGTAATGGGGGACGTTGGGGAATTGAACTGGGTAAACCGCGAAGGCGCGAAGAAGTTTTTTGTTGGTTTTGTTTTGATCCTGGAAAAAGGATTCAGGATCAGAACACCCCAAGCCCTGGCGGGCGACGCAACGAAATTGAAGTTTGAGGAATACTTAAAGGTGATAGCGATCCAAAGATTCGAGGCTGATATTGTTTTTTGATAGTAATCAATTAATTTCGGTAAGGTGCGATTTAATGGCGTTATTTATTTCACTGCGGATGTGTTCTGCTGCCGTTTTTGCCTTAAGGGTCATCTCTTTCGTGTATTGGGTCGGCCAGTGTACCCCTTGGTTGCATAAATAAAATGGCAAAACAGGTTTAAAGACTATAAATACAGCTTATTTTTCAATTTTTGATGCATTTCTGGAATCCACTGAAGGTGGTATTCTGAAAACAGGCAAAGACAGCCATTTTATTTACCCTTCGGGAAAGCCGAAGATATCCCGCCTACATCGGCGGGATTTCGCAAGCTCAACCTGCATTTACTGCGTTGTCGAGGGTTCGCGGTAAAGCACTACAGCTTCACCCTCGACGCCTAATATCTACGGCATCCTCGACTTTTGCAACGTTAGGGTGTACTGGATATCGTGCATCAATATAAAAGCCATTGAGAAGCCTGCAATCATCCATAAGGATTTCGAGCCCAGGCTTTCTGACCAGGCACGATTTCAAAAGAACTGGTAAGTCATGAATCTTTTTGAATTCCAGATCGTAGGCTATGACTAAGGATTTCAGATATTTTTCAGCAGCCTGGTTGAGGTGAAAACAAATTTGGGCGTAAAAAGGGCTATCTTCAATAACTGAAGTGGCAAATTCGAGATCCTCATCGGCCTTCTTTAACCATTCATTGATTATTAGTGAATCAACCATTAATGACCCGGCCTTCCCTAAGAATGGTCTTTAAAAATGGGTCGCCGAGCTTAACCCGTTCATCAATTTCATCGGGCCGGTAGACAAGCATATCAACAGCGATATTCCGATCTATCAATTCCTCCAGCTCGCGCATTCGGTCAAGGCCATACAAAGGAACGTGGGGGTAATGGGTAATGGGGGCCGTTGGCACTTTGTCACTATATTTGTATTAATTCCCACAATCTTCTATCCGTGTC
>JACNIG010000401.1 GCA_014383215.1 Candidatus Desulfatibia vada | reverse complement strand
GTCTTTATTATAAATGGTAGAATACATTATTCGATGTTCAACGTTCGATGTTCGATGTTCGACGTTCATCTTTTATATGCTCTCAAGGTGTGGATTCTTCATTAAAATATTACCGCTTTGCCTCAGACACCAACGTCTATAATTATCAAACAAAAGAACTTGCAGCCCTAATACGAAAAAGATGATATCCCGCACCAGTAATTGTCCGACTGTATAAGTATGTCCGCCCTCACCAAAGGAAAAACAGCCGCAGTCGAATTGCTGCCCCCGTATCAGATTAATGGAAAGAGCGATAATAAACCCCAGCAGCATTCCATTAATAATTATTGCGGCCGATCGGGGGTAAATACCAAAGATCAATGCAAGGCCTGAGAATAATTCCAAAAATGGTAAAACAATGGCGATAATGTTGATGAAAATGTCCGGGAAAAGATAGTAGCCGTATATGATTTTAGCAAAATGTGCCGGAGAAACGATTTTATAATAACTGGCATACAGAAAGACCAGGCCTAAAAACCAGCGCACAGCTAACTCTAACCAGTTGTTATTCATAATTTTTTTTATATAAGGCAACATAAACAATGGGATTCATTTTAGAATTGAGTTCAACTCAATTAGGGTACTATTCAAGCGGATAACCCGCCTCTTTCCAGCCGGGATAGCCGTCTATGAAAACGCTGATATTGGTATAACCCTCTGCAAAAAGATTTTGGGCCAGTTGATGGCTGTCATCACACTCTCTGCCCGAACAATAGGTAACGATGTATACTGAAAGCGGATATGCTGCTTTAAATTTGTCAATATAGGCATCGTAGAGGCCCACGGGCAGGGATACCGCCCCTTTTATGTGACCTTTATCAAAAAACTCCTCAGCGCGGGCGTCGACAAAAACAGCACTACCGCTGTCATAAATCTGTTTTGCAGCCAGCACATTTTCGATTTCAAGTTCATGGACAACGACATTTTCTTTGGATTTTGCAGAAATAACGCCTTTTGAGGTGTCCCAGTCACCTAGTAAGGCGATGCCTCTGGGAGAGAAAAAGTTTACCGCAAATGCAGCAAACAGCGAAATACTTAGCAGGACAAGCAATTCTTTGGCGATCTCTTTAATAGGCATAATAGAAGAATATCATAAATATTCAGGTGGTTCAATTAGTAATAAATTTAAAAATTGAATAAGGCTTGTTTCATAATTTATTCCATGTTATCTGAAAATCTTTAAAGATGCGCTAGAATTTAATGAAAGTTATATTTATAGAATATTATTAGCGGGAAAGCTCGGAAGGAGGAAGTGAGATGGCTAAGATGAATAAGGTTGCAGCTCTAATTCTTGTGTTAATAGTGGGGTCCTTTGTTCAGGTGTTGTTTTCTTTTGCCGGCTGTAAAGATACACCGGGCAAGGCGGTGGCTGAATTTAGCAAAGCCTATTTTAAGGTAGACCAATCAATGGCCGCAAGAATTTGCGCTGAACGGTTGACATCCGGCGATGTTGATCTTGTGGACAAACATATTAACCTGACCGCTCAAAAGGCAAAAGCTCAGGGCTTTAAAACGGATTTCATGAAGCATAATCTTTACAATATTGAAATCGAAACCCTATCTCAAAGCGCTGCCAACGCCCAGGTCCAAATAAAAGGCAAAAGCAGAGTTGCTATAAATCCTGTTTATCCGATTGTTACCAAATTATTTAACCTCGGCGCAACTTACGAGGTTGATGAGACAATTAATGTTGTCAAGGAAGACGGGAAATGGAAGGTATGCGGCAATTTTTTCTCTTTTCCTGTAAATTAAGCCTGTTTTCCGAACCATAATACCTCAATTGAACTCGATCCGCTCACCGGGAGGCACAAGACAGTATGGAACATGTCTACGCTCGTATGCGTCAGCGAGCCCGCCAAATTGTTTCACGCCTGCCGCCCCCTGATTTTTATCAAGACCACTTCTCGGCTAAAGAACTGTCCCGGCAATGTCTTGACAACCATCCTGTGACTGCTGAATTACAGGCCTTTGTTGCCAAACACCTGGAAGAAGATTTTGGACATGGCCTCAAGCACGCCGTTAAGGTGGCCGTAGACGCCGGCGCCCTAATGATCATTGAAAATAAATCAGCCGGACACGCTGTTGATTTTATAAATCGTCGAGTCCTCATTGTCCAATGTGCCGGTCTGCTTCATGATTTTAAACGCAAAAAAGATAATCATGCCGAACAAGGCGCTGCCTATGCCGGGAAAGTCCTGAAAACATATCCCCTTGCCCCTGATGAGATCGAGGATGTCAGCCGGGCAATCCTCAACCATGTAGCTTTCAAAGCCACGATAGCAATAAAAAACCTTGAAGGCGTCCTCGTTTCTGACTGCCTCTATGATGCTGATAAATTTCGCTGGGGACCTGACAATTTTCAAGATACCATATGGTCCATGGTAACATTTTCTAAAACTCCTATTGTAAAATTTATGGATCTTTACCACCAGGGGATGGAAAAGATTGCCAAAATCAAAGATACATTCCGCACGGAAACCGGGAAAAAGTATGGCCCCCAGTTCATCGATTTAGGGCTTGCCATCGGTGAAGAATTGTTCCAGGTCATTGAGGCAGAGTTCGCACATTTGTTATAATCTAAAGATCAAAATCCAATATCCGCTACTTTTTGGATCTCAGTGACTGATAAAAAATTGGACACAAATGTTAAAATCTATCAAATCTTTAACAGTATATGTATGCGATCAATGGCCTCGGGTTCTATTGTCTTTTGCTGTAGTTGCAGCGGTATTTCTAACTGCGCTTGGGTTTTGCGAGAACATCAAAGCAGAAGAGATGAGCCTTCCTTTTAATCCCGGTGAAAAACTGACGTTTGTGCTTAAATGGACGTTTGTTCCGGCCGGTGAGGCCGTACTTGAAGTGCTGCCGATCGAAATTGTAAATGAAACTAAATCTTACCATTTCTTGCTTACAGCCAAAAGCAATGAATTTATCGATCATTTTTATAAAGTCCGGGACAGGATAGACGCTTATACTGACATTAAGATGACCCGCTCAATTTTGTACAAAAAAAATCAGCTGGAAGGAAGAACTCATAGAGATATTGTTGTGCAATACAACTGGGCAAAATATAAAGCTCAATATTCCAATTTCAATGAAGAACTAGAGCCAATCGACTTACTTCCAGGATCATTTGATCCCTTGTCCGCTTTTTATTACACGCGCCTTTTTGATTTCAAAAAAGATTTGATTATAGAACGACCGGTAACGGACGGGAAAAAATGTGTCATCGGCAAACTTGTCGTTATCAAAAGGGAAACCATAAAGCTTGCAAGCGGTACATATGATACCTACCTTATCGAGCCCGAAGTAAAACATATCGGCGGTGTCTTTGATAAAAGTAAAAATGCCAAAATTCAATTGTGGGTCACTGCTGATCATCGACGCATGCCCGTTAAAATAAAAAGCAAAGTTGTTGTTGGAAGCTTTACAGGAGAACTGGTATCGGCCACAGG
>JACNIG010000438.1 GCA_014383215.1 Candidatus Desulfatibia vada | reverse complement strand
GCCGGTCTAAAATAATCTAAACCGGATCCTTAGAAAACTATCGGGCGGCGGAGCCAGTTCTTAAAATGCGGGCCCGTCGCCTTTTATTTATTCCTGAAGCCCTTTCCCCGGGATTATTGAGAAGTTGCGTTGTTAGTACCTTCGTCATAATTTTTGTGTATTTTGTGGCAAAATCTTTTCTTATTGCCACCAAGGCACTAAGACACCAAGACACCCACTGGTGAAAAGTGATCAGTGAAAAGTGATCAGTAAGAGCAAACTGATTACTAATAACCGATAACTGATTACTGACATTTGTGCCTTTGTGGCAAAGAATATTTCCGGTTATCCGGGTTAGGTTTTAGTATCTGTAAATAAAAGAAGATTAGGTGACAGCCATGAGCGAGAATGAAATCCAAGAGCAGGATGACGGCCTTGAACTTGCGAGAAAGATGGCCGAAGAAGAAGAAGGTTTGGGGAGACAGCCCAGCGGCCCTGCCAAATGGGTCATCCCGACCATAGCGGTGCTCTGGAGCTTTTTTCAGTTGTCCATTGCCAGCTGGTTGATTCTCGATTCTACTTTTATCAGAGCCATCCACCTTGGTTTTGCCCTTTTGATTGTTTTTTTAAACTATCCCTTTTTTAAAAAAGAGCGTTTCGGCCTTAAATTCCTGTCCGCTGCTGACAGGATTCCTATGTTTGACTATATTATAGCAATTGTGGCTGCTCTTTCCGCGATTTATATCATGCTCGATTATGGGGGCATTACCATGAGATATGGTGCACCCAATACAAGGGATATTGTTGTCGGGTTAGTCCTGACCGTGCTTTTGCTTGAGGCGTCTCGACGGGTGATCGGCCCGGCCCTTCCGATCATTGCAATGTTTTTTTGCGGCTATGCATTTTTCGGTCCTTATATGCCGGATATCATAGCGTTTAAAGGGGTTTCCATGAACCGGTTCGTCGGACAGATGACCATGTCCACGGAAGGAATTTACGGAATCCCATTGGATGTTTCGGCAACCATCGTATTTTTGTTTGTCCTTTTCGGAGCTATGTTAGACAAGGCCGGGGGCGGGCGTTATTTCATCCAACTGGCACTGAGCCTTTTGGGCGGGTTTAAAGGCGGACCGGCCAAGGCCGCAGTTTTGGGCAGCGGGCTGACCGGCATGGTATCCGGCTCCAGCATTGCCAATATCGTCACGACCGGAACGTTTACCATCCCCATGATGATAAAAGTCGGCTATCCACCCACCAAGGCTGCGGCGGTTGAAGTGGCTGCCAGCACGGACGGACAACTGGCCCCGCCCATTATGGGTGCCGCTGCTTTTATTATTGCCGAATATGTTAATGTCCCCTATATACAGGTCGTCAAAGCCGCCATCATACCGGCGTTTGCCTCCTATGCCGCCTTGTTCTATATTACCCACGTCGAGGCCTCTAAATTGGGATTAAAGGGCCTGCCGCGCGCTGAGCTCCCGCCCTTTTTCAAAACCCTGATTGGCGGAGCTCATTATCTGCTGCCAATTGGTATGCTCCTGTATGAGCTTATGGTTGTGCGTCACTCACCGGAACTGGCTGCTTTTCATGCCATCTGGGTCATGGCGATCCTCATGCTCGTGCAGGGTCCGGTCAAGGCACACCTGAACAAACAGCCCCTCGGTCCCGCGTTTAAGCAGAGCATTGTCGACATTTTTTCTTCGCTGGCCTCCGGCGCCAGAAATATGGTTGCCGTGGCCCTGGCCACCGCTGCCGCGGGTATTATTGTGGGAGTAGTGGCCCTTGGACTTGGCGGACTGATTACCGAAATCATCGACGTAGTCTCCATGGGTAACGTCTACTTGATGCTGGTGATTACCGCCATTGCCAGCCTTATCATCGGCATGGGACTCCCTACCACGGCAACCTATATTGTCATGGCATCCTTGACAGCACCGGCTATCGTAACCATTGCAGGTTACCAGGACTGGGTTGTTCCCCTGATGTCGGCGCACCTGTTCTGCTTCTATTTTGGTATTCTGGCGGACGACACACCGCCGGTGGGGCTGGCAGCCTATGCTGCTGCCGCCATTGCCAAATCACCGCCGATTGCCACCGGCATCCAGGGGTTTATGTATGACATCCGTACCGCCATTTTGCCGTTCATGTTCATTTTCAACAGCGACCTGATCCTTCACAATATCAACAGCTGGCCCCAGGGAATTCTTATTTTTGTCATGGCCTGTTTGGGCAATTTTGCTTTTGCTTCGGCAACCCAGAACTGGTTTGTGACCCGCAACAAGTTCTACGAGTTCCCGCTTTTTCTATGCGTTACCTTTATACTGATGCGTCCTGATGCAGTTTCATCCTGGCTTGGCATCGCTCACAATCAGCGTTACTGGACCTATCCAATCGGTCTTGTGTTATTTGGCCTGCTTTACATTATGCAGAGATCCCGTGTTCCGAAACCTGCGGTTGTATCTGCTGCTTAGACTAAAATAGTCCCCGGCACATTGGCAGTGTTTTGTTATTAAAAATTAGGAAAAGATCATGGATGATATAAAAAAAATACTGGTAGCTCTCGCTTTTACTCCCTATTCAGAGGGTATCTTCAATTATGCTGTAAAAATTGCCCAAAGCTTTAATGCCCAACTGATTATCGGAAGCATAATCAACTCACGGGATGTCGCCGCCGTCGGCAAAATTGTATCCCTGGGCTATGATGTGAACGGCGATCATTATGTCGAAGATATCCGCAAAGAGCGTCAAGCGCTGCTGGAACAGTTTATGGCAAATTCTTCCTTTAACCGCGAAAACATCCGGACAATCATCAAGGTGGGCAACCCCGCAGAGGAATTGTTGAAGCTTATCGTTAAAGAAAACATCAACCTGGTTGTCATGGGGACTAAGGGTCGCACGGATTTGGAAAACGTCTTTGTCGGATCGGTAGCTGACAAGCTGTTCCGCCGTTCGCCGGTGCCTGTTATCTCGTGTCGGGATGAAAAGAATGCCGAACGGTTGAGAAAAAAAATCAAACCGGCATAATCGGTCACTTGTGAACTGCACAATGTTACAGCATAATACGCTATAACTTACGAGGTCTATATTTTTTGAGTATACGCTTCCTGGGAGGAAGGCAAAATGTTCAAAGAAAAATTATCAAATGTTTTGGTAATGATTATTTGCATGCTGCTCATAAGTGCACCTGCAATGGCCGGTGATAGGTTTGTCGATAACGGCGATGGTACCGTGACGGATCATCAATTGGGGGTTATGTGGGCACAAACCGACAATCAGGGGGATATAGACTGGAAACAAGCAAATCTGTGGGTCAAATACACCTTTCCCTATACTATTAAGGCCCAGTACGATGACTGGAGACTCCCCACGGTGGCGGAGCTGCAAAGCCTGTATGTGCATGATAAAAAAAATAAGGGATTTGAAACGGACTGCGGCCAGTGGGTCAAGATCGTGCCTGATATAAAATTGAGCTGCGGATGGGTCTGGACCTCCAAAACATCAGCGATTCAAGCTTAT
>JACNIG010000292.1 GCA_014383215.1 Candidatus Desulfatibia vada | reverse complement strand
AGGCCATAAAGAGAGATCTTTCTTTAGTGATGACGTTCCCTACATAATAAGGAAGACCGCAATTTGCAAAAGAGACATAAGGTCCGCGTTCAAAAACAATAATTTCAGTATCTTCAGAAAGCCTGCGCGCTCTGGCAGCACATGATGCACCACCGGCAACCCCACCAACGATAAGCAGCCTTTTTGGATTCATAATTGATATCTCCTTAACTAATGAGCGCCGACCAGGTAAATGCAACAATACCCGCCATAACGAAGTTGGTTTCCACCAGAAATTCCAGCCGGGTCCCGGGCAGCATATGGCCTCTTTGGTGGGCTGAAAGCACTATAAATACAAAGATGGGGCAGATTGCAAGGGCAAACCCGAGGTTTGACGTCAGGTGCAGTGCACTCGATACTATTAAAGCAGCCAAAACAAAAACGAGCATCGCTTTCAACAAACTTATCGTGCGCTTTTCTCCCAGCATTAAAGGGATAGTTTCCTTCCCCACAATGCGGTCGCCCTGCGTGTCAAGCAGGTCGAAAAATGCTGTCCTCACAAAGACCAGGCAGATCGACCACAAAAAGACGGCTGCCGTACCCGGACTGATGCTGCTTGGCCCGGACAGGGAGGGCAGCAGCGCAGTGACGACTCCCCACGCTATTGCAATCAGTATGGTTTTTGAGCCGGGCACATCTCTTATCCTGCGGTACTTGTTGCCGGTAAACCAGTCCGGGATAAGTCTCCGATTGTAGGAAAGACCCATGATGCTCATGGCCAGAAGAATAAAAAAAGGAATCACTCCCAGAGTATAGGCGGTTATTAAGCCGGCTCCGCCGGCAATAACAGCAAGCAGTGAAAGCAGGATCATATTATTATCATAAAATGATGCCCTTTCGGGGTCATTGAAGCGGTCCGCTTTGGTACCTGTCAGATTGTTCAAAATGTGCATGGACTGAACATAAAGTATGGATATGAGCACATGGGGAAAGAAGTCGGTAATTCCCAGAAGTTTGGTACAGGCATAGCAGAGGCATCCGGCCCCGATGGATACATAAATGTTTGTGAGAAGGAGAGTACGCTGGATGGTAACAAGCATCCTGCGCCAGCTTTGCTTCTTGGTATACGGCAGTATCTCAAGGGTTCTGTATATTCTGTTGATGACCCAGTTGGGGGTGGAAGCGCCGGCGACTATCCCGATATTTTGTGCTGCAGAAAGGGCCTTTGAATCGAGTTCCGATTCTGACTCGATATGATATGTCGGCTTTCCTGTCTGTTGCGCAATCTCCTTCAGCCGCCTGGTGTTGCCGCTGCTGAGGCCTCCGACGACAATGACCGCATCCACTGAATCGGCCAGTTGCCTTACCTCGGTCTGTCGTTTTGCAGTTGAATCGCAAATGGTATCAAAGATTTTATATTGGGGGTATTTCCGGTCGGCCCAGTTTTTTACTTTTTCAAAAAATTGCGTGTTCTGGGTGGTCTGGGCTACAATGATAGCCCTGTCAAAAGACGGGAGGGATTTCAGGTCATCAAGGTTGTCGACTACACAACCTTTTTCTCCTGCAAAACCGAGTAGACCAATAACTTCCGGGTGATTTTTGTCTCCGATAATGATCGAAGCATAGCCCTTTTGGGAGTGTTTGCGGATGATGGTCTGGACTTTTATTACCCGCGGGCAGGTCGCGTCGATGACTTTAAACCCCGCCGCCTTGAGATCTTCTTTAGCTTTAGGCGGAACACCGTGGGCCCTGATAAGCACCGTACCGGAACCGCGATCCGGAATTTCAAAAAGGATGGATATTCCTTTTTCCTTTAAAAGATTCAGAACCTGGGGGTTATGGATCAGAGGTCCATAGGTAAATATCGGGCCTTCATGTTTATTTGGTGCGTCCAGAACCATTTCAACGGCTCTGCGGACGCCCATGCAGAAGCCTGCAGTTTTGGCAATAAATATTTTCATCTATGCAAATTGTATTGCCTGTAGCCGGGTTGGAGGAACAGAACTTATGGGAAGTTCCGGCTTTATTCGTTAAGGGCCGGTTATTCCTGTTCTTTTAGAAATATATTGTGATCTACCAGTGCAACTGCATGGATGTTGGCCTTTAGGAATTTCTGATCACCGAAGATACTAATCAATCTAACACCGCCATTTTCGGGTTCAATCGTATCAACGGCTTTCATAACCAATGTTTTCTCATCACCCTGAATCAGGTATGCGTTCGCTTCACACATGTTTGTCTTGCCCTTTTGTTTGATCATGATAAAAGTCTTTCAAATTTTCTTCTATAAGGTTTTCAATAAGATGGGGGAGCGGGACAGAGGATATTCCAACGACTTCAATATTTTCCTGGGAAAGCGGTATCAACAGCTTTTTTGCCGGGCTGTCTGCCACAGCTTCAGCCATCTTGGGAGTCACCTCTCCCATCATAGAATGCGCCATTATGATGGCAATGGTTCCAATGATAACATCTACTTTTCCGGCGGTTTGCACAATAGCATTTTCTCCGGAGGCCCCGCGATTGGCTTTGGCCTTCAACATTTGAGCCGTTGCTATGGCATTGGTGCCCAGGGCGATAATTTCGACGTTTTCTCCAAAAAAGGCTTTAAGCTTTTTGATGACGGTGCTGCCGATACCGCCGCCCTGTCCGTCGATGACACAAATACGTTTCATATCATAGTGCAGTGGAATTTGAGACCCTTGAAACCGGATATTTTGCGAGTCGGGTTGGCCTTCATAAATGCAGAAAGAGAGGAAAAAGGAGCCGGTACTCAACCGTTCGCTATAATCGATTCAGGTGCAGGTCAAATTTAGGCATTATGCCGGCAAGAAGTACAAATCGAGATACAAATACAAGTTACCAATTCAAGAGATCACGCATTCAGCTTCAGCTTCTGGTTCCATTACGTTGATTCGGGCCCCTTTTCCTCTTACAACCCGGATTCAGCACAATGTCCGAGTCGCTGTGTGAGTAGCAGATAATAACCCTGACGTCAATGAAACTTTATCTAGTTTTGAAAAACCTGGTCTTTTGGGCCAGGTCAGAGATATCTGGCTCTGCCGAAAATCCTAAAAGTGCCTAAAGTTTGAAGTGAGCTAAAGTGAGCTAAAGTTAAGGAATTCTGTCAATTATATAAAATCAGCGGAGCGAAGCGACTCCATAACTTTAGGCACTTTAGCTCACTTTAGTCACTTCAAACTTGTCCAACTTGCAGGAAAACAGCCCCTTTCCCCGTGAACAACCGGGATCTGCGGCAGGGGCAAACCAAAGACTGGTCCTCTGAACCAGGATTCTTTATAGTTTTTGAATTTTAATTCTATTCTTGCGCTTTTTTTTGGAAAGCCGTCTGCGAGGCCCTTTTTTTTTGGTCGTAGGCGCCCAGCCGCCTTCGTCTTCTTGTTCAATTCCTTTGGTATCCATATAGGTTGCCATTGCAATTTTTTCTTCAAAATTTAAAGAGTCTATGGTGGCATACCCTGCGGATGCAGCAAAATTCATAACATCAAGATCTGAACTGACAACCAGGGCTTTTTCCTTTTCCCGGGCGGCCATCCTCTTAATGGCGGTGTCGGCCGATTCGTCGTTGCGGGAAAACTTAACCTTGATGCCTTTAATCTGGCCTCTGGATTGGAAAAAAGAAGGTGCTTGGACTCCGTCAAAGACGACGGTGATCTTATGGCCTTTTATTCTTTTATAGGCTGCCAGAGTTTCAATGAGGGTTTCCCGGCCGAGTTGCATGTCCCGGCGGTCGATGGGGCTGAAAAAATTGGATTGGCGGATCAAATTATAGCCATCGATGATAATGTGTATCGACATATAAAATCGCTCCGCAGAAATCCGGGTTAGACCCTAATTGAGCGAAAGTCGAGGATGCCCCAGATTCAAGGCGTCAAGGGTACCAGCCGTAGTGCACTACTGCGAACCCTTGACAACGCCGAAGATGGGGTATCATCGGCTTTCCGCAGGGTTAGATCTTTTTGAGCAGGCCCAATACCCGGTCAAGGTCGTCATCACTGTAGAATTTGATTTCAAGCGTACCCTTCTGCCCTTGCTTTTTGATCTGTACCCGGGTGCCGAAGCGGCGGGAAAGATCTTCCGCCAAACTTAAAAAGTATCTTTGTTCGGAATCGGTCGGAGCCCTTTTCGTTTTTATTTTCTGTAATTTTAAACGTTTGATTAGGCGTTCGGCTTCCCTGACCGAAAGTCCTCTGGCAACAATGGACCTGAAGGCAGTGTTCTGTTGAGCCGGTGTCTCGGCACCCAGTAAAGCCCTGGCATGCCCCATACTTAATGTTCCGTCCGTTAGGCTTGCCTTGATAGGTTTGGGCAACTGCCGGAGTCTCAAGAAATTGGCAATAGCAGACCTGCTTTTACCGATGCGTTCGGCGGCCTGGTCCTGGGTAAAATCGAATTCGTTAATCAACTGGTAGTAGGCTTCGGCCTCTTCCAGGGGATTTAAGTCCTGCCGCTGTACGTTTTCGATGATGGACATCACCAGCAGTTCAGTATCCGTGACCGACTTTACGAGCACGGGTACCTGACTCAGCCCGGCCTTTTTGGCAGCCCGCAGGCGTCTTTCACCGCTGACCAGTTCATAACCATTATGGTCCTTTCTGACCAGAAGAGGTTGTATAATGCCCTGTTCTTTGATGGAGCGCGACAGTTCTTCCAGTTCATCTTCAGGGAACCTGAGGCGGGGCTGGTAGCGGTTTGGACGGATCAACTCAATGTCGCACTGGAAATATTCTTTTGAAAGGTTTTCAATTCCTTCGATTTTGGGAATGAGGGCATCCAGGCCTCTGCCCAAAGCCCTTTTCGGGGTTTGCTTTGAACCCGAGCCGCTCCCTTTTTTGCTTTCACCTTTTTTCATGAATTTGCTTTCGAGTGATGGTTCATAATTTCCTTTGCCAGCTCAAAGTAGCTTATAGCCCCGACCGAAGTGGCGTCATAAAAAAGTATTGGTTTTCCGAAGCTGGGCGCTTCTCCCAAGCGGACGTTTCTGGGGATAATGGTTTTAAATACCAGGTTTTTGAAATATTTTTTGGCATCTTCAGCGACCTGCCGGGACAGGTTGGTCCTTTTGTCATACATGGTTAGAAGAATCCCGGCAATTTTTAATTTTGGATTCAGATTGTGTTTGATGCGTTTCATGGCTCGCAAGAGCTGTCCAAGCCCTTCCAGGGCGTAAAATTCGCACTGCAGAGGTATCAGCATATAATCGGCAGCCGTCAGGGCGTTTACCGTCAGAAGACTCAAGGAGGGAGGGCAGTCAATAATAATATATTCAAACGAATCTTTTAGCTCGGCAAGAAGATTCTTTAAAATCATTTCTCGTTTTGGCTGTGACATCATTTCGACATCAAAACCGATTAGTTCCACGCGTGAAGGAATGATCTTCAAGGTTTCAATGTCGCTGTTCACAATGAGGTTTTTGGCAGCAACTTCCCCAATCAGACCATGATATAAGGTATTATTAATATTGGATTTATCGAGGCCAAGCCCGGTAGTTGCATTGCCCTGGGGATCGCAGTCAACCAGCAGTGTTCTTTTTTCTGAGACAGCCAGCGCTGCAGACAGATTTACGGCTGTGGTAGTTTTGCCGACCCCGCCTTTCTGGTTGGCGATGCATATAGTCTTTGTCATGGTCGGTATTTTTAGCATAAAACTTGATGTTTGAAAAGGATATAAGCTATGATAGGAAACGAACCATTAGTTTTAGGATTTTGCCTGAACATGACTTTCCGTTCGGTCACTATATAGGCGGCAGAGGTTTACATGAAATTTTACAGGCGTTTATTTGCGATTTGTACCATATTGATATTCGTCACCGCTATACTTTTCCCTCCCGTGGCCGAGGGTATAAGCGTCAAAGAGGAAGAAGAACTGTCCCGGGAGTTTTTGAAGGTAGTTTTCAGTCAATTTCAAGTAATTAAAGACCCGATCATTGTGGACTATGTGAACGATGTCGGTCAAAAAATTGTTTCGGTTCTTCCCCCGCAGCCGTTCACTTATCATTTTTATGTAATCAAAGAAGATAGTTATAATGCTTTTGCCACTCCGGCGGGACATATTTTTGTCAACAGCGGATTGATTGAGGCAATGGAGAACGAGGAAGAGTTGGCGGGCGTAATTGCCCATGAAATTGCGCATGTGTCTTTACGTCATATCTCCAAAAAAATCGGGAGGTCCAAAAAAATTGGCATGGCAACACTTGCCGGTGTTGTCGCCGGTGTGCTGCTGGGCAGCGGTGGGGCCGCGGAGGCGGCCAGTGCAGTAACCGTGGGGACCCTTGCGGCCGGTCAATCAGTTGCACTTGCTTACAGCCGCGATGATGAATCTGAGGCGGACCAGATCGGGCTTGAGTATTTAAACCGCGCCGGGTATAGCTCCCAAGGGTTGCTCGTAGTTTTGAACAAAATGCGAAGCCGGCAGTGGTTTGGTTCAAAACAAATCCCAACGTATTTGCAAACCCACCCGGCTTCAGAAGCTCGAATGGTATATATTGACATGTGGCTTGCAAAACATGAAAAAGTTTATGCCAACATCAATCCTTACCCATTTGATAGAACTCATACCTGGTTGGTTGCTGCTTACGGTGATGAAAATGCGACCTTGAGACGGTTTGAATCAGATGTAAAAAAAAGTCCTGAAAATCCCCTGGCGCATTACGGTTACGGCTTAATTCTGGCAAAGACCGGCAACCGCAATAGCGCCATTGACCACCTGAGAGCAGCTTTGGAAAAAAATGCTTTTGATACTTATATCATAAGTGATCTCGGACGCATATATTTTCTGGATGGCCGTTATCAGGAAGCATTGAATCTTCTGCATTCTGCCGAAAGTTTTGCCCCCAACAGTCCCCAAAGACTTTTCTATTTGGGACGCACTCAAATAGAAACGGGACGGCTTAAGGAAGCCGCAGTAACATTTGAGAAGCTAATCTCAATAAACGCTGAATATTCTGAGGCATATTATTTCCTTGGCGAAACCTATAGTAAGCTGGGCAGGCCGGATTACGCCCATTATTACCTGGGTATCTATTACAAAATTGATTCAAATTTTAAGAATGCCGCTTTTCACTTGCAAAAGGCTTTGGAAACGATGAATGATCCGGAAAAAAGGGACAAAATCGAGAAAATGCTGAAAGAAATTGGCACAGGAAAAGAACAATCACACAAGCAGTAAAATCCATAACCAAAAAATATTTGCCACCAAGGCACAAAGACACAAATGTCAGTGATCAGTTATCGGTTATCAGTTTCCCTTTACTGATCACTTCTTACTGATAACTGTTCACCGGTGACGGCCTTGGTGCCTTAGTGGCGATTCACCCGCTTTCAAAAAGCGAACGCTTATTTTTCTTTCCTCTCTGTCATTTACGGTCAAAATGGGAGAACTGCATGGTAAATGTTCCTCTGCCCTGGGTAGCGGAGCGCAATGCGGTTGAGTAGCCGAACATATGGGCCAGAGGAACAGAGGCCCTGATGACCTGCAGGCCCTTTTTGTGCTCAATCGATTCGATTTTGCCGCCACGGGCATTAAGATCCCCGATGGCATCCCCCATAAAAGATTCCGGAACATAGACGCTTACATCCATAATCGGGTCGAGCAGAAAAGGCTGACCCTTTGCAAGGGCTGTTTTGCAGGCCATGGATGCACTCACAGTATAGGCCAGTTCCGTGCCCAGAGATTCCTTAAAGGAGCCGCCGGTGAGGACGGCTTCAACATCGACCACCGGATAGCCCATCAAGGCTCCGCTTTCCAACGATTCCATCACCCCTTTTTCGATGACAGGTATAAAAATATCGGGTATCGTTTCTGCGCTGATTACAGATTTGAAACGATTTTCGCTGCCGCGCTGCAGAGGTTTCATTTTTAATTTTACTTCGCCAAAGTGGCGCTGCCCGGAGATTTCCTTGTCAAATACGGCTGAACCAAGCGCTTCCTTGGCAATGGTCTCCCGGTAGACGACCTGGGGCTTGCCCACATTGACGTTGGTTTTGAATTCGCGTTGCATGCGGCTGATAACAACCTCAAGGTGCAGCTCTCCCATGCCGGATAAAATTGTCTGCCCGGTATCGTCATCTTTTTTGAATCTTAAGGTCGGATCTTCGGCAATAAATTTTTCCAAGACCTCATCTAACTTTTCTTCGTCAGTATGGGTTTTAGGTTCCACGGCCACAGAGATGACCGGTTCGAAAAAATCCATTTTTTCAAGCAAAACCGGTTGATCGCTTGAACACAGGGTTTCGCCTGTCGAAGAATCTTTTAAGCCGACAACTCCGACAATACTACCGGCAGCGGCTGTTTCGATACGCTCTCTCTTGTTGGCATGTATCCTTAAGATGCGGGCGAGTTTCTCATGTATTTTGCGACCGGGATTGTACACATTTGATTTGGCCTGCAATTCACCGCTGTATATTCTGACATAGGAGAGTTTCCTTCCTTCCATCAGAGCTACCTTAAAAATAAGCGCAGCCAGCGGAGCGGTACTTTTAGCCCGGCATTCAATGATTTCTCCTGTTTCCGGGTGCGTCCCTTTCATGGGGGGCACGTCGATCGGGCTTGGAAGGAATTGCACTATGGCGTCTAGAAGCGGTTGTATGCCCTTGTTTTTCAAGGCACTGCCGCACAAAACCGGAACAAGTTTCAAGTCTATAGTCGCTTTGCGGATGGCGGTTACTATCTCTTCCGGAGCAATCGGGACTTCGGATAGGTAGGCCTCCATAATTTTATCGTCAACTTCAGCCAGGGTTTCGATTAGCTTTTCATGATATTCTGCGGCAGTTTCAAGAATGTCCGGGGTAATTTCTTCGGTTGTATAGGCCTCTCCCAAATCGTCTTCCCCCCAGACAATCTGTTGCATACGGATCAGGTCGATGATACCGGTAAAGTCGTCTTCCGATCCAAGGGGCAATTGTGTGATCAGCGGATTGGCATTCAGCCTCTCTTTCATCATATCCACGGTTCCAAAGAAATTGCAGCCGATCCTGTCCAGTTTGTTGACAAATGCAATTTTTGGAACATGATATTTGTCGGCCTGCTTCCAGACGGTTTCCGACTGGGGTTCCACGCCACCGACAGCGCAAAAGACACCGATAGCACCGTCAAGCACGCGCAATGAGCGTTCAACTTCGATTGTAAAATCGACATGTCCCGGGGTATCGATGATCTGTATTTCCTTTTGTTTCCAGTGGCAGGTGGTTACGGCGGAGGTAATCGTAATGCCGCGTTCCTGCTCGTCCTGCATCCAGTCCATCACCGCTTCACCGTCATGGACCTCACCGATTTTATGTGAACGACCTGTATAGTACAGTATGCGTTCAGTCACGGTGGTTTTTCCGGCATCAATATGGGCGATGATGCCGATATTCCGTATGCGGTCTATGTTGCTTATTTTTTTCATCGTATCAATAGCATGTTGGCCTTAAAGGGAAAACGCAGATCAATATGGCCGGCAAGGGTCATCGATTCGCGTCCGTCGATCAAAATTTTTACGGCCTTGATTTCAGGAATGTTTAAAATCAATGAGTTGACGATTGAAAATATGGTCATCTGTTCCGACTGAATGCCTCCGGGATGAGCATCGCGCAGTGTTGCCGTTAAATCAACATAGGCCGTTCCGTCCGGGTCAACAAAAAGTGCCAGAAGTTTAGTCCCTGCCGGGATTGTGCGCATAAGCCCTTCCGTGGGTCCTTGAATCAGGGCTGCGATGATGGTTTGGCCGAACCGGGCCGGATTGGTCCCATGAGACAGTTTGCGTTCTTCGGCTATTAAGAATGAATTTTCTTTGTCGGAAAAATATAGCTGCACAATCGCTTTGTCAGCATGCTGCGCTGCATTGATTTTAGAATTTTGACCGCTGTGGTCTAAAGCTGAAGACATATCGGGTATACTCAAAATAAATATGCAGAAAGTGCAGACAACCATGATTTTAGAAACCGCAAAAAATAAATGGCTTTTCGGCATTGACATATTTTGTGCCTGTTAAGTGCTGGCTAAAGTTGATGGTTTCGTAAAAAGTAAAACATTTAACTTTTTACGAATTCATCAAAAACGACATGGTTTATTAAGCCAACAAGCTTTGTATGTCAAGTAAAGAAGAGGATTTGCGGGATTAATTTAGCAAATCTTAAGCATTGACCACAACATTGAAACTCCCTGCAGCGACTCGACTGAGCTCGTCGAAGTCAAGCAGGGAGTTTCAATGATTAATAACACCCGCCTGTACGGTTGACATTTGGCTTGATAATAATATAGCTTATTGAATATTGCAATTTAGGTATTAAAAGGAGATTAAAAATGGCTCATGTGTCTGAAAAAAGAATTCTGGTAGTAGATGATGAACCGGATGTTCGTAATTTTTTAGCCGCCTGTTTAGAAGATGCCGGTTTTGACGTTGAAACTGCCGTTGACGGAATAGATGCTCTGGAAAAAGCAGAGGCATATTCTCCCGATCTAATGACGCTGGATATGGTTATGCCGCGTTTGAACGGAATCAAAGTGATTCGCAAGCTGCGAGAAAAGGAAAAGTGGGCCAATTTGCCTGTGATTGTCATTACTGCCCATGCCCAAGACGAAATGGGGAGTGATCAAGTCAAGGAATTCGTTGCTTTGACATCCGGATTGCGTCCACGAATCACCATGGAAAAACCGATATCCCCTGCCAATTTGGTAAAAACCATTTGTAAGATCCTGGATGTCGAGCCGGAAGCCGTGGAGAAGGTGGACGCAAAACTTGGCGATGAACGTAACAAGATCTTAAATCTAATTAGTGAGACCGATTCAGACACATTAAAAAAAATAAGTGAAATGCTGAAAAACAAATAGATGGTTTATCAGCCTGAGCCAGTTTCAAAATGCTCAATTTTGTCCAAGGTCAATCTATTATCATAATATCGGCCACCACTTCCCAGAGGTATTTGATCCGTAGATCCGGCATCCCGTACGTTTCCGCTGCGGCTTTGATTTGACTGTGGCAGCTGTGGCACGGGACCACCAGCATATCTGCACCGGTCCTCTTGATCTGTTCCATCTTTTTGCGGGCATAATGGATTCTTTCGTCCCGGTAGGGGGTCAACAATGTTCCTCCCCCACCTCCGCAGCAGTATTGGTGGCCTTCTTTGGGAAAGAGATCGACCCAGTCGGAAATACACTGATCCAGGATCCACCGGGGTTCCTCGTAATATCCATGTCCGAACAGCTCTTGGGACTTGCGGCCGTAATTGCAGGGATCGTGGTAGGCGGCACGTTGGGTTATCTTTGTTTTATCAAGCCGGATTCTTCCGGAGCGGATGTAGTCCGTCAGTAGATCGAACACGGTTAAAGCTTTGAAACGGTCGAAGAAGTCCGGGTACCATTTTTGCAGCCCGTACCGGGTTGCCAGATAAGCATGCCCTCATTCCGGACACATTAGACTGGAAATATTGAGCTGTTCCATATGTTCCACGATCCGGCCGATAAAGGTCTTCATGGCCGTGTCATCACCGGTGAAGTATCCCCAGTTGGTTCCCTCCCAGTTTTCGGAAACTAAAGTCCAGTCTTCCTTTGCCACATGAAAGATTTTCCACCAATGCTTCAAATCCTCAGTGTGGGTGTTGACCAGTTTGTTGTGGATCGTTGTCAGGATATTTGCTCCTTCTTTATCCACCGGAGCTTTAAAGCCCTCAAAACCGGGCTCTGCGGCGATTTCTTCTGCAACATCCTCAAGGATGAAGAGATAATCTTCTTTTGGAAGCGCAAGATTATTGCCGGTTTTGAGGGCCGCATCAAGCCCCTTGTGGAGTATCCCCGGGACCTGGTCTCGATCTCTAAGGGACCTGATCCCTCTGACAATGTCCGCAATGTCTATTTTCATGGGGCAGACATATGCACACTTTCCGCACATGGTGCAGATCCATGGCCATCGGGTTTCCACAAGCTGTTCTTCGAAACCGAGTCTTACCATGCGGACAAGCTTGCGAGGATCAAATCCTTCCACTCCCGATACAGGGCAGGAGCTGGAACAAATACCGCATGTCGTACAGATATTCTGGGAAAACGACCAGGATTTGAACCGATCATGATTCAAATGCTCGAGATTGATGCTATCGGGTGATGTCATGTTTTTTCCTATCTAGTGTCCATCCGGAAATCAGGATTTTTGTTCAATTTGCATTATTGATCCGAGTGCTGATATCCTTTTTTCAAACTTTGTTACCACTGTTTCAAATTCTTTTCCCATATTCGATGCCAGAGTATGCACAGCAAGCCTTTCTTTTTCAAATCCCATGTCCTTTAAAATATCTTTAAGCAACTCCGCTCTTCTTTGGGCATAAATATTCCCATATTGGGAATGGCAGTTGCCTTCATGACAGGCAAGGATTAAAACGCCGTCCGCACCCTTTTGAAATGCTGCCAGGATGTGTTCGACAGATACGCTGCCTGCACAAGGCATTTCAAAAGACGTAAAACCCTCAGGTAGTTTGCTCCCCATGCTGCGGGCAAGCTCCATGGCCTGGTTTGCGGAACGGCTGCAGCAAAATGCAACAATGTAAGGTGCCTTTTTCCCCACCTTATTTCTATGAATATGTTTGCTGCTTATTTTAAAAATGTATGATTTATCAAAGCTTCTGATACTGATGGCATGCCTTGGGCATTCTGCCAGGCAGATGCCGCAACCTTCACATGCTTGCCGAATAACTTGCGGGTTAATATCGATGTTAACTGCACGGTATGGGCAGATTCGGTAGCAGGTAAGGCAACGTACACATGTACCTGTATTTATCTCAGCGGTATCTTTGGTTTCGATGTTGTCTCTATTAAGCAGTTGAAGGTTGGCAATTGCAGCGCATGACGCATCGATGTTCTGATCAACCCGGGATTGAATTGCTCGGGAAGGGCCTGCTACAAATATTCCCTTTCTATTTGTAAAAACATTAAAGCGGTGAACATTTTCGGTTTGCAAAAATCCTTCCCGGTCCCTGTCCAGACGTAAGATCTCCGCCAGGACACCGAGGTAATCAGAGGCAAAGATGGTTTCATCAACAATTGTAATAGCCGGTGTCAGCGTAAATTGATGGCCGGTTATTTCGTCCTGGTACGCTATACAAGTTTTTCCATCCTCTTTTTGCCGTATATCCGGCCTTGAATCCGTAAATTTTAAATAAATTGCACCGTTTGCTTTGCTTTTCAGATACAGCGCTTCAAGACCGTTGCCGGCAACCTTGAGATTCCCTGTCAGTATATAGGTCTGCACATTGAGTTCGGACTGCATTATTAGTGATAACTGCATTATTTTTTCTACAATAACCGGATGACTTTCTTGGTATAAACCTGACAGGAAAACGACCTTTTCCCCTTTAGCAAGGATTTTTTTCGTATCCGTACTATTATTAAGACGGTCTGCAACCTCGGAAAGGGAGAGGACGCCGGATGAGGGTTTGAGGTCATATGATGAAAAATTCGACTTGCTCACATGGTCTTCGGCGATGATCATGCTTGCCGTTGATCGGGTCACTTTTTCACCATTTCTATTCAGGATAATTTCAAAATTCTCCACAGTTCCGGTGCAGGAAACTAATTCAGTTTTTAAAAGAACTTCGATCGATGTTCTTCCCTTATTTTCAGAATCGGAAGGCATGGGAAGATTACATCCCCCATTGCGAACAGCTAAGATAACGTCAATTCCATTGTTGCAAAGATCTTTTGCAGCCGTCAGTGCACAGGAACTATTGCCGATTATTAATGTTGGATTTACCATTTGGGTAATATGTTTGACGCTATAATTTTATTTAAACCCGCTTCAATTATATAGTTTAAAGCTTTTCATCAATTTTCATCCAAGATTCAGGTACTTAATTGCCTTCCAGGACACATCGGTTGCATGGGCTATTGTCTCAGGGATACTCATCGGTCCTTCAACCGTACCTGCCGTGAAGATACCATCACAAATTCCTGATGTGCCATTTTCGACAGGTGCTAAAAATCCGGTTTCAAGGATTTCAAGGTTGAAAAGTCCGGCCAGGTCCGGGTTGTCCTGTCCGGGAATCAGGCCGATTGAAAGAACCACAAGATCAAAGGTTTCATCAACGGATTGACTTTTAGCACCGTCAAAATAGGTTAGCTGTAATCGGCCATCCCTTGTAGGATAAATATCTCCCGGGATGGCTCTGATCTGCCGTATGTTTTTTTGTATCTCGTCATAAAAAGCCTGGAAATTCTTACCGAAAGTCTGCACATCAATGTAAAAAAAAGTGATTTCCGTATCCGGCTGCCGCATCTTTATCAGGTTGGCCATGCGAAGAGCCGACGCACAGCAAACTTTAGAGCACCACAAGTGATTCAAACCAACATCTCTACTTCCCACACATTGAATAAAAGCGATATCTCTTGGTGCTTTACCATCCGAAGGTCTTGCGGCAGTGCTATTTTTCCTCAATGTTCGTTCAAGTTCCAGATTCGTAACCACATTGTCGAACAAGCCGTACCCATAGGGTTTGCTAACAGGATTGTAAGGTTGAAAGCCGGTGGCAGCTATAATTGCATCCACCTCGCTGGTATGGCAGGATTCTAATGAATCAAGGTTGATAGCGCCCTCCGGGCACAACTTTTGGCATTTGGCACATGATTTGTCTTTAAAATACAGGCAGCTGTCTTCACAAATAGTATACAGGGGCATATTGTTTTTTGAAAAACCTCGAATCACAGACCCTTCAAAGGGGCACGTATCCAGGCAGACGCCGCATCCCGTGCACATTTTGGAATCAATGTATGCGGGTTTGATTATTATATCTATGGAAAATTTTTCGGATTTGGTGATTTTTTGGATTCTGCTGCGGCTGTAAATATGAATATTCGGATTTTCAACAGCTTGTTTGAGCTTTTCTTCCACCATGCAAGCACCACAGCTCACACATCTATCCGTGGCTTTGCACGCAAACTGTATGGCATGTCCGCCTAAAAAGCTGGATTTTTCCAGAATCTCAACATCGATATAACCCGTCTTGGAAAGTTCAAGGGCAGATGAAAGACCTGCAATCCCACCGCCCATAACAAGAACTTTTTTTTTGGATCCAGACAATGGTATTTCCTTCTGTATTAAATACCTTGGCATCAAGGCCGGATATCAAGCAGCAACCATACTGCGGCAACCGACGACTTGGATTCAGATACCGGATACCGGTGGTATTGTCAAGAAGGCGTTTTTCTCCAAACCGTTTGAAATGTTGGGATTTTGGGCATAGGAAGCCTGATTGCTCGAATGTGGTTTTTCCGCCTTAATTTGACAAGTTTTGCGGGTGCCGCATTTAGCGGGTAGCTGAAAAATAAATGTTGATTTTTCCAAGCTTGTATAATATTGATATTGCTCACAATTAGCTAATACTTTGTGACATCACACTTTGTGTCACAGTCACGTTTAAAATTGCAAACTGCTGCTAGATGTTTAAGCGGGTTTTGGGAAAAAGACGATTTCCCTTAACGTCGCTTCAAAATTGGTGTATAGGTGATCAGGGAGAAACATATGAAGCAACCGCGTCTTATTTTTATTCTGGTTATTGTTGGAATCATGGCGGCATCTATAGTATGGTCCCAGGAGGAAAAGGCCCTGGAAGGGGTCATGGACTTGAAAAGCAGAGAGTTCGGTCAACACCAACGACCCCAGGTGAGGTTTGACCACTATTTGCACGAGACCATCATGCGCTGTCGGGTCTGCCACCATGATTTTTATGTGTTTTCCAATCGGAACGAAGGTAAAGGCAGCAAGTGCGCCACTTGTCACAAGCGGGAGATTAACAAAGACATTCCGATACCCTTGTTAACCGCTTTTCATAACAGATGCAAAGGCTGCCACGAAAATTATATCAAATGGGGTCGAACTTCCGGCCCTGTTATGTGTGGTACATGCCACCAAAAGACATAGCTGCAATTGAATAGACATACGGTTTTCGATGGCGTTGTTCAAATTTCGACTGAATATTATCAAAGGAGAAGAAAATGTATCAGTTTGTAACCGGTCCTCTGGCATGGCTTGCCTTTAGTATTTTCTTTTTCGGTTTGGTCCTTCGTATCGTACTCTATGTTAGAGGCCTTGACTGGAAGCTCGACAGGGTAACATACTCGGTCAATCTCTCTTATGGAATCAAAGGAGCCATAAGATCCATTATTTTTTGGATATTTCCGTTTGGAACAAGAAGCTGGCGCAACAATCCGGGATTTACCGTAATAGTTTTTATCTTTCATATCGGACTGTTGATAACCCCCGTTTTTTTGCTGGCCCATAATGTCATTCTTGAAGAAAAATGGGGGATAAGCTTTTGGACACTGCCTGAAACAGTTTCTGATATTTTGACCATTGTCGTCATAGTATCTGCGGTCTTTTTGATTCTCAGGCGCATTGCACTTCCTGAAGTCAGAATTATTACAGACGCTTACGATTACCTGCTTTTGGCAATTTCAACGGCACCCTTTATCACCGGTTTTCTGGCTTACCACCAGTTCTCGGGCTACGAGTTCTGGTTAATCATTCATATTCTGAGCGCAGAGGTCATGCTGGTCGCCATACCTTTCACCAAGTTGTCTCATATGGTGCTTTTCTTTTTATCCAGAGGGCAGCTTGGCATGGATTACGGCATCAAGCGCGGCGGCATGAAAGGATATAATCTGTCCTGGTAACTTTTAACTTTTAACTTTCTCAAGGGATAAAAATTATGGCTGAAGGAACTCTTTGCAATAGAAAAATGATAAACACCAGGGAAGCGCTTCTGGAGCTGTTGTCGGACAAGAGCGGGAAGCTATATTACGAAGAGATGAACCAGCTTGACGTTAAGTGCGATGCTTTAGCGGAAACAATTCGGGCTACATGCAAGTCTCGTATTAGGACATGGCTCGAAATATGCACCCACTGCGGTTTGTGTGCTGAAAGCTGCTTTTTTTATTTGGCAAACAACAATGACCCCAAGCAGGTCCCATCATATAAGATTCAATCGACCCTCGGCGAAATCGTAAAACGAAAAGGCAAGGTGGACAATGCGTTCATGCAGATGACCATGGATACGGCCTGGGCAAAGTGCACCTGCTGTAACCGCTGTGGGATGTACTGCCCCATGGGTATCGACATGGGTGTCATGTTCGGTTATTTGCGAGGTCTTTGCTTCTCCCAGGGGTTTGTGCCCTGGGAGATGAAGATCGGTTCCGGCATGCACCGAATTTTCAGGGCTCAAATGGATGTGACCGTCGAGGACTGGGTTGAAACCTGTGACTGGATGAGGGAAGAATGGGAGGATGACTATCCCGGCCTGGAAATTCCCGTCGACAAAAAAGGCGCGGATATTATTTATACTGTTAACGCCAGAGAGGCCAAGCATTATCCGGAAGATATCGCCGAAGCCGCCGTCCTTTTCCATCTGGCCGGTGAAAACTGGACGGTTCCCAGTGAGGGCTGGGAACTGACGAGTCTTGCCATGTTCGCCGGCGACTGGGAAGCATGCAGGCTGCAAGTCGAAACGGTTTACGACGCCATGTACCGCTTGAACCCCAAACAGATGGTTGCCACCGAATGCGGTCATGCCTACCGGGCCACCGTATTGGAAGGGCCTTACTGGGCGGGTCTTAAAACCGGAAAGCCGCCTGTTGAAAGCCTGCACTATGTTGAATGGGTTGCCGATGCCCTGCGGACCGGCAAACTTAAAATTGATCCGGACAAAAAGATCAAGGAGCCGGTTACCTACCAGGATTCGTGCAATTATATCAGGAGCGGCGGGCTCAGTGATGCCGCCAGGGAAATCATGAGCTATATCTCCGAGGACTTTCGGGAAATGACGCCAAACCGTGAGCACAATTTCTGCTGCGGCGGCGGCGGCGGGCTGAACGGTATCGGCCGTTACCGCCAGGAGCGTAATGCCGGTCTGAAGGTCAAGCGGGACCAGATCCTTGCCACCGGGGCCAAGCTTGTGGTTTCACCGTGTCACAACTGCTGGGACGCCATCCGGGATCTGGAAGAGGTCTACGAGGACGGCATCCGCTGGTCCTTTTTAAAACCGCTCCTTCTAAAGATGGTCATTGTGCCTGAACATTTAAGACCCGATGAATCTGAAGGGACTTAACTCAAGTTTCGCACCCTGATTTAAACCAAAATCTTTAGCGCATCGTTAAAGTATGGGGTTTGACAACCTACAGAAGATTCT
>JACNIG010000463.1 GCA_014383215.1 Candidatus Desulfatibia vada | reverse complement strand
CCCGCCTGTCGAAGATGCCGCGGTGCGGTGCCATTGCAAGGCACGAGCGGGCAGGTTATATGGATTATTTTAATCATTTGAAGGACGATGCTAAATGTGTAGGGTTAAATTCCCAGCCCCTGAAAAGCATGGGTGTCAGGCCTGACATCCATGCTTTTCATTTGGTTAGATTTTAACCTCGGCAATTTCTAATATTTCTTTTTCTTGCTTACCAGCCTCAATCCACTCAGCTAAGAATGTGTTATTGATTACTGTTTGAACATAATCCTTTTCCAAACCTTCCAGTGGAACACCGTATCCTGTAAAGCGTATTACTACCGGTGCAAACATTGCATCAGCGATACAGAACTCCCCGAACAACCAAGGTCCTTTTTGTCCGTAAGTCTTTTTGCAGTATCGCCAGACCTCTTTTATTCTTTCAATATCATATAGAACTTCGGATGAAAGAGTGAAATGGCTAAACTTTTTGCGGCAATTCATCGGCAATTCGTTCCGTAATGCGGAAAAACTGGAGTGCATCTCAGCACTAACTGATCTTGCCGTTGCCCTTGCATTTGGGTTATTTGGCCATCCATTGCAGTCCGGGTATTTTTCTGCGAGGTATTCAAATATTGCCAAAGAATCCCATATTACCAAGTTATCATCTATCAGCACTGGAACTTTATAACCTGAAAAATATGGCTCTAAGAGCTTCGTTGTATTTTCCATATATAATGCTATGCGTTTTTCTGTGAACTTTATCCTCTTATTTTTCATGTATATCCAGGGTCTGAGAGACCAGGACGAATAGTTCTTATTTCCAATTACCAAAGTTAATTCGGACATTGATAACTCCTTCGAAACCTAAACCGATCTTCAGCCGCACGAGGTACGAGCGTCGGCTGGTGCTACGGGTTAGACGAATATTTTAGGTTTTAGCTCTGACCCCCTTTCTTACCTTGTTCGCGCTGCTTTCGCTTCATGCGCTTGAAGTATGTAGTATAAGCTACGCCGAAGATGATGCAGGACAGGCTGAGCCCGAAATAGAAACGATCCGGCAGGGTACCAGGATAGAAGTATCGGAATGTGCTGAAAGTCGTCGGAATCAAAAGCAGCACTCCCCAGAAAATAGCTATGAACCGGGTATTGCGAAACAACGCTTCATCGTACCATCGTTCCTGCGGCAAGTCGGCTCGAGCATATTGCAGCGTGAAGGGTTTGCCTATTATCACCGTGAACCAGATTATGCCGGCCATATGTCCTTGCCATTCCCGCAGCTAAAGACGACAGCAGACGCTTGATTCTAATCCGTCTTCACTGCTATTGGGTCGTTAGCGTCTCGCCAATCAAATCCTTGTTTGCAACTCCAGTGGAAACGTGCCACTGGACGATTTTCCAGTCATCATGCTCCTTTTGAAAGACCGCGGTCAATCGGAGCTGCATTTCTGTGCCATCCGGGAGTTTGACCGTGGGTTGGCCCGCCACCCAACCGATCGAACCGTCACTATAGGCCTGGGGGGTGTCTGCAAGGATTTGAAAACCACCCGTTTCTTTCAGCTGGGCCTTGAACACCCTGGTAATGCTGGCGTAACCGGCCCACCATTCCATTGGGTCGGTGCCAATGGCGAGTACGCCATCTTTCTGCGAGAAGTGGCGTTCGAAAAATGAATAATCACCACTTGATTGTGCCTCGCAGCTTCGAAGGTAGAGCTCCTTCAACTCAGTTGACTGTTCCATCGATAGTCCCTCCTTTATTCGATAAAAACAAATCCGTATCGGTTTTGAATATCCTCCTTGTTTTGAAGTACATTGCATGGTAACTCCTGGTTCCTCGCTGTTTTGTAAACATCAATACCAAAACTTTGATCACAGGGTCTTACCTTCTCTGGGGTTGGACAGGATTTACCCTGATCGACCGCGCAGCTTTTACATAAATTGCAATATCTTACCCCAAAAGAGAGATAGTGCCCATCGAGGAATGCCGCTCTTTCAATCTTAAGAACCGCATGACTTAGTTCTCTTGCATCATGGGAATGAAGAAAGAGAATATTGTCGTATGCTTTTATCATTTCAGTTCGTTCCTGATATGATGTATTCCTTGTATTGCATTTTATTGTTTGATTGAAAAAATCTTCACAACCCCATCTGCACTTCAATATGGCTCTGATATCAAAATAGACTTCATCAGAAGTGATAATCCCGGCGTTGGCTATTTTAAGCTCTTTTGCCATTTGAGTATATTTGTCAAACTTTGACACGGGATTTCTCCTTCCTATTAGACCGAACGCTGGCCATCAGGCGCAGTATTCAAGTGTCGCCTGAATGGCGTGGTTGGCTAAATCTCCAAATATGCTGCGTTTTATGGATCGCGTCGCAGAATACCGGTAAGGCATCGCGGTCCGGAACCATAATCGATCGTCTCCTCCGCCGGAATAGTGATAACCTGCATCCCCTTTTTGGCATAGGCTTCGGCAATACGTGTATGATGCTCGGCAACTACAATGGTGTTTTCGTCAATGCTCAGATTGTTTGCCCCGGCCACTTCATCAGGTCTAATTTCGATTTTATCCCACCGGGTCAGTGGTTCAGGAAGGGGGTCGATCAAGGCCTCGGGACAATAGGTGAGAAGGCCGGGACGGTTAAGGGTAAGCAGCCAATCAAGGTGGAAGAGATTGGGCTTGAGGCGAATCGTGTGGACGCGATAGTCATCATCGAGCAACTGCTTTAACCAGGCCACTCCTTTCGGACTGGTGGCATTCCCCGACATGCCGACATAAACGTTATGTCCATCGATCATGATGTCTCCGTTTTCAAGGTAAAGTTCATCTCGGGTATAGTGTGGAGATGGCGGTGGCGTTGCAAAGTAGGTGGCGTTGCTGTTTTCAAGGATAGGTTCAAGCATTCTGCGGACAGACCATATGTTGTTTCGCCTAAATGGCAAATGAAACGAATTCAAAAGAAGCACCCGTGTCCCTAACACTCTGAAGAAATCTGCGCCTCCGATGGTATAACTGCCTTTTTGTACATCCTTCAGATATGCTTTCTCTTCATCAAAACCATCTGGAATAGGTTTAGTGCGGTGAACTGTGACCCCGTTTTCCTTAAGAACACGTTCCAGCGTATCAATCGTATGATTGATCCTTTTCGCTATCTCAGGAAAGGCTTCTCGTACCAGTTCCCCTGGTTTGTTTCGTAAGGCCTTTTTCCCTTCCTCAGACACCCAGATGAGTGCAGGGATATATTCGGGTTCGGCCAAATCATCCACATAACCAAGAGCCGCTTCACGCAACTTGCCCCATTCGTTCCATGCCCCCATAATCTTTTTCTCACTCATGGCACACTCCTTTATTTGTTATGAGTCAACGCTGAGTTTGAGCAGCGCCGAGTGAAGGGTGTGACTTCCTATACAATTAAAGAAGTTCTAAGTACGGATAAACTTCCAAAACCGCACAATTTTAGGCGTCTGACTCCAAGCTTTTGTTCTACTTTAGTCGCTTCGCATTTTTTAATATCAGCTCTCCGCATCCCATGCTGACTGATGCGGTCACAGTTATTGAGCCTGTCAAAGGAATCTCCCTAATATATA
>JACNIG010000229.1 GCA_014383215.1 Candidatus Desulfatibia vada | reverse complement strand
GATACTTTACGCTGAAAATTTACCAGGCTTTCTCCAACTAACCTGGAGAAGAACCTGATTTATAGATCTTCAGCCAAAGCGTTATCATAACGCCGGATAAATCGAGTTAGATTTACAACTGACAACGGACAACAAACAACTGACAAATTGAGTTTTAACTCAATTAAGGTTATAGTCTTGACGTTACAAGACAGTATGCTTAATATCAACATTTTTAGGTCAAATTAATTGTTTAGCACTTTTAATTATGTGAGAAATCGGGGAGTTTTAGCTGTAAAACCGCTCAATGGATAATCATATTTTAAACCGTGTGAACTCGTATATAAAGGTTCGTAAAGAAAGAACAGAAGCTTTTGCAATAATATTAATAATTTTGCTGAACGACCGGTGATCGCTTGCGATGGCATCTTTTGGCAATATGCCTGTTCTTTCTAACGATCCTTAATATACTCAAACAGCACACGCTTAAAAATCTGATCATCCATTTCGCTAATTCACTAAGCATTAAGGAAAAAACTTCCCGACTGCTGAAGTATATGTAAATAGAGAATAAAATTACAACCTAACACCTAAAACTTAAAACCTAAAACGTGATGAATTCAAATTTATGGGAGCAACAACGACAAATATTATAAAAATAGCCGTTACAGGCGGTGCCGGGTCCGGTAAAACTTCTGTTTGTCGCCGGTTAAAAGAGTGGGGTTTAAATGTAATTAGTTCCGACACCTTAGCGCGGGAGGTCGTAGCTCCTGGAACTGATGCCTTCAAAAACATCATTAACTATTTTGGAAAGAAAGTGTTGTTGCCGGACGGGGCTTTGAATCGCTCTAAGCTGCGCCGGATTATTACAGGCGATGATGCTGCCCGGTCGGCGCTGGAACGTTTCGTTCATCCGGCGATAACGAAACTCGTGCAACTTAAGATGGCGCAAGCCGGAAAGGAAGGTGAGCGCTTTGTGGTGGTAGAGGTTCCCCTTCTTTTTGAACTCGGAATTCAAGACCGCTTTGATGTGGTCGTTCTGATCAGTGCAGAACGCGAGTTGCGGGTTCAAAGGCTCATGGAGCGCGACAGCATTTCCAAAAAAGAAGCCAAAGACCTTTTAGATGTTCAGATGACGGATGATGAAAAAGCTCAACAATCTGATTTTATAATAAAAAATGACGATAATATTAAAAAGCTGATAAGGTCGGTTGATCTTTTCTACAAAAAATTATATCAAAAACACGCAAAAAATGGGGTGAAAGCGCTTGACAGGCATAAAATCATGATATAAAAAGCTAACTTATAAGGTAGGAACACGCCTTTAGGATCCCGCCTATCGGAGAATACCAGCAACCTTCAAGCTAAATTCATGTAACACGCACAAACTCCAGTTGCAGCTACCAAGGATCCGGTTTGTTATATTGAAAACCAGCAGATGCAAATTTTATCCGATAAAGAATGGAAAAACATAAGATCAATCTTCAGCGGAGCAAATTGAAATGAATATTGTTGAACTTAAAAGCAAGAAAATCAAAGAATTGACCACTTTGGCAAAAGAATTCAAAATTGACGGCGCCGCCGGAATGAGAAAACAGGAGCTTATTTTTGCTTTGCTTCAGGCGGAGATCGAAAGGACCGGCCTGATATTTGGGGAAGGTACTCTGGAAATCCTGCCGGACGGATTTGGATTCCTGCGGGCACCGAATTACAATTACCTGCCGGGTCCGGACGATATCTATGTTTCGCCTTCTCAGATTCGCCGTTTCAACTTAAGGACAGGTGATACTGTATCCGGACAGATACGCCAGCCCAAAGAGACGGAACGATATTTTGCCCTCTTAAAGGTCGAAGCCGTAAACTATGAAGATCCGGAAGTGGCCAGGGAAAAGATTCTTTTTGATAACCTGACACCGCTTTATCCTGACCGGAAGGTACTGCTTGAAACCGAATCTGATAACTATTCCATGAGAATCATGGATCTTTTGAACCCCATTGGATTCGGACAAAGGGGACTGATAGTTTCACCGCCCCGGTCCGGAAAAACAATGCTGTTGCAGGCGATCGCCAACAGCCTCAGTGCCAATCATAAAGATATTGTCCTGTTTGTGCTTCTGATTGATGAGCGGCCCGAAGAGGTAACAGATATGGAGCGGTCTGTTAACGGAGAAGTGATAAGTTCCACTTTTGACGAACCTGCAGAAAGGCATGTTCAGGTTGCCGAAATGGTGATTGAGAAGGCCAAACGATTGGTGGAACACAAAAAAGATGTCGTTATTCTGCTGGATAGTATTACCAGACTGGCGCGGGCATACAATTCGGTTATGCCTCCCAGTGGAAAGATTCTGTCCGGTGGGGTTGATTCAAATGCGCTTCAGCGCCCCAAACGATTTTTTGGGGCAGCACGCAATATTGAGGAAGGCGGAAGCCTTACCATTATTGCAACGGCCCTTGTAGATACGGGAAGCCGGATGGATGAAGTTATTTTTGAGGAATTCAAAGGCACCGGTAATATGGAGCTGCAATTGGATAGAAGACTTGCCGATAAGCGGGTGTTCCCCGCAATTGATATCAAAAAATCCGGTACACGCAAAGAAGAGCTCCTGCTGGATGAGGATACACTGATGCGCGTCTGGATCTTAAGAAAACTTCTTTCTTCGTTGAACCCTGTTGACAGTTTGGAGTTTCTGCTTGATAAAATGAACGGAACCAAAGATAATATAACTTTTTTAAATTCCATGAATGCCTAATAGGAGGTAGATACTATATGAAACCGGACATTCACCCTGAGTATGTGGAGACAACCGCCAAATGCGCATGTGGCAATGTATTGGTGGCCGGCTCGACAAAAGCTGACATTCGAGTGGAGATTTGTTCAAAATGCCATCCCTTTTTCACCGGCAAACAGAAACTTATTGATACAGCCGGACGCATTGAGCGCTTCCGCAGGAAATATGAAAAGTTCCAGAACCAAAACAAATGACAACTTGATACTGTTGTGCACTGAGTGATTGATGCTGGGTGCTGAATTTTTGTTAATTGTTTGATTTTTAATGCACTTTTTCCAGCATCCAGTATCCCCGTTGAAACGGGATTTCCGCAACGCTCCAACCGGCATCTTTTGTTCGTCATCAGATAGAAATCGCTTAAAGACCCGACAGCCACTACACAAAAACATCCATTTAGAGCTTGTAACGCATGCATGAGCAATTAAAAGGCGTTGAAAATCGCTTTTTGGAACTTGAAAAGCTTTTGAGTGATCCCAGCATTTTGCAGGATCGGGAGAAGTACCAGCATTATAGCCGTGAGCATTCAGATCTCAGTAAGGTTGTAACAGTTCTGAGGACGTACGAACAAACCCTGCAAGAGCTTGATGACAGCAGAGAGCTTTTAAAAGACTCTGACCCTGATATTAAAGAGATGGCGCGGACTGAGTTAGACACTCTAAAGTCTCGAAAAAGCCGACTTGAAGACGATCTTAAGGAACTGCTGCTGACAAAAGATCCGAATGACAATAAGAATGTTATCGTTGAAATACGGGCAGGTACCGGCGGAGAAGAAGCCGGTCTGTTTGCTGGCGATCTTTTCAGGATGTACAGCAGATATGCTGAGAAAAAGAGCTGGAAAGTTGAAGTCATGACCCATCACCCAACCGGTGTCGGTGGTCTAAAAGAGATTATCGCCATGATTCACGGCAAGGGGGCGTACAGCCGTCTCAAATATGAAAGCGGTACTCATCGTGTCCAACGCGTTCCGGCGACCGAAGCTCAAGGGCGGATACATACCTCTGCGGTTACGGTTGCAGTTCTGCCTGAAGCTGAAGATGTCGAACTTAAAATCGACCCTAATGAGATTAAAGTCGATGTGTTTCGTTCAAGCGGTCCGGGTGGCCAGAGCGTAAATACAACCGATTCAGCGGTACGATTGACCCATCTTCCGACCGGCATAGTGGTGACCTGCCAGGATGAAAAATCCCAATTGAAAAACAAGAACAAGGGGATGAAAGTTCTGCGTGCTCGCATTCTTGATCGTATGACCAAAGAGCAGGACCAAAAAAGATCCGCAGAGCGCAAAAGTCAAATAGGAGATGGAGACAGAAGCGGAAGAATCAGGACCTACAATTTTCCTCAGGCCAGGGTTACCGACCACCGCATCGGCCTTACGCTTTACAAGTTGGAATCTATACTGCAGGGTGAAATTGACGAAGTAATTGAAAAGCTTACCACCCACTACCAGTCCCAGGCATTACAAAATGGAGCATCATTCTGAGTCCGGGGCTACCCCATGGAACATCGTAAAGCTCCTCAAGTGGACAACTTCCTATTTTAAGTCCCATGGCATCGACAGCCCCAGAGCTACTGCCGAAATACTTCTCGCCCACATCTTAAAATTAACGCGGATAGATCTGTATTTGCGGTATGACCAACCGCTTTGCAGCGACGAACTCAAGCGCTTCAAAGCGCTGATAAAAAGGAGAGTTAAAAGGGAGCCGGTTGCATATATTGTGGGTGTCAAAGAGTTCTGGTCCATGGATTTTATCGTGACCAGAAATGTACTGATTCCGCGACCTGAAACTGAATGTCTGGTCGAGGCCGCCATATCTGTTTTACACCGGGATTCAAAGCAAAACGCAAAGGATAAGTCCCGGCGGGTATTAGAGCTGGGAACAGGGTCGGGAGCAATAATTTTGGCGCTTGCATCCCAGAGCACAGAGCATCTTTTTTTTGCTTCCGACCGTTCACTTCAAGCGGTTGCACTGGCCAAAGAGAATGCCGGGCGTCATGGGTTGGATAAAGCTGTTGATTTCTTTTGCGGTGACTGGCTGGCGCCTCTTAGCGATGACAGACATCGATTTGATATGATTATATCGAATCCCCCATACATCCGAACCCGGGCTATCGGCCGCCTTCAGCCTGAAATTTACAAATTTGAACCGATCGTAGCCCTGGACGGTGACCAAGACGGTCTTTTGTGTTTAAGACTTATTATTGATAGCGCATACCGTTATCTGAACCCTGGCGGCAGTTTGATACTGGAAATAGGCCATGATCAGAAAACCGAGGTTAAAAAGACTATTGACAGATGCGGGAACTATGAAAAAGTCGTTTTTAAGAAAGATTACAGCGGATGGGATCGTATCGTCCAGATGCAAAAGAAGTCGTAACTTTTCAATAAATGGTGGAGTTCACTTGTAGTAAAATGGTAACTTCTCAATAAGTTAAGGTTTAGAAAATCGTCGGGCTTCAGAATTTTTCAAAAAAGGCGCTATCAACTACGCTGTCTAAGGGTGACCCAATATTTATGATTTGTCAAATTATTCGAGAAGTTGTAAAACGTTTCGGCAGCAATCATAAATATTGGGTCACCGTGAAATGCCATGGCAGACGATCAGGATACCACCTTTTTTGAAAAACCCTGAAGCCCTTTTCCCCGAGGTTATTAATAAGAGATAAAAAATATTTTCGGGTAAAAATATGTTGCGAATGAACATTTATTTTGTTAAATAGATCTGTTTAAATCAATTCTCACGCCTTTGGACCTGTTTCCAGGTGCTTCGCGTGTTTCGCACGGCGGGGTCGGAATCAGGGCTGAAGAAGGCGGTGGCTAAACCTTTTAAGATAAGGAGAAACAAATGGCTTATATTACAATGAAGGAACTCCTTGAAGCCGGAGTTCATTTTGGACATCAGACAAAGCGCTGGAATCCCAAGATGAAACCTTACATCTTTGGAGCAAGGAACGGTATTTATATTATAGATCTTCAGAAAACCGTTCGCATGTTTCGGACGGCATATGATTTTGTCGTTGATACGGTAGCAGGCGGCAAGCCGCTCCTTTTTGTAGGGACCAAAAAGCAGGCCCGTGATTCCATTTATGAAGAGTCGAATCGATGCGAGATGTTTTACGTTCACAACCGATGGCTCGGCGGCATGCTGACGAATTTTCAAACCATAAGAAAAAGCATAGATCGTCTGAACTATCTTAATAACATCCAGAATGACGAGTCGATCAATCTTTTTCCTAAAAAAGAGAGGTTGAAGCTATTAAAGGAACGCATGAAGTTAGACAACAACCTTGGCGGTATTCGTAACATGAACGGACTTCCCGGGGCTATTTTTGTTGTTGATCCCAAGAACGAGGCTATTGCAGTTCGGGAAGGCAGACGGCTGGGCATACCGATTATTGCAATCGTCGATACCAATTGTGACCCTGATGAAATCGACTACATTATACCCGGCAATGATGACGCCATACGCGCAATCCGGCTGATTACTTCCAGAATTGCTGAGGCCTGCAGTGCAGGCCGGCAACGGCTGGAGGAAAAACAGCAGGCCGAGGCTGATAAGGAGGTCGAAGTTGAGCCCGAGATAACAGCCGTTGGTGAAGATCTAAAACCGGGTGAACGCAAAGTTATTGAAGATGGTTCTAAGGGTCCTGTTGTAGAAATAATCAGACGGTCAACACCGGTAGCTGCCCAAGATGCTGTGGCCTCCGAAGATGATGGTAGTCAAGAATCAAAAGATGAGACTGAAGCGGAAAAGACAGGAGAATAGCGATGACGACAATTAGCGCAGCAATGGTTAAACAGCTTCGTGAGACAACCGGTGCCGGCATCATGGATTGTAAAGAAGCCCTTTCCGAGTGCGGCGGCGACATTAGCAGCTCAATCGATTTTTTGAGAAAAAAAGGCCTGGCAACTGCTGCCAAGCGTGCGGGAAGAACAACGGCGGAAGGGATCATCCAGTCATATATTCATATGGACGGCAAACTGGGGGTGCTGGTTGAAGTTAACTGTGAGACCGATTTTGTTGCTAAAAACGAAGATTTTAAAGAATTTGCCAAAAATATCGCCATGCATATCGCCGCCACAAACCCTGTGGGGATCAAACCCGAAGATGTTCCCCAAGAAATAATCAGCAAAGAAAAGGAAATCTATCGGGCTCAGGTCCTGGAGATGGGCAAGCCGGAACATATTGCCGACAAAATCGTTGACGGCAAATTGGAAAAATATTTTAAGGAAAGCTGTCTGTTGAATCAGCAATACGTTCGCAATCCCGATATTACGGTTGCGGATCTAATAAACGATGTAATTGCAAAGATAGGGGAAAATATATCCATCAAACAGTTTGTAAGATACAAAATAGGAGAATTTTAGACTTTGACACGCCCTAAATATAATAGGATTCTGTTGAAATTAAGCGGTGAAGCTTTGATGGGAGATCAAAGCTTCGGCATAAGCCCGGACATGATAAAGTATGTGGCTGAAGAGGCTCGTTCGGTATTTGACCTCGGGGTTCAGCTTGCCATCGTTGTCGGCGGCGGCAATATTTTCAGGGGCGTTTCCGCCGCTTCTTTCGGTATGGATAGGGTTTCCGCCGATCGTATGGGGATGTTGGCCACGGTAATCAACAGCCTGGCCTTACAGGATGCTTTAGAGCGCAAAGGAATTCAGACCCGTGTGCAGACTGCCATATCCATGCACGAGGTGGCAGAGCCTTTTATCTCCAGAAGAGCGATTCGCCATCTTGAAAAGGGGCGGGTGGTGATATTTGCAGCCGGCACCGGCAACCCTTACTTTACCACCGATACGGCAGCGGTTCTCAGGGCCCAGGAAATTCAGGCCGAGATTCTTTTAAAGGCGACAAAAGTCGACGGACTTTACGATTCTGATCCCGCTATCCAGAAAAATGCTAAATTTATAGAAAATATCAGATATATGGAGGTTCTCGAAAAACAGCTACATGTTATGGATATGACGGCGATTTCTCTGGCAATGGACAATGATTTGCCCCTTGTTGTTTTTAATTTGATGAGCAAGGGGAATATCAGAAAAGTAATATGTGGAGAAGTGGTAGGGACACAGATTCGCAATTAGTTGAGGGAAAAATCATGATTGACTCGATATTTCAAGATACCAGAGAGAGTATGGAAAAATCAATCGTAGCTTTGAAGAATGAATTAAATAGGGTTAGAACGGGTCGCGCCTCCTTGAGTATTCTCGATGATATCCGCGTAGATTACTACGGGACGCTTACACCTTTAGATCAGATGGCATCTCTTTCTGTTCCTGAAGGCCGGCTGATTACTATCCAACCCTGGGATGTTTCCATAATCAAGGAGATAGAAAAGGCGATTTTGAAATCCGATCTGGGTTTAACACCTTCAAATGACGGCAAACTTATTCGTATCTCCATCCCGGTGCTAACAGAGGAGCGCAGGAAACAACTCGTCAAGGTCGTACAAAAAAAAGGCGAAGAACACAAGATAGCAGTGCGCAATATAAGGCGTGATTCGAATGATCTGCTGAAAGGTTTGAAAAAGGATAGTGATATTTCGGAAGATGATGCTTTCAGGGCTCAGGATCAAGTCCAGAAAATAACCGATGAGCACATCAAACGTATGGATGAAATCTGTAAAGAAAAAGAGCAAGAGATCCTTGAATTCTGATCCATTCTCCTTTAACCACACTGGTCTTGATTCCGCCAAGCTCCCCGTGCATGTCGCCATTATTATGGACGGTAACGGCCGATGGGCCAAAAAGCGTTTGTTAAATCGGGTTAAAGGACATGAAAAGGGTACGGAGGTCGTTAGAACAATTGTAAGAGCCTGCCGTAAGATCGGAATTTCCTACCTGACTCTCTATGCCTTTTCCACCGAAAACTGGCAGCGACCAAAATCCGAGATTGCTGCTCTCATGACCATCCTGCAACAATTCCTCGAAACAGAACAAAAAGAGTTGATGGACAACAATATCCGCTTAAATGCCATCGGGCAGGTCGAGCGTTTGCCCGCAGGTGTAAGGCGCATCCTGGATAAGACCATGGCGCTGACAAAAGAAAATAGTAAGATGTGTCTGAATCTGGCATTAAGTTATGGCGGTCGGGCTGAAATTGTTAAAATGGTTAAAGATATTGCAATCAAGGTTAAAAATGGTACTATTGATCCTGGTTCAATAACAGCCGAATTGATACCTGAATACCTGTATACCGGAATGATACCTGATCCGGATCTTCTAATTAGAACCAGCGGAGAGATGCGCATCAGTAATTTTCTCCTGTGGCAGATAGCCTACACGGAAATTCATGTTACCGACACCTTATGGCCCGATTTTGGAAAAGATGAGTTCATTAGAATCCTGGCAGACTATCAGCAGCGTGAACGCCGGTTCGGTAAAGTCTAATCTCATTTGAAATTGCGTTTAATTAGAAGAGTCCCCTAATCGAGCGAAACGCTTGATGTCCGTTGTTCGTTGTCCGTAGTCATTGGTTTTACAGGTTCTTTGGGCTTCTTTTTGTGTTTCACCTGTAGTTGAACTGCAACAGCGAGCGCATTCCCAGCAGCCAGCTTGTTGGAGCGCAGCGGAAATCCCGCTCAGCGGGGCTGCAGGGAGCTTCAAATATAATTTCGCTTCTTATTGCTTAGCAAAGGACGACGGACAAAGGACAACGGACAACAAACAACTGACACATTGAGTTTTAACTCAATTAGATTCCAAACTTCGAATTATGCATTTAAAACGTTGGATTACAGGTCTTGCCGCTCTTCCATTTCTGTTTTTGCTGATTAGCAAGGGAGGGGCGTTTCTGTTTGCTGTTGTTATCGTCATCATCTGTATCTTGGCCCTGTGGGAATATTTTCGAATTGTATTTCACGACAGGGGCGGAGCGCCTCAAGGGGCCATACCGGCATTAGGCTATATCGCGGGTTGCGGCATTATCTGGGCGGCATACATTGGCTCATTTGAAATGATTATCGGCCTGATTATCCTGAATCTTATAGTTTGCGCTCTGATTTCACTGACTAAGTTCAAAACCGATGCAGGTGTATCGGAAGTTATTACCAAACAGGTTCTGGGGATCGTATACATACCCCTTTTTCTGTCATGCCTTATTTTAATCCGCAACGGGGCGGGTGGGGGAACCTGGATTTATTTTTTACTGTTTATTGTCTTTTGCGGTGATGTGGGTGCATACCATTGCGGGTCTTCTTTTGGACGTCACAAACTGTGTCCCGCCGTAAGCCCGGGGAAAACCATTGAGGGTTCGATCGGCGGGTTGGCGGCCAATCTGGTTGTTGGAGCACTGTTCAAGCACTTTTTTTTACCGTTACTGCCCTGGGGTTTAAGTCTGCTGTTTTTCATTGCCACCGGAGTTGCGGGACAGGTAGGGGATCTGTTTGAATCCCAGCTTAAGCGGGTTGGCAATAGAAAAGATTCCGGGGCATTGCTCCCCGGCCACGGGGGTATTTTGGATCGAATCGATGCTTTGCTGTTTGCCGCTCCGGTTGCATATTTTTTTAAGGAATATATATTATAAATGAACAACCTTTCCATATTAGGGTCTACCGGTTCCATCGGGCGTAATGCTCTTAAGATTGTTGAAATGTTTCCCGAACGGTTTGCGGTTAAAGCGCTGGCAGCCAAAAAGGATACTGAACTGCTGGCTCGTCAGATCGAACAGTTTGAACCGGAAATTGCCGTTGTCTTTGATGAAAGGTGCGCCTTTGAGCTGAAGAGCAAACTACCTGCGACAAGCGGTGTGGAAGTATTGTATGGAAAGGACGGCTACATAGCTGCAGCCACCCATGATGCCGTTGACATGGTTTTAACCGCAGTGGTGGGTGCGGCCGGATTGATGCCGACCTTGGCTGCCATCGAAGCCGGGAAAAATATTGCCCTGGCCAACAAGGAGACTCTTGTGATGGCCGGTGATATCGTTATCAAGAGAGCTGTGGCCAAAGGTGTCCGGATACTTCCCGTTGACAGCGAGCATAGTGCCATTTTTCAATGTATTGCCGGAAATCGTCCCCAAGATCTGGACCGGATAATCCTGACAGCCTCAGGCGGTCCTTTTTTAAAAAGGCCTGCAAATGAATTCATTAAAATCGAGCCCGAGGAAGCACTTAATCATCCCACCTGGCAGATGGGCAAAAAAGTGACGATCGATTCGGCCACGCTCATGAATAAGGGTCTGGAGGTGATTGAGGCCAAATATCTTTTCGGCGTTTCACAGGACAGGATCGAGGTTTTGATTCATCCGCAGAGCGTTATTCACTCGATGGTGAGCTATAAAGATGGGGCGGTAATGGCTCAGCTTGGAATCCCCGATATGAAAGGTGCCATTGCCTATGCCATGTCCTACCCTAAGCGGCTCGCGTTGCAGCAGTCGCTGCCGGATTTTGCCCGGATGGGGGCCTTGACTTTTGAGCCGCCCGATTTAGGAAAATTTCCGTGTCTGGCGCTGGCATATCAGGCCGGCAAAACTGGTGAGACCCTTCCGGCGGTCTTAAACGCCGCCAATGAAGTAGCGGTGCAGGCCTTTTTAAAACATCGGATATCATTTGTCAAAATACCTGAGATTATCCGGGAAACCATGGAACGGCATACGGTTGTCAAGAGTCCGTCCCTTGACGATATACTTGAAGCCGACCGCTGGGCCAGAGAACAGGCTGAACATTTTATCAGCGGCAAATAGTAGTCACTTAATTGAAAAATTCGTACATTTTGTGGTAAAAAAATTTGATAATCAATCTGGATGCTTGATACTGGATGCTGGATAAAAAAAATAGAGAGTTCATCCTCTTATCGAGTATCCAGAGACCAGAATCCAGTATCCGATACTACCTGGTTCTCTTTGAGTTACAAAAACTTAACATAACTTTAAGATTTTTTAATAGATAGACGGATAATTATGAGCGTTAGCATATTTGCATTGATCGTTGTTTTGGGAGTGTTGATATTTTTTCACGAACTGGGGCATTTCCTGGTTGCCCGCTTGTTCGGAGTCGGGGTGGAGAGGTTTTCCCTCGGCTTTGGTCCCAAACTGGTAGGCAGAACCGTCGGCATTACCGATTATCGAATTTCTGCCATTCCCCTCGGCGGTTATGTCAAAATGGTGGGCGAAGAACCCGATGCCGAGATAGACCCGGCCGACATTCCGATTTCTTTTACTCACAAGCATGTCTTTAAACGCATTCTAATTGTCGCCGCCGGACCAATGTTCAATATGCTGCTGGCGGTGATAATTTTTTTTGTAATCTTTCAGATTTCGGGCCTGCTGATTTTAAAACCGGTGATCGGAGAGGTTAAAAAGGAAACCCCGGCCCATAGAGGCGGACTTGAAAAAAACGATCAGATTCTGGCTATTGATGACCTGGCCGTTGAAAGCTGGGAAGACATGGCTCGAATTATTACGTCAAGCCGGGGTAAAACCCTGACAATATCATTACGTCGCGGGGAATCTGAAAGTACGGTTAACATTACTCCTGAACTTAAAACATTTAAAAATATTTTTAATGAGGATACGGATCGCTATGTCATCGGTGTTACTGCTTCCGGAGAGGTCTTTTCTAAAGATTTGAACCCGCTGCAGGCCCTTTCAGAGGGCGTTATTCAAACCTATAACATTGCCGCTTTAACAATCAAGAGCGTTGTCAAACTGATACAGGGCACGCTTTCTCCAAAAACACTGGGCGGACCGATCATGATTGCCCAGATGGCCGGTCAGCAGGCCAAGCAAGGGATAACCAGCCTGGCTTTTTTTATGGCATTGATCAGCATAAACCTTGCCATACTCAATTTTTTGCCCATACCGGTTTTGGACGGTGGTCATCTGCTCTTCTTTTTTATAGAGGTGGTTACCGGACGTCCGGTGAGTATAAGGGTGCGCGAAATCTCCCAGCAGGCGGGGATCTTTGTGTTAATTCTGCTGATGATCTATGTGTTTTATAATGATATAACCAGGGTCTTTTTCAGCTGATTATGCCGTATCGACTTGAAATAACATTAAAACCCGAACTGTTTGATGCCGAGGGCGAGGGCGTGCGCCAAAAGGCCAAAAACTACTTTGGGATCGAACTTGATCGCGTTCGCACCATTTATGTGGTTACCATTGACGCCGATCTGACGACCGGCCAGCTGCAAACCATACAATCAGAAATATTTACCAACCCCGTAACCCAGATCTCTTCCTACAGCCCTCTGGATGTTGAATTCGATTGGACCATCTGGGTGGGTTACCGGCCCGGAGTAAGGGACAACCCCGGCAGCACGGCTATGGAAGCGGTTGCAGATATTCTGGGGACAGTCTTGGGCTCCAATGGAGCAATTTACACCTCCAAACGTTATTGTTTGCAAGGCAAAAGCGTAACCACGGAAGACGCCGACAAGGTTGCCGGTGAGCTTTTGGCCAATGAGATCATCCAGCAGTGGAAAATTTATGCGGCCGAAGCGTGGGACCCTGCTGAAGGCATCGGTATTATCATACCCAAAGTGGTTCTCGATCACACACCCACGGTGACGACCATTCCAGTGGACAGCGACGCATCTCTTGCAGCCGTCAGCGATGAGCGTGGTCTGGCGTTGAATCCGGCTGACATTCCGACCATCAGGGCCTATTTTCTGGACAAGGATGTGCAGGCTCAACGGGAAGCCGCGGGCCTGTCTGATCCCACCGATATTGAACTGGAATATATTTCCCAGGCCCGCAGTGATCATTGCAATCACAATACATTTCAAGGATTGTTTCGCTACCGGGATCTGGCCACGGGTGAGAGCGACATGGTCGACAATCTTTTTAAAACCTGTATCGAAGCCCCGACCTTGGCGCTAAAGAAAAAGAAACCCTGGGTTGTGTCGGTTTTGTGGGACAATGCCGGCGTCGGGAAATTTAACGACGATCACTGCTATGTTATTACCGGAGAAACCCACAACTCCCCATCCAACATGGAAGCTTACGGCGGAGCTATAACCGGGATAGTAGGGGTTTACCGCGATCCCTTGGGTACCGGTAAAGGTTCGAAACTGGTAATGGGCGGTTATGGATACTGTGTGGGGCCCAGGGACTATGACGGCGACCTTGTGCCGCGCCTCCATCCCCGGCGCCTTTTGGACGGCATTATCGAAGGGGTCAGAGACGGCGGCAACAAAAGCGGAATTCCCACAACGTTCGGTCAGGTTCTTTTTCACCCGGGGTATATGGGAAAATGCCTGGTGTTTGTTACGGCCGTGGGCATTATGCCGGCCTTAATCGACGGCAAACCGGCACATCAAAAGCGCACAGCGCCCGGGGAACTGGTTATCATGAGCGGCGGGCGGGTCGGTAAAGACGGAATTCACGGTGTGACCGCTTCGTCGGAGACCTTTTCCGAGCACACGCCGGCCGGTCATGTGCAGATCGGCGATCCCTATACCCAGAAAAAAATGCACGATTTTCTGTTAGAGGCCCGGGATGCAGGGCTGATAAGGTTTATAACCGACAACGGCGGCGGGGGGCTTTCTTCTTCGGTGGGCGAATCGGCGCGATATTCAGGCGGATGCGAGATTCAATTAGAGAAGGTTCCCTTAAAATATGAAGGGCTGGATCAGTGGGAGATATGGGTTTCGGAATCCCAGGAGCGCATGACCGTGGCGGTGCTCCCCGAGGATATTGAACGCTTTCTGGAGCTTTCCGGACTGCATGCCGTTGAAAGTACGGTTATCGGAGAGTATACGGATTCGGGTAAACTGCATATAACTTACAAAGGTGAGACTTGCGCCCATATCGACATCGATCTTTTGACTTCAGGTTTTCCCCAGTGGGAATTTGATGCTCACTGGCTTCCGCCACAGATGCGGGGCCTGTATGAACCTGTGCTGCAGGCGCCGCCGGATTACAGCAAGTTACTTCTCGATCTTTTGTCGCGTCCCAATATCTGCTCCACCGAATGGATTAGCCGGCAGTACGACCATGAGGTGCAGGGCACAAGCGTTATTAAACCGCTGGTGGGCGCCGAACGGGACGTAAACAGTGATGCAGCGGTAGTACGTCCGGTATTAGAATCTGAAAAGGGACTGGCCTTTGCCCAGGCGTTGCTTCCGGCCTTTTCTGCCATCGATGCCTATCACATGACGAGCTGTACCATCGATGAAGCGCTGCGCAGGCTTATTGCTGTTGGTGGGGATCCGGAGCATATTGGCGGTGTCGACAATTTTTGCTGGCCGAGTGTACAGTACCATCCCCAAAACAACCCTGACGGCAGATTCAAAGCAGCTCAATTGGTGCGCGCCTGCCGGGCGCTACGTGATATTTGCCTGGCGTATGAGATACCTCTGCTTTCAGGCAAAGACAGCATGTACGTTGACGGCCACCTACCGGGACGATACGGAGAAACCCACAAGGTGTCGGCGCTGGAGACTCTTCAATTCTCGACCACGGGAGTTATCGAGGATGTCAACAAATGCGTGACCATGGACAGCAAAATGCACGGGGATCTGGTGTATCTTCTGGGCGTCACCCGTGATGAATTAGGCGGATCAGAATATTACGAGCATTTGGGCTATGTGGGGCTTAATGTTCCCCGGGTTGCGGCAGATGAATTTGCTCCTTTGTACCGGGTCCTTAGCCATGCCGTTAAAAAAGAACTGGTCGCTTCTGCCCACGGGATCTATCGGGGCGGACTAGGTGTGCACCTTGCCATGAAGGCCATGGGGGGCAACCTTGGCATGCAGGTTGATTTGGGTCTTGTACCGGTGGAACAGGTTGACCGTAACGACGTGATCCTGTTTTCGGAATCAGCCGGTCGCTTGATCGTAACCATTGACCCCAAGAACAGGGAGAATTTTGAAGAGCTTTTCAAAGATCTGGCCTGCGCCTGCATCGGCAGCGTAACTACAGTAAGCGATTTAATTATCAATGGGCTTGACGGCAGCATTTTGGTTGACATCTCAGTTGAGGATCTTAAGTCCGCCTGGAAGAAGCCCTTTGGAGACCTGGTGTGACTGGATACTTGATACTTGATGCTGGATACTTGATGCTGGATACTGGATACTTGATGCTGGATACTGGATACTGGATACTGGATGCTGGATGCTGGTTGGAGAGTAGCGGAAATCCCGATTCATCGAAGATATTTGATTCTGATCACGTTGGAGAAGTGTGAGTTATAAAAACTTAGAAATTTGGCAACTATCACGGGACTTGGTCGTTGACATTCACAAGATGACCCTGTCTAAACTCCCCAAGTTTGAAATGTTTGAGGAGGGCAGTCAAATTCGGAAGTCTGCTAAATCAACCAAATCAACGATTGTCGAAAGCTATGGAAGGCGAAGGTATAAAAAGGACTTCATTCGGTTTTTAAGTTATGCCCTTGCTTCAAATGATGAAACTATAGACCATTTAGAAACACTTTTTGATACTGGATCATTAGAAGATGAAGAGTTGTTTAATTCACTATGCAAGCGATTTAAGATATTAGGAAAGAAACTTAACCTGTTCATTCAGTCGGTAGAAAGAGGACATGTTAGTGAAAAATAATCCAGAATCCAGAGACAAGCATCCAGAATCCAGTGTTAACGCTTTGGTCCTTACCGGATACGGGCTTAACTGCGATCATGAGACCGCCTATGCTCTTGAGCTTGCCGGTGCTACCGCCCGCCGCGTGCATATAAATTCGCTGATAGACGGGACCGTAAACTTGACGGATTTTCAGATTATGGTCTTCGGGGGCGGCTTCAGCTGGGGCGACGATCACGGTGCCGGTGTGATCCAGGCGGTACGGATGAAAACCCACCTGGGAGATCAAATCCTAAAGTTTATTGAGGCCGGATATCTCGTATTAGGGATCTGCAACGGTTTTCAGACCCTTGTCAATCTGGGTCTTTTGCCCGGTTTTGACCATGACTATACCCGGCGGTCTGTGGCCCTTACGTTTAATGACTGCGGCAATTTCAGGGATGACTGGGTTACTTTAACGGTTAATGCGGCATCCCCATGTATTTTTACCGTTGGAATCGATCTGGCGGAATTTCCAATAAGACACGGTGAAGGAAAATTTTATGCCGAGCAAAACACAATTGCACGGCTGATAGAAAACAACCAGGTCGTGACCCGGTATGCCACGCCCGACGGTAAGTCTGCAAAAGGCCGGTTCCCATACAATCCCAACGGCAGCATCGATGATATCGCCGGGGTATGTGATCCCACCGGCCGTGTTTTCGGCCTGATGCCCCATCCTGAAGCCTTTAACCATTGGACCAACCATCCGGACTGGACACGCCGCAAGGAGACCCAAAAACGCCGGGGTTTAGCCACCGACACCGGCCCTACCATAGGTATCCGCCTGTTTCAAAATGCAGTCGACTATATCCGCAACAACACCTAGCTTAAGTTTCTTGTCCATTACACCTAATTGATATTAAATGAGATAAAGTCTTTTCAAGCTATCGTTTTATCTTTTAGCCAAGTTGATCCCGCAGCTGGAGCGACAATACTACCCTCTTGACAAAATTTGTTACTCTGTTATTATATATTTATTAATTTAATAAATTTAGAAAGTAATAATTTTAAAAATAGGGAGAAATAAAAAGGAGGGCACCATGTCTCTGGTAAAAGTTAAACGGAATTTTCAAGTAACCATTCCAGGGAAAATCCGTAAAATATTTAATATTATGGAAGGTGATTACTTGGATGTGGAAAAGCATAACAACGGAATATTTATAAGGCCGGTTAAGATAGTTCATTCTGATCAGGAGTATTTTTATACCAAAGAATGGCAAAAAGGTGAAGCCGAGGCAGATAAAGACATTGCCGAAGGCAAATTGGCTGGGCCTTTCGAAACCGTTGATGATTTGATTAAGGAGTTAGATAGCTAATCCATATGAAATACTACCGAACCGAAAGGTTTAAAAAACAATACAAAAAACTGCCCCAATACATAAAAAAAGCAACCAAAAAACAGCTGGGATTTTTATTGTCTGATCCAAATCACCCCTCTTTAAATATCAAAAAAATGAAGGATCCCCGGGATATTTGGGAAGGCCGGATAACCCAGTCTTACCGCTTTACATTCCAAAAAAAAGAAGACACATACATTTTAAGAAATATTGGAACTCATGATATTTTAGAAAAGCCTTAAAGGTAATAGTTCAGCCACCAAGACACCAAGCCTCTAAGATTATAATCCATACTCTTTCCTTGTGCCTTTGCCTGCCCAGTTAAATCTGAAAGCTATTTAACCGGGGTGCCTTGGTGGCTGAACTGTTACGAAAAAGCTTTATTTCTGAGTTATCTGCGACTCTGCAGTGAGTAAAAGTGCTCTGAAAAATGTGCACTTTCCCGCTTTGTTCCTGCCATTAAACTGCAACACCTTAGCCCATCGGCGGCACTTTCGGGTCCGACTTTATAACGTATTCAAGCCCAAGAAACGCGGTTGTTATGAACTCAAGAGGAACAGGTGCAAGGCCATAAGGGGTAAAGCTGTAGTGTACTACCGCGAACCCCTTATAACACGGCAAATGGGCAAATCAGGCTTGCCCGAGGGGTGAAGAATTTATTTTTAAAAAAAGGGCCGGGTTTAAAGCGGAGTATTATATATACAAGCTATTGGGCTCTTGTGAAGTCACCTGTTTTTAAACTGGTTTCTTGTTATTTAAATAATCAAAATAAATTCTTCATGAAAGATGCGGGTTATTTGTTGTTGCGGACATAATCGACTGCATTTTGAAACAGGCGGATACCTATGGTAGGGCCGGTGTCGGTGGCTA
>JACNIG010000313.1 GCA_014383215.1 Candidatus Desulfatibia vada | reverse complement strand
TATCCAGCCAATAGAGGACAATTCTTATGAAGACACCACACAATGACCGCATTGTAGAAGAAGCCGCTGCACTGGCCGCAGCCTGGCAGAACCGGGCCAATGAACTCTTGACCGCCGAAGAGAAAGGGGTTGCCCAGCAGATGCAACGCCTGATGACGCATCCCATGGATAAAGTGGTTTTGACCAAATTGATTGATCAGAGTTTTCGTTCTGAAAACACTGCCCGGATCGCCGATCAGGTTAACTACCTGCTTGCAAAATTCGGTGTACCGGATTTCTTCTCATCGGTCGAAAAATTGCTGGTGCAGATGTTTATGGGTTTGGGCAGGTATATCCCCAGTGTGGCTGTTCCCAAGATGATTGAAAAAATGCGGCACGACAGCAGCCGTGCGATTATTCCGGGAGAACCGGATATTTTGCATGCGCTTTTGCACAAAAGAAAAGAGCAGGGCGTGCGCATGAACATCAACCGTTTAGGGGAAGCCATCCTGGGGGAAAAAGAAGCCCTCAATCGCCTGAAGAGTTATATCAACGATCTTGAAAACCCGGATATTGAATACATTTCCGTAAAAATTTCCACTGTCTATTCCCAGATTCAGTCCCTGGCGCTTGAGCATACCGTCAGGATACTGACAAAGCGTCTTACACAACTATACCATGTGGCCGGGAATAATTTTTTTGTCAGAAGCGACGGCACCAAAGTCCCCAAATTTGTTAATCTGGATATGGAAGAATACCGCGATCTTCAGATTACCGCCGCAGCGTTTACAAGAACCCTGGACCAAACAGAGCTTAAAGATCATTCCGCCGGCATCGTCCTGCAGGCCTATTTGCCGGATTCGTATGAAATGCAAAAAGAGCTTACGGCCTGGGCCCAAGCACGCTTGAAAAAAGGCGGAAGTCCTATCAAGATCCGCATCGTCAAAGGTGCCAATATGGAGATGGAACAGCAGGAAGCCGCTGTCCACAACTGGCCGCAGGCGCCCTATGACAATAAGCTCGATGTGGATGCCAATTTCAAGCGGATGGTTGAATTCGGTATGGCACCGGAAAACATCAGAGCGGTTCACCTGGGGATCGGATCCCACAACCTTTTTGAACTGGCCTATGCCTGCAAGCTGGCCCAGCAGCATAAGGTCACTAACTATGTTTCATTTGAAATGCTCAAAGGGATGGCCGATCACGTGCGCCGGGCCATTCATGAAATATCGGGAAATGTTGTCGTCTACGCGCCGGTGGCTGCCAAAGAGCAGTTTATCACTGCCATTGGTTATCTGATCCGTCGTTTGGATGAAAATACGGCCGAGGAAAACTTTTTACGGTATTCTTTTGACCTTGATACAGATTCCAAATCCTGGAAGTTTTTGCAAGATCAATTTGTCGCTTCTTATCATCATCGGAATAATCCAGCTACAACTCCTAATCGGATACAGGACCGCACAAAGGAAAAGTTCTCCGATAAAATGGGAACCTTTTATGAAAACGAATTTGACAACGAGCCGGATACGGACTGGTCACTGGCCGCCAACCGTAAGTGGGCAGAAACCGTTCGGGACAAATGGAAAAAGTCGCCGACGGATACGCCCTTACACATTCCCCTGGTTGTTGCCGGCCAAGAGATTCACACAGGCCGGCCGGCAAAAAAATGTTGGGATCATTCTCAGCTTCCGGAAAAAGTTTGTGCAGCCACCTATATCGAGGCTATTGCTGAAGATGTGGAGCAGGCCCTGGCTGCTGCCGGAACCGATCCGGACGGCTGGCGGCGCAAAAGCATGCAAGCACGTCACAAAATCCTTTCCAAAGTTGCCGGTCAAATTCGCACAGCCAGGGGAGATCTCATCGGAGCTGTCACCGCCAATACCGGCAAGATTTTCACTGAAGCCGATGTGGTAGTCTCTGAAGCCGTCGACTTTGCGGAATATTATCCCTTTTCTGCCAAAACGTTTACTGATCTTGCCAATGTCAAATACAGCGCTAAAGGCGTCGGCCTGGTTATTTCCCCGTGGAATTTTCCTCTCGCCATCCCCGGCGGCGGAATCACGGCGTCTCTGGCTGCCGGCAACACAGTCATTTATAAACCGGCCTCAACCGCGGTCCTGGCAGCCTGGCAGTTATGTCAATGCTTTTGGAATGCCGGCATTTCCAAAAATGTGTTGCAGTTTCTCCCCTGTTCCGGCCGGATAACCGGAGCAAAACTCGCCAACCATCCTGATGTGGATTTCATTATCTTGACCGGCGGCACCGCTACCGGTATGACTATATTGAAACAAAGGCCCGGGGTATACCTGGCCGCAGAAACCGGCGGCAAAAATGCCACCATTATTACCGCCATGTCAGACAGGGGCCAGGCCATTAAAAATGTGCTCAACTCGGCCTTTGGACATTGCGGCCAAAAGTGCAGCGCAACGTCGTTGTTGATCCTGGAAAAGGAAGTGTACGAAGATCCGGATTTTCGCAAGCAGCTTATCGATGCCGCTCGCAACTATCTGCCGGGATCGGCCTGGAACTTTGAAAACAAAATGGGGCCGTTGATCCATCCTCCGGCAGGTGATCTGAAACGAGCCCTGACAGAGCTCGAGCCCGGAGAATCCTGGGCCTTGAAACCTGAAACTATCGGCAACAACCCCTATCTGTGGACCCCGGGCATCAAATGGGGGGTACAGCCGGGCAGCTACACCCATACCACCGAATTTTTCGGCCCGCTTTTAGGAGTGATACGTGCTGAAAATCTGGATGACGCCATTGAGATGGTCAACCAGACCGGCTACGGCTTGACTGCGGGGCTCGAGAGTCTGGACAGCCGGGAACAACAACGCTGGCAGGAGCGTATCATTGCCGGCAATCTATATATTAACCGGGGAACTACCGGCGCCATTGTGCTGCGCCAGCCCTTCGGCGGCATGGGCAAATCAGCCCTGGGCGCCGGGATCAAGGCCGGCGGCCCCAACTATGTATCCCAGTTTATGAATTTTGAAGATGTAGATTTTCCTTTGGCAGGCGCAATGCAAAACGATCATAGACTGCTGCGGCTTTCCAATGAATGGAAGCAAAAGTTAAATTGGGGCCGGCTGACCGAATTTAAGACCGACCTGATCAAAACCATCCGGGCCGTAAAAAGTTACCTTTACCATTGGGAGCAGGAATTTTCTCAAGAAAAAGATTACTTCCACCTGCGTGGGCAGGACAACATCATCCGTTATTTGCCCGTCGGCAGGGTTGTGGTCCGTATCCATCCTGATGACAGTCTTTTCGATGTTCTGGCCAGAGTGGCCGCTGTACAGATTTCAGGATGCGACCTTTTGATCAGTATTACTAAAGGATTGAACAACAAGGTGACCGAATTTATGGCGGGCAAAACGGGCCGGCGCTTTCTAAATGAGGCTGCTGTAACGGAACAGTCCGACCAAGATCTTATTGCGATCATACCCGAATTTCAGCGCATTCGGTATGCAGCGCCCGACCGGGTGCCTGATGAGGTCTTCCAGGCTGCGGCCAAGACCGGCTTCTATATCTCGCGAACGCCGGTAATGATGGAAGGCCGCATCGAGCTTTTGCAGTATTTTAAGGA
>JACNIG010000372.1 GCA_014383215.1 Candidatus Desulfatibia vada | reverse complement strand
TTGGTGGTATGATTTAGCTTAGCATAAAGTGGCCTGATTTTGCTAAGCGCTATAGCTGTGTTTGTGAAATCTGCTCCAACAACCGATTGCGCGTTTCTTCCAGCATTTTGCGTGTCTGCTGGGCAGCCCGGATACTTTTATAGTTTTTGGAAAGGATCTGTTCAGCACTGTCTCCCAGCGAATCCAAGTATTGATTGTTAAGCAACGCCGCAGCCAGCAAGGCCAGCGTCGGCACTAAGCTTACCAAAAAAATTTTGAACCGTATCGGGTGCCGGATAGATTTTTCTTTCTTTTGTTCTTTCCTTTTTACTTTCACAATTCACAATAAATACGGCCGATTCATTCTCGGCCTTTTTCTTTTATTAACATTGATGTCAGATTCTGATCAGATGCTTCATTTTGAATGGTTGCCATTGTGCTCAGTCAGATCAATGCAATATCGAGTGTAGCTTGAAAATAATATTCCATCAATTCAAAAAATAGCTCAAGCACAAAATATTGAAGCATAGAAGTTTTCTGCCAGCACAGATACCTTCCATAAAAGCAAATGTCTTATGATTCCAGGATGATGTGACACTATAAACGTATCTATTTCTCGTTTTGAAAATTATTATTAACCCCCGCGCAACATGTTGTGTTATTTTGCTCAGCCCCCATGGTCCTAAGTCGGGTTTCCGAGAGTTATATATCAGGCAAAGTCCGTCATCTATACCTTTGCCACTGCGGCATCCTTTCCGTCCAGAATTAGATCAGGCAGGCTTGAGTTGGCTCTTAATTCAGCCAATGAATCAGGTTGTACTTTACGTATCTTTCTTTCAGAATATTTTCGAATTTCCTTTGGATCATTTAACCCAACCAGAAACTCCCTAAGATCAGAAGGCAGTTTCAACAGATTCATAATCTGTGTGATCCTTGCACGAGTTAGTCCCTCTTTTTTAGCAATCTGACTCAATGATTCTACAGCTCCATCATCAAGCATTGTTTCCCATTTGATTGCCTTATGGATGATATGCTTTTTAGGCAGGGTCATAACCTTCTTTTTCTTAATAGCAGGTTTTTCAGCTAAAAGTGTCTGTAACCTATTGAAATGACAGGAGCTGAAGTTCGTAAATCATGTCTGACGGGGAGCCAAAAAAATATGGCCCGGCCAAAAAGGTCGGGCTTTTTTTGTGACCTATAAACGATATTTCCCGTACTTCTTAAATATAAAATGACCTTTCCATAGAAAACACGGGTTAGTCTGTTTGTATTATCCGCATTTTCAGTTTTCCGATCAAACTCACCAGGGGGAGCAAATCGGCAACATTTTCGCCTTCAACGAGTTTGATGTGGGTGGCGTCGGCAGGTATCTGTCGAAAAGTCGGATCAATTGCAACCCAATGACCGTCCACCAGGCTTTCAGCCCAGGTGTGATACAGAAAACCCTGATATTCATCGGAATAGACGATGCCGTTGACCACCCGGGTTGGGATATTCAGGGACCGGGCAAAGGCGGCATAAAGAAAAGCATGTCCCTGACATTCAGCCTTTCTGCCGTCGAGCACATCCAGGGCTGTAAATACATCCACAAGGTCTTGCTGGATATTCTCCCGGATCCAATCGACCAAAGCGACAATCTGCTGCTGCCTTCCGTCAGCCTTGGTTACAATCTCTTGAGCGGTTTGACGAATCCGCTGGTCGTTACTTGGAATTATATATGAGGGCTGCAGGTATTGTTGCATACCTTTGTGAAGTTGCCCCTGGTCAGAACTCTGACGATCCGGGATTTTTGAATCAATTTTGCAAATAATTTCATCGCCTTTGCGCCGACACACTTGTCTGCTATCGTCCGGCACGCTCAGGTTACCATTGATTCCGATAAGGGCTACTTCCATGAACTTGAGCTGTTTTGGGTCCTGGATGGGAATATCGCTTTTGATCAAGCTGAAATCGAGCAGCGCGTCGTCTTTGTTCACAGCGGCCTGGGCCAGATACTGCATAGCTGTTGCTTTGCTTTCCAACGCGGAGATAATGACGCCTCCCAGCGACATTTCCAACAATGGTCTGCCTCGGTCGTCCATCCAGGTTGTGACTTCATGACCGTGAAGACGCGTTTTTATCTTGAAAGCCCTGCCGGAGTAAAGATCGCTCTCTTCAAAGGCCAGGACCCTTTGCTCCACCGGACTGACGGTTTGCGTTTCTCCGTCATAAACCATGTAGGTGAAAGCGCGACCGACTTCAAGCCCATGCATCAACGGATAAAGATTAATGATACTGGTCGGATATACTTTGTCTGCCACGGGTATGGTTTGCCGGTGTTTTTGGCCCTTGGTTTCGACATTCACCTCCAATTTACCGTCTTTAAGGCGGCCATTGAGCTTTAGCCGGTTCCCGTCAAGGTCGTACTCGTAATTAAAATGTTTTAAAGAAAGGTCTGCGGCTACCTGATCATAAGATTTAAGGTTGATTTTTTTGTCAAACGACAAAAAATTAACCCGCATTACAGCCTCAGAATGGATATCAACAAGATCTGAAGCCGATTGTGACAAGGATAACCCAAAACGGGAAAAACCGATCTTGGCGCCGTTGAAAACAATACCGGTCCAGTATTCTTCATAGGGCCAATCGGAGAGCTCAAATTGCGGCGGCGGCATGGGCGGCTTGCCGGCATCGCGGAAGTACATACCTGCGCAACCACTGAAAAAGGCCGGCAGAACCAACAGCAAAGTGTAAGCGTAGCGACGACAAGTATTCATGATGATACGTTTATATTTAGAACGTGTTATTTCTTTGATTTTATATTGAAATTAGAATAATGTATATAATAAAGAGGCTTATTTATTAAAAGCATAGAGAAACGGAGAAATTTGTGGAAAAACTACAAGGTTTTCAGAAAAAGCACTTACGAGGGTTGGCTCACGGCCTCAAACCAGTGGTTTTTATCGGACAAAAAGGGCTAACCGACACAGTCGTGCAGTCAATCAATGAGGCCCTAAACAGCCATGAACTTATTAAGGTGAAATTTATAGACTTTAAGGAAAAGGAGCACAAAAAAAAGATCGCAGAGGCAATTGAACAGCAAACCGGATGTGAAACCGTCGGCATGATCGGACATACCGCCATCTTCTACCGCCAACACACCGATCCGCAGAAACGCAAAATCAAAATACCGCAGCGGGAATTGTAACCAAGGCCTTAATACCCCAACAAATCGTTAGAAAAAAAGCTCTCGACCCCTTGAATCCTAGAACCCTTTGCATCAACTAATCGGGAGCAAAACCAAAACGAATAACCTATAACGCCTAATTGATTTTAACTGGATTAGGCAATATGGGGCACAAGGCTCCATTTGATTACCCAAGACCGGCTGTCGGGCTCCATATCCAGGCAAACAATACCGCTGTTTTGAAATTTAAAAACGCATCTTTCGATCGATCCGGTTATCAGATAAGCGGTCAGCCTCTCCATGAAAGGCAAATGACCCACAAACATGCGGTTATCGGCGCTGTCGATACTATTGGCAAAATCAGCTACATCGTCTAAAGGGCTTAATCCGCTGCCCTCGTCAATACCACCCCCGGGCTCCAGGGCTTTTGCAAAGATTTCGGCGGTCTGGCGCGCTCTGGTCTTGCCGCTGTGAGTAATACCCGCCACCGGCACTTTGTATCCTTTGGCCACCTCGGCAATACGCTTTGTCTCGGCGATGCCCTCTGCTGAAAGGCCCTTTTGCGGATCTTGATCCTTAGGCAAGCTCTTGCCGTGCTGCACAAGAAAAAGTGCCATGATGCGATTACCTCCTTTGTTTAGTCCTGAAAAATCTGGTTAATAGAGCCGGGTTAGAGAAGATTGGCTCTATCAAAGATCTTTCAAAGTGCCTAAAGTTTGAAGTGAGCTAAAGTGCTCTAAAGTTAAGGTATTCTGTCAATTTTATATGAATAGATGGAGCGAAGCGATACCTTAACTTTAGGCACTTCAAACTTTAGTTCACTTTAGACACTTAATGTACTGTAATAGTAACCCCTTTCAAGATGAATCCAAAGCCTCGTCCTTAAAACAAAGATCCCGGCCTCAGAAAGCGAGACCGGGATCTGCAATATTTGGATTAATCTTTTAATTTATCGCGCAGTGCTGCCTGGGCCGCAGCCAGCCGGGCAACCGGAACGCGGAAAGGCGAACAGGAAACATAGGTTAACCCTAATTCGTGGCAGATCTGGATAGACTGCGGATCACCGCCATGTTCGCCGCAGATTCCGCATTCCATGTCAGGACGGACGGCACGTCCTTTTGTAACCGCCATTTCCATAAGCACTCCCACGCCGTCGCGATCGATGACCGCAAAAGGATTTTCCGGAAGGATTCCTTTTTCCATGTATTCGATCAAAAAGCTTGCTTCGGCATCATCTCTGGAAATTCCAAAGGTTGTCTGGGTTAAATCGTTGGTACCGAATGAGAAAAATTCGGCGTATTTTGCGATCTCATCCGCCGTTATCGCCGCCCGCGGGATTTCGATCATGGTTCCGAATTTGTAATCCGGCTCGATACCCGCTTCCTGCATCACCTCTTTGGCCTCGGCCATAAGGGCCTCTTGCTGTACTTTGAGTTCGTTGGCGTGGCTGGTCAGCGGAATCATTATCTCGGGATGCACATCTACGCCCTCCTTGGCGACGATGCAGGCCGCCTCAAAAATGGCCCGTACCTGCATGCGGGTCAATTCGGGGATGTGAATGCCCAGACGCACACCACGCAGCCCCAGCATCGGATTGGATTCATGCAGACGTTCAACCTGCTGGAGCATTTCTTCTTTCTCCTTAATCTGAGTCAAAAGATTGTCGATGTCCTTGAGCGTGCCCGCATCCTTTAAGCGGATTTTCAAATCGGTCAACTCGCGCAGCAGATCGGCATGAAACGGCAAGAATTCATGCAAGGGCGGGTCGATCAGGCGAACAATGACCGGCAGGCCGTCCATGGCCCGGAAAAGGCCGATAAAGTCATCGCGCTGAAACGGCAGCAAGGCCCTGAGTGCCTCTCGCCGTTCCCGGGGGCTGTTGGTCATAATCATCTTTTGCACAAACGGCAGTCGTGCGGCTTCAAAGAACATGTGCTCCGTGCGGCACAGGCCGATGCCCTCGGCACCGTACTTGAGCGCCCGCTCGGCATCCGCCGGATAATCGGCGTTGGCCCAGACACCCAACTTGCGGAATTCATCGGCCCAGGAGAGCAGCTTCATCAGCCAGGGGTCTTTAAATTCAGGCTCCATGGTGGCAAGCTTGCCGGCATATAGCTCACCGACGGTACCGTCGATGGAAATCCACTCACCCTCTTTGATAACCCGGTCGTTAACGCTGATCTGGCGTTTGGCAAAATCGATTTCCAGGTCCGACACACCGACCACGGCCGGTTTGCCGAACTGGCGGGCTACCAGGGCGGCATGACTGGTACGTCCGCCCCGGCTGGTGAGGATTCCCTGGGCCGCCAGCATGCCGTGCACATCGTCCGGCCGGGTTTCGGGCCGCACCATAATGACGTCTTTGCCTTCTTCTTTGGCCCAGCGTTCAGCCAGGTCGGCATCGAGGGCAATGACACCATAGGCCGCACCGGGGGAGACGTTGAGGCCGGTGGCCAGCATGTCGCCGTCAGCTTTGGCTTTCAAAACCGCTTTACGGTCAAACTGCGGATGCAGGAAAAAATCGATTTGCGCAGGGGTCACGCGCATCACCGCTTCTTCACGTGTGATCAGCCCCTCTTCGGCAAAGTTCACTGCAATGCGCACGGAGGCCTGGGCCGTGCGTTTGCCGTCGCGAGTTTGCAGCATCCAGAGCTTATTCTTTTCAATGGTAAATTCGACGTCCTGCATCTCGCGGTAGTGTTTTTCAAGCTTGCGGCAGATCAGATAGAATTCATCATAAGCCGCCGGCATTTTCTCTTTGAGTTTTAAAATGTCTTCGGTCTGGCGTATGCCGGCAACCACGTCTTCGCCCTGGGCATTGATCAAATAGTCGCCTTCAACGCGGTTTTCGCCGGTGGTGCCGTTCCGGGTCAGAGCCACGCCGGTGGCGCTGTCGTTGCCCATGTTACCAAAGACCATGGTCTGGATATTGACCGCCGTGCCCAGGTCGTGGGCGATACCGGCGGCATTACGATAGTCTACGGCCCGTTTGCCGAACCAGCTTTTAAAAACAGCTTCGGTAGCCAGGTGCAGATGCTCATAGGGATCGGTTGGAAAGTCACGGCCGGTATGGCGTTTGAAAATCCCTTTGAACTCTTCCACCACCGCCTTCCAGTCCTCGGCTGACAGCTCTGTGTCGGATTTCACACCCGCTTTGGCACGCGCCTTGGTAAGCACCTCTTCAAAAGGCTCGTCGGGAACCAACATAACGACACTGCCGAACATTTGTATTAAGCGGCGATAAAGATCATACACAAAGCGTTCATCACCGCTCAGTGCAATCATACCTTTGATGGTTGCGTCGTTCAAACCTATATTTAGTACGGTATCCATCATGCCGGGCATGGAAAATTTTCCACCACTGCGGCATGAAACCAAAAGCGGGTTCTTGGGGTCACCGAATTTCTTGCCGGTTTTGGCTTCAATTGTTTTCAAGGATTCCAGAATCTGTTCATTTAACCCTTCAGGATAGGTTTCGCCGGCATCAAGATAGGCGTTACAGGCTTCGGTGGTAACCGTATAGCCGGGCGGCACCGGCACGCCGACGCGCACCATTTCCGCCAGGTTAGCCCCCTTGCCGCCGAGCAGTCCCCGTACTTTTTCCCAGTCACCGCCTACATATTCCTCAGCCTGTTCAACTTCATCAAAGAAATATACCCACTTTTTAGACATTTAATCCTCCTTATGATTTGATGATCTAGTAAAAAGTTAAGGAAATTAGGCCTGTGTAGAATGACAGCGATTGTTAAGAACGCAGGAAGAAATCGCCAAATATATCTTAATATTATAGGTAACATCAAAAAAAAAGCAACTTCAGGCACAGATAGCAAGGCTAAGACGCTCTATGAGGACTATCTGCGAGACCTTTGCAAAACGTCCCCTTTTGCCCAATTTCTGCGTCAGACTCATCCGCCTGAGGCGGATCGTTGTCCTTGAACTTGAACAAAATTGAACATCTTTCAAAGGTCTCTCTGCAAGCTTGCTGAATTCCCATCAGGAAGTGAACTGTCGATATTTTTTGATCACGTTTGTTATAAGTAATAGCTGTCTGCATGTCAATCAAATTTGTTGGCTCATTATACCAAAACAGCTACTTGCCAAGATTGACAAAATTACTGAAGATTTTCCTTGACAGTATCTTGTTGAACTATTAAGTATTTAATTATTAAGGAAATATCACCGGCAACCTGTTTGCTCCACAGAACAGGTCATACCATATGGCAATGGAGATCATGGCTGGTCAAATCACAATATCGATCTGGTTTTTTTTATTTTTGGTTTTAATAAGCGCCCTGGCAATTTTGGATCGCATTTTTATTCCCAGTGTGCGTTGGTTTTTACGACGGCGCATCAACCGTGTCATTGATGAAATCGGCAGCCGGTTGGACATTGAAATTAAACCATTCCAGCTTACCAAGCGGCAAGTGTTAGTCGATCGGCTGGCTTACGATCCTAAGGTGATTCAAGCAATACAATCTTATGCACAAACAGAAGACACGCCGCGTGAAGTTATGCAGGCAAAAGTTTTACGCTATGCCAAGGAGATTGTACCCTCCTTTAATGCCTATCTTTATTTTCGCCTGGGTTACTGGCTGGCAAAAAAAATTGCTCGCCGTCTTTATATGGTACACGTCGGTCTGGCAGATGATGTGCAGCTGGACACTATTGATCCCGATGCAACCGTCGTATTCGTGATGAACCACCGCAGCAATATGGACTATATTCTGGTGGCATTTCTGGCAGCAGAACGAACGACCTTGTCTTATGCCGTTGGTGAATGGGCCAAGATCTGGCCCCTGCAAACCCTGATTAAGGCCATGGGGGCTTATTTTGTGCGCCGCCGTTCCGGAGATCCGTTGTATCGTTTGGTGCTTGAACGCTATGTCCATATGGCGACCAAAGAGGGTGTTTGCCAGGCTGTTTTTTTAGAAGGAGGACTGAGCCGGAATGGCCTATTGCAGCCGCCGAAACTGGGCCTGATCGATTATATGCTGCGCAGTTTTGAATTGGAAAAAGATCGAGATATTATTTTTATTCCGGTTGGGATTAACTATGACAGAACATTGGAAGACCGCAGTTTGGTACGTGCGCTGGATCCTGAGGCCGAAAAGCGCAGCTTGTGGTTTGTATCAAAAACCACAAGCTGGTTTATTTGGCGCAGTATAGTATTAATGGTTCGCAGTCGATGGCAAAGATATGGTTATGCCTGTGTCAACTTTGGCCCGTATGTTTCTGCGCGCCAATTTTGCCGGCAGAACCGCGTAAATGTCAGTGAAATCGACCGTGAAACGCGTTTTGTTTTTGTTGAAAAACTTTGCAAACAACTGATGAATTCCATCGAGCAGGTTATCCCGATTCTTCCGGTGTCTCTGGTGGCCATGGTTATGCTGGAATCTGTCGAACAACCGCTGAGTGCTTTTGATGTGGAAGCGCACGTGCATGGTTTGATTGATGAGCTCGAAGCCCAAGGTGCTACGGTATATGTTTCCAGAAGATCCCGGGCGCAAAACATTTTGACGGCATTAAACACGCTTAGATTGCGACGCCTTGTGACTGAATCGGATGGATTGTACCGTGCCGACCCCAAACATATTGATGTTTTGTCCTATTATGCCAATGCCATCGCTCATTGGCGGCAAACCCCCAACCCGGATTAAAAACATTTGCCACCAAGGCACAAAGACACAAAAGATATTACCTTAATTGTGCCAAACACAATTAAGGAGGGGCCAGGGATCAGAGATCAGGGGGCAAAAATGATTTTTGCTTTATGAGTTATATCGCATTTAGACTGGCGTTATAAAATTCAGATGGAATGTATTTTCTGACCCCTGACCCCCGATCCCTGACAACTTTCAATTGAGCTATTTTTTAGTTTCTTAGTGCCTTGGTGCCTTAGTGGCTATTACAAGGAGGCGGTTTAATGAATGTCGTTGAAGCCATAAAAACTCGGAAAAGCATCAGGGACTTTAAACCTGATCCTGTTTCCCAAAAGATTTTAAAAAAGATCTTAAAGATTGCCTGCCGCGCACCCTCTGCATCCAACGCCCAGCCGTGGCAGTTTACCGTCATCACCGGATATGTGCTTGAAAATATCAGGATGGCTACCATTGAAAAGTTGCAAGCCGGCCATCCCTTCAGCCCTGAATGGGAAGTTGAGGAATGGCCTCCCGGCAGTGTATATCGCCGGCGTCAGGTGGAAATCGCCAAAAATCTTTTTAAGCTCATGGATATACCCCGAGAAGACCAACAGAAAAGAACAGAATGGATAGAGCACGGCTTCCGCTATTTTAATGCACCGGCAGTCATCATTATAACAAGTGACAGCTCACTGCCGGAAACAAGACCGCTGCTCGATATAGGGGGTGTAATGCAGACCATCAGTCTTGCCGCCCTGGAATTCGGCCTGGGAACCTGTATCCAGAACCAGGGGGTAATGTACCCGGATATATTGAGAAAATTTGCACAAATTCCTGCGTCCCAGCGCATCATCGTCGCCATCGCCATGGGCTATCCCAATTGGGATTTTGCGGCCAACCAGGTTGTGAGTACCCGTGAGACTGTGGAAAACATGACAACCTGGTGCGGCTTTTGATTTGAACCGTCATGATATTGGCACATTGCCCGCACCCACACGCCGATAACTTATGCTACAACCTTTTGAATCTATTTATATTCTTGATTTCCAGGCATAATGAAAGACATATTTTTGACAACTACCATCACAGGCAACAAGCTCCACATTTTGCCTTCTCACCAAGCAAACCTTTGCGTTTGAAAGACCGAGACATACCTTCAAGCAGATGATATTATAATGCATTTTGTCATAGTGCTTGTTCAAATCTATCCAGGTTATTAAGCTTGGCACCTTTCTTGCTTCTACAGTTATAAAACGGCAAAGAGCAGATAAAAACAAACTACGCTTGTATTTTTCCGGTTTGCTTCCCGCCTACCCGGCGGCGTTATCTTGACCGACACTGTTTAGGCGGCGAAATTGGAGCAAGCGCTGAAATAGAGGAAAACAAAGCATGTCAAACAAGATACCAGTACAAATAGAGGAAACCAACAAAGAAGTTTTGGCAAGAATCATCAAGGCGACTGCACAAAAATACAACTGCAATCTGGTTATTGATTTTAGCAATGGCAATCGCAAGGTTGAATTTACTGGCGATGAAGCCTGCAAACCTCTTATCGTCGAAGAGCTCAAAGACATCCTAAAATACGATAAACATACTAATTCTTTAAAATTAAATTTCAAAAATGCAGGAGGCATTCATTGCCGACCATCACAGACTGCAAGGGGAGGTAAAAATGGCTAACAATGGTAATCAGACGCTCCACAATCATCTGGTTGCTGTCAAAGAAGGCAAACGATGCTTTGAAAATGCTTTCCAGGGCGTTTCCAGGATGATTCTAGAGAGTGATATCGAAAAAATCACCGTCAAAGGTAAAACAACTTACACGTTCCAGATTTTCAACACGGGGGCAAAACATATCATCGGTATGTATGACGAAATCAACAGTTTCGTCTCGTTTGTCAAAGATGCGGCCGAGAACGGCTCATCTAAAGAAATGGCTTTCGTCCTCGTTGGAGAGCCTGGAAACGGTAAAACCTTTTTTGTCGATTTTCTTTGCAGCAAATATCGTCAGTTTTTATCCCGGGATAAAAACCGCAAGTACACCTTCAGGTTCAACAATTTAGACAAGCTCAACGGGTACGGAAAAATCTCTTCCGTTGAATCCCAAACTTTTGAGGATCCCATGATCCTGGCTATGAACATCTTTGACGATCTTCAAGAAAGCAAAAACTATCTGGCTGAAAAAATAGGTTTTACAGACCAAGAGATCGAAGTCCTTTACGAAAACTACCGCCCCTTAGGTGCCTGCAGCGGATATATTTGGAACAGTATCCGCAATTACGCCGGCGGCAACACCGAAAAAATGCTCGATCTCATTGACATCACTCAGGTGCCGTTGACGGAAAGCTTAGGGACCGTAACCGGCAAGTACCCGGCCAAAGACAAAATCACGTCTTCAGCCGTGGATCTGCATGGGGAAGAGTCTATCCAGCGACTGCTTCATATTACCGACACCAACAATCCGTATCGTTTTGACTTAAGGCGCGGCGCACTGGCACGTGTTGCCGGCGGCGGTATTCATTTCAGCGATGAAATATTTAAAAATAAAAAGGACCTGGTCCAAGTGTATTTGGGCGTCATCCAAAACCGCAATATTGAAATTGACGGCTTCAAATGGCCTATTGACACCCTGATCATCGCCACCAGCAACAACTCCGAGTTTAACCGGTTTTTAGCCGAAAAGGAAGAAGCGCCTATCGTTGACCGGTGCCGCATTTGCTATGTCTCGCACAACACGGACTACAAGCTGCAGGAAGATCTTACATCATACGCCATTGGAAGCGATACCAAGACGACTCTCAACAAGGAAAGCCTGCACAAAGATCCCAACTTGAATTACTCCGCATCAGTAGCGGTGGTTCTATCACGCCTCCCTAACTCCGAAAAGCTGACAGCCATTGAAACCATGAAGCTGGCTGCCGGTGAAGTCGCCGGTGAAAAGAGCATCAAGACCTTGTCTGAAGTCATCGACACGCTCAACCATGACCCGGACATCACCAAGCGTTTCGGCCAAAAGGGCCTGGGGCAGCGCAACCTGGGAAGAGCTGTACAGCTGTTGATTGAAAGCTCCGAAACCAATGAAGGACGGTGCATGTTCGCCTATGACATCTTTAAAACCCTTGAACGTGTCATTTTAGACTATGTTACCGATGCCAATGACAGGGTCAAATTCTTAGAAGATCTTAAAACCGCCAAGGGAATGTACCGCGAACGAGTCATGACCGAAATGTTCAACGCCTATATGGATGAGCCGCTCGCCATCCGCAAAGACGTAATGAACTATGTCAACATGATCATCGGCATTGATGCCGAAAACCTGGGGCCGGACAAAATGTGGAAATACAAAGACCCCCAGAGCGGTGAACTTCAGGCCATGAGAATCGACGAACGCTATATCAAAAGCATTGAAGAACGCCTGGGGCTCAAAACCCAGGAAAAACGCGAAACTTTCAGAACTTCTATTCGCAAAATATACGGTCAGAAAATTTCCGTCGATTCCAATTACGATTTCATGGATAATCTGGAGTTGATCAAAGCGGTCACTGACGTGCGTCTCAAGTCCGACATTGCCGGAGCCGGGAGTCTCATCGGAGCTTTGGCAAATCGTACCAATGAAGAAAATCAGAAGTTGTATGATCGTATGATCGACACCATGCTGACCAAGCTCAATTACTGTAAAACCTGTGCCCAAAAAACCATCGAGTACTTCTGCACGCAGGAGGATGGCCAATAAAACCGAATGAAGCCTATAACATGGATCCTGAACTGTTAAAACTTTATCATCAAATTAAGCAAAGAGGCCTGACACCCTTACAGGAGCAAAAGATCCTGTCCGAACTGGAGGGCGATCACTCCCATGAAGTCTCTTCGGCGGTTGCGCGTGCCAAAGCTGCCCCAAGCGATACGGTCGACCGTGCTTCAGATAACATTTATGCATACAACGATCCTTGCGTCTTGCAGGACGTCCATGCTCCTCAAAGTTCGTACACTACATGTTTGCGCAGCGTTGACGAACTGCTGGAACGTGACAAAAAAAGAGAGGACGATGGGTTTCCGCGCAAAATACGTATCGGGCGCATGATCAAACCGGGCAAGGGGGCTAAAGATAAGGTCGTGGTGGTACCCACCACCGTGGAAGAAAAATTTTATCATGACCCGACATTGCAGCCTTTTGAAGAAGAGCAGGCCGGCGGAGCAGGAGAAGGTGAAGAGGGTGAAACCATCGGCGAAGAACCGTTGCGTCCCCAAGATGCTGAACAGGGATCGGGGCCGGGCGAAGGCGATGACGGCCAGCATGAGATAGAGTCCAATGCCTATGATATGGGCAAGATTCTGACGGAGCAGTTTGAACTCCCCAACCTCAAAGACAAGGGTAAAAAGCGTTCCCTCACTCGTTATACCTATGACATGACCGACAGAAATCGGGGTTTTGGCCAGATTATTGATAAAAAGGCTACGTTGCGCAAAATTGTCGAAACCAATATCAGTCTGGGAAATCTGCCCGATGTCGGCAATATCGACCCCACCGGCTTTCTGATCGCGCCCAATGATAAAATTTATCGCATCCTCTCCCGTGAAAAGGACTATGAGTCCCAGGCCATGGTCTTTTTCTTAAGAGACTATTCGGGTTCCATGATCGGCAAAGCTACTGAACTTGTGGTATCCCAGCACGTCCTGATCTACAGCTGGCTGTTGTACCAATATGCCAGACAGGTGGAAACCCGTTTTATCGTGCATGATACAAAGGCCAAAGAAGTTAAAGATTTTTATACCTATTATAACTCCAAAGTTGCCGGCGGTACGCAGGTGTCTGCAGCGTATCGCATGGTCAACGAAATTGTGGAAAAAGAAAATCTGACACAGGATTACAATATTTATATTTTCCACGGGACCGACGGAGATGACTGGGATACCAGTGGAAATGAGGCTATTCCGGAGCTAAAAAAGATGCTGGCCTATGCCAACAGGATCGGCATTACGATCGCGGCACATGCCAGCGACTCTGCCAACAGCACCGAAGTTGAAAGGTACTTGAACAAATCAAAGCTGCTGGAAGAAAAGCCTAAACTACTCCGGCTTGATGTCTTGCAGGAAGATTCTGACGAACAGCGGCTTATTGACGGAATCAAAAAGCTGATCAGCGAATAAAATCGCTGCGCGGTTTTATATAACGCGGCTTGGCCGCTTAAAAAAAGTTATAAGTGAGCTAAAGTTTAAAGTGACTAAAGTTGTGGAACTCGCCTTCGGCGAGGCCAGTCAAAATAAAAATTGAGGGAACACCTTAACTTTAGGCACTTTAGTTCACTTTAGGCACTTCAAACTTAACAATGATAAAATACAGTAATTCCAACAAACAGGTGAGTCACTCAATAGAGCTCACTTTAGGCAATTGATGAAACCATGGAACTGATCAACCAGCATACCAAAAAAATAATGGAAGGATGCAAAGAGAGAGCGCGTGCCGCCGGCTTGCGCTTTGAGGACGAAACCTTAGAGTATATTGTAACCAATCGGGATCTTTTAGAGTTGACCCCCAAAGTGATGATTCCGAATCTTTACGATTACTGGGTTCATGATGTTGAAGTCCTTAAAGAAAAAGGCCGATATGAGCTTTACCCCGGCAATCCTTATGAAACCGTTATTAACACACGGCCGGCCATCTCTTTTTACAACGACAACAACCCTGACTGGTTGAACGTAATGATATTTTATCATGTCATTGCCCACGTCGATTTTTTTCAAAACAACCTGTACTTTCGCCATACCTGGGACGATGATTTCAATGGCCAGGCCCTGTCAGACAAACGTCTGATCACCAAATTCAGATCGGAAAAGGGCAGGTGGGTAGATTACATTATCGAGTTTGCTCGCGGCATGGATAATCTGGTGGGATATTACGATGTGCTTTCCCGCGCGAATCGCGGATCGGCGGCAACCCGGCCTAAACGCCTCGACTACTATTTTGATGTGTTTTTACAGGCTGTTAAAAACATAAAAATTCACGAATATATTAAGGAAATTGAAAGGTACAATGATTGTATTCGTACTCACCAGGATCTGGGTGAACAATCCTTTTTTGCGGATGCCATCAAAAAATACCCTGAATTTGAAGCGCATTTTAAAAAATATCTTGAAAACGGCGCTAAACCCAAATTTGATCTGATGCAGTTTTTAATGGAACATGCTAATTTCATAAATAAAGATGAAAACAAGTGGATGCAATCGGTCATGCAGGTGGTACGCAAAACATCTCTGTTCCTACAGCCGCAGATTCGAACGAAAATCATGAATGAAGGCTGGGCCAGTTATTGGCACGAAAACCTTTTCCTGCCGGATGATCGCATCAAGGGACACGAGGTCGATTTTGCCCGCGTCAATGCCGCGGTTACGTCGTTGCCGCGCGTAGGGCTGAACCCTTATGCTCTGGGGATGCGGCTATTTTACTATATTGAAGAAATAGCCGATAAAGGAAAATATTCCTTGGATTTTCAGCGGCGCTCTGATGTGGACGAGCGTGAAAAATTTGATAATAAAACAGGCAAGGGGCAGGAATTTATTTTTAAAGTTCGTGAAAACTTTTCTGATTCCATGTTGATCAACACATTCGTTGATCAGGATTTTGTCACCAAAAACAAATTGTTTGTAGCCGGAAAAAAGTTGAACCCTGAAAAAATGGTTTGGAAGTACTATGTCAAGAGCCGCAAGGCTCAAGACTATCGCCAGATGCTGCAAAACTCCCTCTATCACCCCCCTTATATTGCAGTCGATCCGGAAAAAAACGTCGACAACAAGCTTTATCTTGTGCATCACTTTGAAGAGAAACCACTGGTAAAAGATTTTATCTTTAACACCATGATGGGGATTGAATATCTCTGGGGCGGACCTGTTCAGCTTGAAACAAGCGAGGTTGTGCCGACAACGCCGGCCCAGGGGCAAGATGCATTCTTCGGTTATCCAAGCCCGTCGCCAACAGAAGACCAGGAGCCGGAAGTGCAATGGGAGCGGGTGTTGTATACCATGCAAGATCGCAAGCTTTTAAGAGAAAAGCTTGCGTAGGATACAGTATGAAAAATATTAAAATAGCCATGGAAAATATCGATCGCAGTATGGGCTCTAGGGACCAGCGTGCCACCATAGCCTTTGAGGAATTTCTCAAAGGGCTTATCGCCGAGCCGGCTGTTGTGCTGCGCAATATTTTCCAGGTGTTTCATGACATGATCAAGACTTATGTTGGAGAAGGCGTCAACGAGTACCCCGATGATCCCGAATCGATCGATTTCGTCCGCTACGATTGCAGTCGACTCTTTGTAGAAGGTTTAGATAACCCCTTTTTCGCCGACCGACTCTTTGCCAATCGGCTGATAAACCTTGTTGAAGCTTTGCAGCGCGGTGCCCAGCAAAATAAGATTTATATTTTTGAAGGTCCCCACGGCAGCGGAAAGAGCACTTTTTTAAACAACCTTTTAACGAAATTTGAAGAGTATGCCAATACCGAAGACGGCGCTTGTTACGAAACCGTCTGGAGATTGGACCGTACAATATTGGGGAGTTCCTCAGAACATGCTACCATGTCCATGTTTGAGAAATTACTTCAAATGCAGGAAAAGTCGACTCAGGATCAGCATGAAGTGTTTAAACCCCAAGCCCATCTGGTTTCAACGCCGGAATACATAGAAGTGCCCTGTCCGAGTCATGATCACCCTGTTTTGATGATTCCCAAGGATTACCGCCGGTCTTTTTTCGATGACCTGTTTAAGAATGATGAACTTAAATGGAAACTGTTTACCGAGAAAGAATACGACTGGGTATTCAGCGACAATCCTTGTACGATTTGCAGTTCGCTGTACCAGGCGCTATTGGGCAAGCTGAAGAGTCCCCAGAAAGTCTTTAAGATGCTGTATGCAAGATCGTACCCGTTCAACAGGCGCCTCGGAGAAGGCATCAGTGTCTTTAATCCCGGCGATAAACCTTTAAGAGAAAATACGTTCAGCAATAACTTTCTCCAAAGCCGGTTGAACATGATGCTGCAGGACGGCAGCCAGATTAGATATTTATATTCGCGTTATGCCAAAACCAACAACGGCATTTACGCTCTCATGGACATCAAATCCAACAATACCGAGCGATTGATCCAGCTTCACAACATTATCAGTGAAGGCATCCACAAAGTGGAAGATATTGAGGAAAACGTAAACTCACTCTTTTTGGCGCTGATGAACCCCGAAGATAAAAAAAACATAAAAGACTTCCCTTCCTTCTCAGACCGCATTGAGAATATACAAATTCCCTATGTTCTGGATTTGAATACAGAGGTAGAGATTTACAATAACATTTTCGGGAAACATATTGGCCAGAGCTTTTTGCCCAGAGTGCTCAACAATTTTGCCCGTGTTATTATCGCATCCCGGCTAAATACCAAGTCGCCGGTAATGTTGGAATGGATCGGCGATGGGGAAAAATACAATCTTTATTGTGATGAGAACCTGCAGCTTCTCAAGATGGACCTTTATGCCGGATACATTCCGGCCTGGCTGACGGAGGAAGATAGAAAACAATTAACGGCCACACGCAGACGCAAAATCATTGCCGAATCGGAAACAGAAGGCAAGCTTGGCATTTCCGGGCGCGATTCCATTAAAATATTTAATGAGCTTTATTCCAAATATGCCAAGGGCGACAAACTCATCGACATGTCAATGTTGAACAACTTTTTCACTAAATCTCGCCCGGAAATCAAAGATTCGATTCCCAAAGGGTTTCTCGATTCACTGCTGCGCATGTACAACTACACGGTACTGCAGGAAGTCAAAGAGTCGCTCTACTATTACAATGAGGAACAGATATCCAGGGATATTCAAAACTATCTTTTTGCCGTTAACTTCGAAATAGGAGCCGTCGAAACGTGCAAGTTTACCGGGGAAAAACTGGAAATAACCGAAGATTTCTTCAAGCATATCGAAACGCGACTGGTGAGTGAAAACCTAAATAATCACGATCGCTATCTGTTTAGAAGGAGCATCCACCAGGAATATACCTCCCGGACGTTAACCCAGGAGATTTTGCTTGAAGGAAAAACGATTACTGAAACGAATGTATATAATTCACTGCATGAACGCTATGTTCACAACCTGAAAGAAAAGGTGCTGGAACCTTTCCTTGAAAACAAAAACTTTAGGCGCGCCATCAAGGACTACGACACGGAAGATTTTAAGACTTACGACAAAAAAATCCGGAACGACGTAACCTTCATGATGAACAATCTTTGTAATAAATGGAAGTATACCGAACAGGGCGCCAAGGAAATCTGCATGTACGTCGTCGACAATGATTTGGCAAGTCAGTTCAAAAACAACTAAGTTGTTATGTGTCATCAGGCTAATATCATAGACGATTTGGTTTAGAACAAATCATCCATTTTTTGGAAGGCATGATTCGGGTCTCGAAAGCTGCTAGTACATAATGAAGAGAGAAACAACTAAGTCTTTTGAATAATTGCTTTTATCATTTCTTGCTGGTGCTCATCTAACTCTTCAAACTTCACGCCAATGCCCTTTGGTTTTCTCCAGACTACACTGCCGGAAACCATAAAAGAGGGGCAATCGTTATGGCTTGGAAAGGTTATATCAATTTTTGTTCCTTCTAAGAAGGGTTCATCGGTCGCAATAAACACGCCCATAGGACTCATATTTAAAACAACACCACGATTTGAATTTGTAAAGTTGGTGGGACGGCGCTATAAACATGTCGGCGCTCCTGATAACAG
>JACNIG010000290.1 GCA_014383215.1 Candidatus Desulfatibia vada | reverse complement strand
CTTGCCATGGAGGTTGCAAAGCACGGTATACCTGTGGTCGTACCGGCAGAGCCGCTTTGCGGTGCTACCGCTCCCGTTACCTTGGCCGGCAATCTGGTCGTGCTGAACGTGGATACTCTAATCGGTGTTATGCTCACCCAATTGGTTAACCCGGGCACTCCGGTATTATACGGGAGTGTAGCTTCGATTACCGATATGCGAGACATGAAGTACTTATCAGGCGCCATCGAAATGGGCCTGCTGAATGCCGCTGCAGCCCAGATGGCCCACTTTTACAACCTTCCCTTATATTCCACAGCCGGCATGTCTGATGCCAAAATCAATGATACCCAGGCCGGTTATGAATCGGCTTTGACTAGTTTGTTGGTAGCACTGGCCGGCGGCAATTTTATTCATGACGCCGCCGGTTTTATTGAGTTTTGCATGACCGCTTCATACGACAAGCTGGTAATAGACAATGAAATTATAGGGATGGTTATGCGGGCTGTGGAAGGAATCCAGGTAAACGATGAAACCCTGGCTTTCGATGTTTTGAAGAAAGCGGGGCCGGGCGGCCATTTTGTTTCCAACCGCCATACGCGCAAATTTATGCGCACCGAACTGTATCAGCCTCAGCTTAGTGACAGGAATAACCGGCAAGACTGGGAAAGAGAAGGTGCCAAATCAGCCCAGGCTCGAGCGACGGAAATAGTCGAAAAAATTCTTGGAAAACCTGAAACACCTGTTCTTTCTTCTGAAATACGCACCGAGATCCGCAAAGAGATCCCCGGGCTGCAAGATGGTATCATATGAAAGGTAATGGAGGTAAGCGTTTATGATCATCATTGGGGAGAAAATTAACGCCACCCTTGATGCCGTAAAAACAATAATATTAAATCGTGATACCAAAAGTCTTTTAGATCTAACCCAAAAGCAGGTGGCTGCCGGCGCTGATTATATTGATGTGAATATAGGCACCGGCGTGGGATCACGGGAAGATGAAATTCGATCCATCAAATGGGCTATAGAGAGTATTCAAGGCCAAGTCGCAACACCGCTTTGCATTGATAGTGCCGATCCAAAGGTAATTGCTGCCGGCCTTGAAACTTTAAACGCTAAACCTTCCATGATCAATTCGGCCAAAGCCGAGAAGCACAACCTGGAGGCGGTGGTACCGCTTGCCGCCGAACATGATTCATTATTAATTGCCCTGGCCATGGACGAAGACGGCATTGCAAATATGGTAGACGGCCGGCTGCGAGCGTGTGAAAAAATTTGTAACGCCTGCCAAAAGTACGGCATTCCGATTGAAAACCTTTATATAGATCCTTTGGTTATGCCGATCAGCACCGATATAAACTCAGGATTGGTCACCCTTGAAACCATTGTCGCCATTAAAAAAAGTTTTCCCGGTGCTAAAACAGTGACCGGTCTTTCAAATGTTTCTTACGGTCTGCCTCAACGTCGCAGGCTCAATATAGCTTTTTTGCACATGTGCATCTTTGCAGGGCTTGATGCCGCCATTGTCGATCCTTTGGATGAAGAATTGACGGCAGCGATAAAAACCGGAGAAGTCCTGGCCGGCAAGGATCGTTACTGCCGGCGGTACATGCGGGCTTTTAGAAAAAAATCGCAATAAAGTTAACTGTTCGGCCACCAAGGCACCAAGGCACAAAGAAAGAAAGCGTTTTCTTATCAATATGAACAGGGCTTTTATGAAAAAAGCTTAAGTATAATTATATTATAATCTTAGTGCCTCAGTGTCTTTGTGGCTGAGCCAATATATGAAAGGAGAGAAACGTGATAGACCGTTTTCGAGAAGGAGTTGTGGTCAAGCCTTATGAACGCTTAAGCCGTGATCAGTTGCAATGGCTGGATCAAGCATCATTGGATATACTATCTGATCCGGGCATTTGGTGTTATAGCGAGCGGGCGGCAACTCTTTTCAAAGAGCATGGTGCGCGTATATGGGAAGAAGACGGTTCCAGAGCCCCGTGCTGGCGCGTAAGCTTTAAATCCGGGCTTATCAAGGAAGCCGTCGCCCAGGCGCCTTCGCGTTTTGTGCTTGGTGCCCGAATACCGGAAAATCGCCTGCTGATCGACGCTGAAATTCCCAGAGTTTATTTTGGAACAGGGTCGGAAGCCAATATATGGCTCGACGCTGAGATGGAGGACTTTGTCAGCAAAACAAACAGCGACGTTGAAGTAAAAGTGCCCCGCTACACCGAGCGGCGGGGCAGCACGGCTCTGCTGAGCCGGGCAGCACACCTTTGTGATAAACTCGAGCACCTGGATTTCTTTATTCGACCGCTCAATATCCAGGACCCTGAGATTACCTCCGACAACCATGATGTCAATAAATTTTTCGCAAGCCTGAATAATATCACCAAGCATGTTCAGGCCGGCCTGACCAGCTTATCGAGTTTAGGTGATGTGATTAAAATGGCCCAGATCATTGCCGGGGGCCAAGAGGCCTTAAGAGACAACCCTGTGGTTTCGTTTATCGCCTGTGTGTTTAAAAGCCCGCTGCAGATCGTAGATGACACGGCCGCAAAAGTCTTTGCCATTGTAGAAGCCGGACTGCCGCTGGTCATTTCGTCTTCACCCCAGGGCGGCTCATCCGCCCACATTCAGGAAGCCGGCATGGTCGCCCAGATTAACGCAGAAATTCTGGCCGGCATCGCGCTTACCCAGCTAATCAAACCCGGAGCACCGGTTCTTTACGGGAGTGTTCCGGTTCGGGCGCGGCTGGACGATCTGCATGATCTCTACGGATGTCCGGAGTTCAATCAGTACAATATCGACTGTGTGCAACTGGCGCGCTACTATAATATTCCCTGTTATTCCACCGCCGGGGTCGGCGATGCCAAAGTGCCCGGCATGCAGGCCTTGTACGAGAAACTTCTCACCCATCTTTACATGGCCATGAGCGGGGCACAGTACATACATTACGCTTTCGGCCTGCTGGATCGAACCAATACTTTTTGTCCGGTTCAGGCGGTCCTCGACAATGAACAGATCGGCCACATCAAGCATTGTTTGCAGGCGCCCAAAGTCGATCGCGAAGAGATCGAGGATACGCTTAAAACAATAAAGAAAGTGATGGCCTCGAAACACCGGCTTTTTGCACGTTTTGCGCGCAAAGCCATGCACCGCGGTGATGTCTCCGCACCTTATCGTTTTGAAACCAAAGAACTGGAAGACCGTGTCATCGAGAATGCTTTGATTTATATGCAGAAACTCGAAGCCCAGCCGGCCGATCACTTGGATCCGCAAATCCAGGGGAAGATTTTAAAAGAAATACCGGGGATACTGCCGAGCCTGGTGCAGCCATCAACTGCCGGGTGATGATAACGAATAACGCCTCATCGAGTTTTGACTCGATTAGAGTATAGAGATGCTGAGAGTAAAGTGAACTAAAGTTACAAGTGCCTAAAGTTAAGGTGTCGCTCGCGCAGCGCAGGCGCTTGCGCCGCGTGTCGCTCCATCTATTCATATAAAATTAACAGAATACCTTAACTTTAGTTCACTTTAGCTCAATTCAAACTTTAGGCACTTTTAACGGCTTTTGGCAGAGCCAGATATCTCTGATCTGGCCCATAGGACCAAGTTTTTCAGGACTAAATAAAGGAGAGCAGATGACAGCACAAGAACTTTTGGAAAAAATTGCCTTCAACGTCATCCAGGGAAGGGTGGAGGCTGAAGATGAAGGTTTCGATGAAGGACTGGAAGGCCAGCCGGGGGTTACCGAACTGGTCAACGAGGCCCTGGCCCAGGGCCTTGAAACCAGGGATATCGTTCTCGAAGGGTTGACCACGTCGATGGAAGCGGTGGGGGAGAAATTTAAACGCAATGAATACCTCATACCGGACATGCTGGCATCGGCCGAGTGTGTCGGCGTGGCCATGGACATACTGAGTCCCCACCTGATTAAAGACGGAGTCGAAAGCAAGGGAAAGTTTGTTATCGCCACGGTTGCCGGAGATTTGCACGACATCGGTAAAAACATTGTGGCCATCATGCTCAAGGGAGCCGGATACCAGGTCATTGACCTGGGAACGGATGTTCCTGTGGACCGCATCATGGCGGCTATCAAGGAAAACCAGGCACCATTCGTCGGTCTTTCGGCCTTGTTGACAACCACCATGCGCGTCATGGGTGAGGTTGTTCAGCAACTGAAAGAAGAAGGGATTCGTGACCGCGTCAAGGTCCTTATCGGCGGCGCCCCCACATCCATTGAATTTGCGCAAGAGATCGGTGCGGATGCCTATTGCAAAGATGCGTTTCAGGCCATTGACCTTCTAAAAACCACGGTCGCTTGAACGGTTGTCTGCAAGGAGGCCAGGATGTCAGAGAAAAAAGCATATACCCAGGCATTTCAAACCGGAAAGTACGACAAGGCTACCGGCCTGCTGGGGAAATATGACAATGTCAGAAGATTTTGGGAAGATCAGGTAACCGCCATCTTTTTACGCCCCGCCCTCAACGACATGGTGGAGCGCAAGAAAAAGCGATTGGAACGTATACGCATACTGGATGTGGGCTGCGGCAGCGGGGACGGGTATGACCTGATCATGGGGGTTACCACCAAGCACCCGGGCATCTGCGATTACATTGTCAACGCCGTTTCCGACGACATGTTAAAGGAATATGTCGGCATTGATCTCAACGAAAATTTGATTCAGCAGGCGTTGGACTACTATGGTGACAATCCCAAATTACGATTTGAAACGGCAGATATTTCCCGGGGTATGCTTCCTGGCTTTTTGGATGAAGAACCGCCCTTCGATTTATATTTTACTTCTTTCGGGACCCTTTCACACTTTACCAGTGAGCAGTGCATTAAAATCATCGCCGACATCTTAAGGCACGCGCCTGAACATGCCCTTTTTATGGGAGACTGGCTCGGTCGTTACACTTTTGAATGGCAGGACTTGTGGCACCACCCGACCGATCAGGAGTACTTCATGGACTACCGCATATCCTATATCTATCCCGAAGAGGAGAGGGCCACCGCCGATGTGGCCGATTTTCCGCTCAAGCTTGTCTGCCGCCGGGAAATCGAAGCGATCATTGAAAGCGCCTCGCAGGAAGCCGGCGTAGCCATCAAACCACTGGTCTATTTCGATCGCTCCATATTCATCGGCCGCCACCTGGACACGGGGGATTACAACAAAAACTGCCCCAAGCTTCGCGGCCCGGTCAACGCCCTTTTTGAAACTTACGTGCGCACGGATTTAGAGAACTTATTGGTCGATTACGTCCCCCGGCCGGGATTTGAGCACCTCAATAACTTCTTTGAATCGTTTTTCATGTCCTGCAACGCCCTGGTCAAATACACCATGAGTCTTCTGGGCGACTACGATTGCGACACCGGCAAGCTGGAATGTATCCCGGATATTCTTCCCTCTTACCCCAAACCGCTTCAGGAGGCCATGGAAACCATGCGCAGGGTCGTAGAGGGCGTGGGCTGGTTAAAGTGGGGAGATGTGCGGGCCAATCTGATCGAATCCGTCCTCGGCTTTGCCCTGCGAAAGCTTGAAATGGAGCTTCAACCCGGAACGGGGATGGGGCACGGACTGGTCGGAATTTTTGAAATCAGAAGATAAAATCGTGTTACGATTTTATCTTTATTTGAATTCATCCCGCGCTGCAAGCAGCGAGGAATTCAAATTTAAATGAATGGTCGGGGGGGGGTTGCTGTAAGATCGCTCAATGGATAATCATATTTTAAACCGTGTGAACTCGTATATAAAGGCTCGTAAGAAAGAACAGAATCTTTCGCTATAAAATCAATTAGTTTGCTGAACAACCGGTGATCTCTTGAGATGCTAGATTTTGGCAATGCGTCTGTTCTTCCTAACGATCCTTAATATACTCAAACAGCACACGCCTTAAAATCTGATCATCCATTTCGCTGATTCACAAAACATTATGGGAAAACTTCCCAACTGTTTAATTAATTAATTGAAAGAAAGGAAGCGTTGAATGAGTGGATTTGCTGTTATCTATAATAAAAAAGACCGCCTGGAACTTGAATCGATGTTTGGTTTAATCCAACATCGCGGTCCGTATTTATCTGGTATATTCGAAGATAAGCTCATCGCAATGGCGCAGAACTATCTGAAAGGCGACATTTATGGAAACCCGGATGTCGTGTTAGCGGGAGGCGATACACAGGTGCCGGCCTTTAACGCAAAGTATCCGGAGTTAAGAATCTGCTACGACGGTCAGATGGGAAACTGGCAGGAATTAGCTCCGGTCAACGGGGTACCGGACGGTCCTTTCCGGGAGGAGCGCCTGCTGCTGCAACTTTACCAAAACCACGGCAACTCCATGTTTTCGCATTTAAATGATGCCGTCTTTGCTTTCGTGATATCCGACGGCGAAAACCTGTTTGCCGCCAGAGACCTTTTAGGCATCAAGACCCTGTTTTACGGGCGGAAAAACAAAAGGCTTTATTTTGCTTCCGAATTAAAGAGCCTGGTTGAGACCACCGACGATGTCTACGAATTTCCGCCGGGACATTATATGGACGGTTCGGGCACGCTGACTCGGTTTGCCGAACTGCCCCAAAGTCCGCCGGCAATCCTTGAGGACGACCTTGACGAAATAACGGCAACGATCAGAGATATTATCCAGCGCAGCTTTCATAATCGTATTGACTTCAACGTACCTACCGGCAGTTTGCTTAGCGGCGGCATAGACAGCAGCGTTATTGCATACTTGGCGAGTGCCGCTTACAGGAAAAAATTCGGAAATGAGCAGCGTTTAAAGACATTTGCTCTGGGCGTAGGAGAAAGTGAAGACATTGAATACGCCCGTTTGATGGCCAATCATATCGACTCCGACCACCACGAATTGATTGTGAAACTTGACCAACTACTTGAATTGATTCCTGAAGTCATCCGGTGTCTGGAGTCCTTTGATCCTTCATTGGTGAGAAGCTCCGTGTCAAATTATCTCATCTCCAAATATGCCAAAGAAAAAGGGATCGAAGTCCTGCTTTCCGGAGAAGGCGGTGATGAGGTTTTTTGCGGATACATGTATCTCAAGGAATTCCCAATCGAAGAATTGTTCGCCCGGCAAATGGAATGCATCGGTTTTCTGCACAACAACGCCTCCTTGCGCCTGGACCGCATGAATCTTTGTAACTCTTTGCGTGTCGTTGCGCCACTGATATCCGGAGAGTTGCTCAACTATGCCATGACTCTCCCACCCGAATACAAGCAAAAGCCGGATGGTGATCAGAAAATCGAAAAATGGATTTTCAGAAAGGCTTTTGAAAACGTGCTTCCCGAAGAGATTGTATGGCGGCTGAAACAGGAATTCTCCCAAGGATCCGGCTCGGCCGATGTTCTTCCCAAATATTTTGAAGAGACAATTAATGATGAGGAACTACTGGAAGCTCAAAAAAGTTTCCCCATAATACGGAGCAAGGAAGAGCTGTATTATTTCAAAATCTTTAAAAAGCATTTTGGCGGCGGTCGTGCGGTAGACACGGTGGGCCAGTGGATTCGTTTATAATTTTTTCTTAAGAAACGAAAGGAGGAACACATGATAGATCAAAAAATGATCCTTCCCTCAGTATTCGATCTTAAGGCAGACATGGAAAATGGGAAAATCTCCCGTCGAGAATTTTTAAGATACGCTACTTTGCTTGGCACTTCAGCTTTTGCAGCGAGTCAAATGGCTGGAATGGCTTGGCCACGAAAGGCATCAGCTGCTACAATCCGGCGTGGCGGAATACTAAAAGTCTCCGCCAGCGTTCAAAAGGTCACACACCCTGCCCAGTTTTCATGGATCATGCCCTCCAACCAGCTGCGCCAGGTGGCTGAATATCTCACTTACACTGACGGCAACAACATCACACACCCCTATCTTCTGGAAAACTGGAAAGCAAGCGAGGATCTAAAGACCTGGACCCTCAACCTGCGCAAAGGTGTCCAATTTAACAATGGGGATGAATTTACCGCAGACGATGTCATTTTCACCTTTAACCAGTGGCTGAACAAGGATGTCGGTTCGTCACTTTTAGGTATGGTGGGGGACTACTTGGACCCTACCGGTATCGAAAAAGGTGACAAGCACCAAGTCAAATTACACTTAAAAAGACCTGAGATTGCAGTACCGGAGCATCTGTTCCACTATCCGGCATTGGTGCTAAACCACAAAACATTTGAAGGGGATTTTATAAAACGCCCCCATGGAACCGGGCCTTATACTCTGGAGGTCTACAGAGAAGGTGAGCGCTGCGTCTTAAAACGACGCAATAATTACTGGCACAAGGATGCCGACGGCAAGCCTTTACCCTACATGGACGGCATGGAGTTTAACGATATGGGTACCGAAATGCCTCCTCAAATAGCAGCACTTAAAGCCGGTGAAATCGATATGATTGATCTGAGCGATGCAGGCGGAACAGACGTTTATCAGGCGCTCAAAGATGACGCAAACATCAACATCCAGCCGTCAACGACCGCGACCACGCGTGTACTGCGCATGCGGGTGGACATGAAACCCTGGTCGGATAATAGAGTGCGTACGGCGCTTAAACTCTGCCAGCACCGGGAAAAGATTCTGGCGCTGGCTTACTTCGGGCAAGGGCTTGAGGGGCACGATTTTCACGTCTGCCCCAAACATCCGGAATATTGCATCAAAACGATCCCCAAATATGACCATCAACGTGCCAGACAGCTTTTAAAGGAAGCAGGATATCCGCAAGGAATTGATGTTAATCTGGCGGTCAGCAGTGAATGGACGGATGTTGTGCGTTATGCTGAAGTGCTCAAGCAGGACGCAGCGCCGGCTGGATTCAGAATCAACATCCAGACAATGCCGACCAGTCAATACTGGGAAAAGTGGACTGAAGTCGATCTGGGGATCACGCCTTGGACGCATAGACCGCTGGGCACCATGGTATTGAACCTGGCCTATGTTGCCGATTCCGGAGGAAAACCGGTTGCATGGAACGAAACCCGCTGGGTTGACGAAGAATTCTCCAAATTGCTTAAAACTGCCAACGGAACGCTTGATGTAGACGAACGCCGCAAGATTTTTTGCAAACTGGAAGATATCCAAGTTAAGCGCGGCTCCGTAGGCATTTCCTGGTGGCGTAATGTCTGGATGGTAACCCGCAAAAATGTTCGGGATGTGAAACCGCATCCCAACAACTACATGCTTTTTAATGAAGTATGGCTAAAAGCTTAGACCGTTTTTCGTATCCCGGGCAGAATATTTGAACTCCGCCAGTTCAACAGTTCAAAATTCTGCCTTTGTATTTTATTAACTGCTTTGACACTTTATCATTAGTTGAACTACAATTTGTCATAATTATGGAGGCACTTTGATGATGTTCGCTTTAAAGCGCTCTAAGTTGCTCAGACAGCTTCCCGACCTAAACGAAATCATCCGGCGGCTTGCTAAAAATATGAACCAAGTGACTCAATCGGAACATATTTATTGCAACCGCTATACACCCTAACTATCTTAGAAGTTTCAACAAATACAAAACACTCTCGCAAAAAAGGTCCGCCGATGGCCAAATTTATATTGCGACGATTTTTCCTTCTTCTGGTTACCATGATTCTGGTGTCGATTGCTGTTTTTTTGATCACCGAGTCTTCACCGGGAAACGTAGCACGCAATGTTTTGGGCAGTTTCGTCACTGCTGAACAGGAGAATTCTTTTATTGCTCAAATGGGTTTGGATAAACCGGTTTATCTTCGTTATGTGCACTGGCTTTTGGGCAGTGATTGGCTCGCATCCCGTAAAATAGGCTTACCGCTGCAACGCATCGTGACCAAGAAAGATTTTCAGGAATGGTGGGCGATCAGAGCAGACGGGAACCTTATCCGGTGGAAGCTTGCAGGAGAGAATCTGATTGCAGTTGTAAAATCAGAAGACGGCACCCTGAGTGAATTTAACGACAACGCTAAATGGCGGACGGACCGCAAGGGGAGAAGTGCCTTTTGGGGGGTTGATACCCAGAACCATGCGGTCAAATGGGAAAAGGGCTCTGATCAAAAAGTATGGACATTTGTCATGGGAACCGGGTGGATGGAATCATCCGGCGGGCCGGTGGAATATATTCCTTTGAAAAAGGGTTTTGTCCGCGGAGACCCCGGCCTGTCGCTGCGCACCGGCCGGCCGGTTTCCAAAAGCCTGTTTTTGCGTTTGCGCAACTCCCTCGTTCTTGCAGGCATAGCCTTTATTATTGTGATGCCCTTGGCGTTGATTTTAGGCATCATTGCCGGACTCAAAGAAGGCTCCTTTATAGACAGAGCACTTTCCATTGGGGCGATGATGTTCTCGGTGATTCCCGAGTTTGCCACTGGGATTTTTCTTATTCTCATCATGGCGGTATGGCTGGAAATCGTTCCCGGCGCCACGGTTTTCGGTGCGAAAGCCCCCTGGGAGCGGCCGGATATGCTTATTCTGCCTGTTTTAACACTGACACTGGTAGAACTGGGTTATGTCCTGAGAATTACCCGCGCCAGCATGGTAGACGTCATGCGCTACCCCTACATTCGGACGGCGTTTTTAAAGGGGCTGCCGTATTGGCGAATTATACTAAAACATGCTGTGCGCAACGCCTTGATAGCACCCATCACCGTTATCATGCTGCATGTCAACTGGCTGATGGGAGGAATTGTTATCGTTGAAGTGGTCTTTGGCTATCCGGGGTTGGGAAAATATCTTCTGGATGCGGCTATGTTCAAGGATATTAATGCGCTGGAGGCCGGAGCGATGATTTTGGTTTTGCTGGCTGTAGGAACCCAGTTTATTGCTGATGTTTTTTACACGTTCCTTAACCCCCGGATTCGATACACATAAGAGGATTGAAGATGGCCGGCAGTGAAGACTCGGCAAAACTTAAAGAGTATGGGGCGATTCCAGGCGTGCCCTATAAAAGCAGGAATATTTTCAAGCGCTGGTGGGATGGCTTTTCCATAATTTTTACTTCCAAAACAGCCATGGTTGGTCTGGTGATCGTTTTGTTTTGGGTGTTTGCGGCTGTTTTTGCACCACTTCTGACGCCTTATACGCCCTTGGAACAGGACTGGAAGGCACCGAATCAAGGCCCCTCCAGGGAACATATTTTAGGTACGGATGAACTGGGTAGAGACCTCTGGTCCCGAGTAATTTACGGCGCACGGGTCGTTCTTGTTATCATGCCGATTTCGGAAAAATTATGGTTGCCTGGCGGCATGGCCCTTTGGGGGGTGTTTGTAGCCCTGCTTATCGGTACTGCTTTTGGACTGGCGAGCGGCTACTATGGTGGCTGGGTGGATGAAGTGGTAATGCGTTTTTTAGATGCCATGATGGCTATTCCCATTATTCTGCTTTATTTGATCATAATGTCGGCTTTGGGAGCATCGGCCGTCAATGTGGTCATAGCAATCACCATTGTGGGCACACCGGGGATCGCACGTTTGGTTCGCAGTCTGACGCTGGATATCAGCACCCGGGAATACATCCGCGCAGCCGAGACCAGGGGGGAAAGCCCATGGTATATCATGTTCGTTGAAATTTTGCCCAATGCTCGCGGTCCGATCATAGTGGATGCAATGATGCGGGTGGGATATGCAATCTTTGCCATGGGTACCTTGGGATTTTTAGGGCTGGGCCTTCCACCGCCGTCACCGGACTGGGGCAGTATGGTGGCTAAGGGACGAGAATTCATCTTGGCGGGCAGCCCCTGGGCCGCATTGTGGCCTTCGGTGGCGATTGCATCCCTGGTTGTCGGCTTAAACCTGCTGGCCGACGGGCTGCGGGAAGAGTCCATGCGATACCAGTAGCTCATATTAGAACGATCAAACTATGGAAAAAACCAAAAAACCAGATTCGACACCGGTGCTGGAGATAGAAAATCTCAGCATCGCCTATGAAACTCGCAAGGGCGATGTGGAGGCTGTCCGCGATGTCTCCTTCACCGTTAAGGAAGGAGAGACGATTGGCCTGGTAGGTGAGTCAGGGTGTGGCAAAAGCACGGTAGCTTATGGAATCGTAAATTTCCTTGGTCCCAATGGAAAGATAATGGACGGCAGTGTTCGCTTTCAAGGATATGATCTTATGGATCGTACGCAGAGCGAGCTCAAAAAACTGCGGGGAAATCGAATTGCCATGGTTTTCCAGGATCCCATGCAGGCGCTTAATCCATCGGTGCGCCTGGGGGAGCAACTTGTCGAAGTATTGACGTTTCACCGGCAGATCTCTAGGAGCAAAGCCCGAGAGCGTTGTCTTAAAATGCTGAAACGTGTCAATATGCCTGATCCTGAAGATATGATGAATCGATACAGTCACCAGATTTCAGGCGGACAACAACAGCGGGTTGTGATTGCTATGGCCATGCTCAATAATCCGGCATTGTTGATCATGGATGAACCCACAACCGCCCTGGATGTAACTGTGGAAGCCGCTGTATTGGATTTAATTGCAGAACTGAAGAAAGGTTTCAAGACGGCCAATATTTTCATTACGCACAATTTGGGTGTGATTGCCCGTGTCAGTGATCAGCTTTGCGTCATGTATGCCGGCCAAATCATTGAGAAAGGACCGGTAAACGAGATTTTTCAAAGACCTTGTCACCCTTACACGCGAGGACTGCTCGCCTGTGTACCACGTTTAGGGGCAAGCAAGACAGACTCTGTACTTCATCCACTAAGAGGGCGGGTTCCTGCCCCGGAGGATCGTCCCCATGATGCATGTATATTTGCCCCCCGATGTGATTTTGTTACAGACGAGTGCCGCAAAGCTAGACCGAGTATGGTCGGTATTTCCTCTGTGCATCAGGCCCGTTGTATTTTCGCCGAGGAAATTGAAATCCTCTCCGGTACCATACAAAAACAACAAAAGATAAAGCAGCCGATTGCAACCGGTCGGCAGGAAGAAAAGAAAGCGGATCTGTTTTGCTTTGAAAATGTTAAGATCTATTACCCCCACGAATCGCGTTCGATTGTGAGCCTGTTCGGACTTGGCAAGAAAAAATACGTTAAGGCGGTTGATGATGTAAGCCTGAAATTGTCAAAAGGGCAAAGCCTGGGCATTGTAGGTGAATCGGGCTGCGGCAAGTCTACGCTGGTGAAAGGCCTTATCGGCCTGGAACCTTTAACTGCAGGCGATTTGGAGTTTTTAGGTATCAATGTGTCAGAACCAGTCACGGGGCGAGATGTACATTTGATAAAGGAAATGCAGATGGTGTTTCAAAATCCTGATGCTACCCTAAATCCCTCTTATACAATCGGAAGACAGATTGCCCGGCCGATTAAGCGCTTTAAGACAGTGCCTCCGAATCAGGTTAAACGTGAAGTCATCCGGCTCCTTGAAGCTGTGCAGCTTTCCGTGACGTATTACGACCGTATGCCCAGACAATTAAGCGGGGGAGAAAAACAGCGCGTGGGTATTGCACGGGCGCTGGCAAGCCGGCCGGAACTGATCGTTTGCGACGAGCCGGTTTCCGCCCTGGATGTTTCGGTTCAGGCGGCGGTCATAAATCTGTTGCTTGAAATACAGCACAAATTCGGATCATCCATGATCTTTATCGCTCATGATCTGAGCGTGGTGCGCTTTTTTTCAGACGCTATCGCGGTTATGTACCTTGGGCGGATTGTCGAAATCGGACCGGCTGAGGCCATTTATGCGCCACCGTATCATCCGTATACGGAAGCATTGCTTTCTGCCGTTCCCATTCCCGATCCCGCTGCCGGGCAGAGAGAGATTCGCCTCGGCGGCAGCGTACCCAGTGCGTTGGATCCTCCCCAAGGCTGCCGATTCCATACCCGCTGTCATCGCCGGGCCGAAATGTTGGAAGACGGCGGCAGGATTTGTGAAAGCGTATCCCCGCCCTGGCAGCGCAACAGAAAGGGACACCAAATTTCATGTCATATACCGATTGAAATGTTAAAAGGTCTTGAACATGTCTTGCATCTGGCATCATAGATATACAAATTCGGCGTTTCTGACCCGTAAGGAAAAAACGAATATCACCGAACGTTCAGATGCTAATCTATTCTTTTTAATTGACATTCAATCAATGTTACGAAAAGATTAATTTAAAAAGAGGGGTTGAACATGCTAATCGTCGGAGAAATTATCAACACCAGTCGAAAGCGCATTGCCGAAGCGGTTGAAAAACAGGATGCCGCATTTATCGGACAAGTAGCAAAAGATCAGGCCGATGCCGGTGCTGATTTCATTGACGTAAACGCCGGAACGTTTGTGGATCGGGAAACCGAATATCTATGCTGGCTGGTAAAGACGGTTCAAGACGCCGTTGATCTGCCCCTGTGCCTGGACAGCCCCAGCCCCGAGGCGCTGTCTGAAGCGGTCAAACACCACCGGGGCGAACCGATGATCAATTCCATTTCTCTGGAAGAAGATCGTTTTCAAGACCTTTTGCCGGTGATTACCTCACAGCCGTGTAAAGTTGTGGCCTTGTGTATGGCCCAGACCTCCATGCCGACAACAGCAGACGAGAGGGTCGCCGTGGCTGCGGAGCTTATTGAAAAACTCACCAACGCCGGTGTTGCCCTTGAAGACATCTATGTTGATCCGTTGGTGCAACCCGTATCGGTCGACGTGAAGATGGGAACCGCTGTGCTTGAGGCCATTCAACGGATTATGGAAACGTTCCCGGGAATACACACCATCTGCGGGCTTTCCAATATTTCTTATGGCCTGCCGCTCCGCAATCTTGTTAATCGCAACTTTCTGGCACTGGCGACAGCCCGCGGACTCTCGGCCGCCATTCTTGACCCTACGGATAAACGTCTCATGGCAACCCTTCTTTCCACACGGATGATCCTTGGCAGGGATGAATACTGCGGCGACTTTATCGACGCCTATCAAAGCGGCATTATTAATAAAGATTAAGGTAATAATTGGGGCAAAAACGAAAATTAAAGGGGAGGAAACCGATGAGCTACCAAACACTGTTGGATGCAGTTACCAAAGGAGATATCAAAACGGCAACCGAGGAAACCCAGAAAGCTGTTGATGCCGGACAAAATGCTCAGGACATTCTTGACCAGGGACTCATAGAAGCCATGAATATTGTGGGCGAAAAATTCTCCAAAGGTGCCATATTTGTTCCCCAAATGTTGAGATCCGCCAAAACAATGCAGGAATGTGTCGAGGTGTTAAAACCACACTTTCAGGAAAACGCCATGACAACCAAAGGTAAAATCGTTATCGGAACAGTCAAAGGCGATTTGCACGACATCGGTAAAAACCTTGTGGGCATGATGCTGGAAAGCGCCGGTTTCAGTATTATCGATCTTGGAGTCGATGTTGCTCCGGAAGTCTTTGTTGATAAAATAAAAGAAGCGAATGCCGATATTCTGGGCATGTCGGCATTACTTTCCACCACAATGCCCTCCATGTCTTTGACGATCAAGGCATTGGCTGATTCCGGCCTGAGGGACACCGTGAAAGTCATCATCGGCGGTGCACCGGTTACAAGAAAGTATGCCGAGGATATCGGGGCGGATTCTTACGCTTCGGATGCAGGCTCGGCGGTGCTTGAAGCCAAAAAGCTTCTCAATATATCTTGAGATGATCCACAAAAAAAGGACCTGGCTTGAGCGGTTCAACGTTCAAGGTTTTATAACCCTTGAACCCTGAACCTAGAACCGATCAGTTTAGGAAGGAGATGCCATGGAACTCGGACCTATCCCCACATTTCAACCAAGGCTAAAAGTTCTCAACCGCCGGCAGGCGCTGGCGATTCACACAGCGGCCCTGGAAATCCTTGAAAAGATCGGCATCAAGATGGAACATGCCGAGTGCCTTGACATGCTTGCCGGCGCCGGCGGCAGGGTGTTTGATAAAGACTGGATACGACTGCCCGCTTATCTGGCCGAAGAAGCGCTCCGCACCGCACCGCGCCAGATCACCCTGTATGACCAGCAAGGTAATAAAGCCATGCCCCTGGTGGATGAAAACCCGTTTTACGGCACAGGCTCGGATACTACCTTCACTCTAGATCTGGAAACCGGAGAGCGGCGCAGGTGTATCCTCGCGGACACCGCCAATTTTGCAAAACTTGTTGACGGTCTCGAAAACATCTCCTTTGCCATGTCCATGGGAAACCCCGATGATGTTTCCAAAGTCGATTATATTTATGTCTACGCGTTTGCTGAAATGGTTAAAAATACCAACAAGCCGATCGTGTTTATAGCCGACCGCGGCGAAGACATCGCCAAAATTCACGAAATTGCCTGCATGGTAGCCGGGGGCGAAGACCAACTGCGCCAAAAACCGTTTCTTTTGAATTATTCGGAAGCCATCAGCCCCTTGCGTTTTCCCGAACATGTCATGGACAGGCTTCTTTTTTGCGCCCGCAAAGGGATCCCTATTTGCTTCCCATCCGGTTCAAACGCCGGCGGCGGCGCGCCGGTAACTCTTGCCGGGGCGATGGCCATGGGAATTGCTGAAAACCTGGCGGGGCTGATTGTGCATCAGCTTGCCGCTAAAGGGGCGCCGTTTCTTTTCGGCCCCAACGTCAGCGCACTTGACATGAAGTCCGCCGTTGTATCCTACGGTTGTCCTGAATGGAGCCTGACCCAGGCGGCTTTAGCGGATATGCGTGACGAAATATACGGTCTCCCCATTTGGTCCTTTGCCGGGGCATCGGATGCTAAAGTGGTGGATGCCCAGGCCGGCGCCGAAGCCATGTTTTCGATTATTACCGCCATGCTCTCGCGTTGCAATCTTATCCATGATAACGGATACATCGAGTATGGCAGCACGTCCTCCCTTGAAATGGTCACCATTGCCAATGAATTGGTTGCCATGGCGCGTTTTTTCACCTGCGGTATTCCGGTAAATGAAACCACCCTGGCTCTGGACGCACTGGAAAGGGTTAAAAATGCAGGCCCCCAGGCATTCTTTTTAATGGACGACCATACCTTTGAAAACTTTGAGCAGGCGCTTTTCATTCCCAAGCTTCTGGACCGCAGCCGCTACGATACCTGGGAAGCCGAAGGGTCAAAGGATCTTTACACACGCAGTAATGAGGAGGTCAAACGGATTCTGGCCGAACATCAGGTAACGCCCAAAGATGACGGCGTATTAAAAGAGATCGACGACCTTTTAAACGCTTTATAAACTTTGATATTCTCGAAAAAGGGATCGAATTGCTCACTCGCGCAGAAATCGACAAAATCGACCGGGCCGGACGCAAAATACTAAAACGTGTAGGGGTTAAGATACTAGACCGCCACACCCAAAAGATGCTCAAAATTGCCGGAGCCAGAGTCGATGTCAAGGCCGATCGGGTCTATTTTTCCGGAAGGTGGCTTGACAAAATGATTGCAAAGGCCCCGCAGGAATTCACCCTCTACTCCCGCGACGGTAAAAATGATTTGCACCTTGGATCGGGCAATGTTTATTTTGGAAATGGCGGCCGTGTGTTTCAGATTCTGGACATGGGTACTGGGGGGTACCGCCCGACCATCCTAAAAGACGTGGTCAACACCGCACATCTTGTCGATCGTCTCGACAACATCCGATTTTATATTATTGCCTGTCAGGCCCATGATCTGGATCCTGAGTTCTATCATCTGAATGATTTTTTTCATGCCTTCAGCAATACCACCAAGCATGTCATGGGCGGGTGTGATACGATCGAGGGTGTTCGGCAATTGTGGCAACTGGCCACATTTATGGCAGGCGGGGAAGAACAGCTAAAAGAACGCCCCTTTGTTTCCGTGATCACCAATCCCATAAGCCCGCTGACCTTAGATGCCAACACACTTGAAATATTAAAGTTTTGTGCCTTAAACGGCATGCCGGTAACCTGCGCCCCGGCTCCCATTGCCGGCGCTACTTCCCCGGCGACCCTGGCGGGCACCCTTACCCAGTTGCATGCGGAGGCCTTGGCAGGCGTTGCAATTGCTCAAGTATTTAGCCCCGGCGCCCGGGTGCTGTACGGTGCCGTTCCAACCGCTATGGACCTGCGTACCATGGATCTTACCATGGGCTCGGTTGAAACCGCCATGTTGAATGCCTGCGCCGTCCATTTGGCCAAACGCTACAACCTGCCGATCTATGCGTCGGCAGGGGTGACGGATGCCAAAATACCCGACATTCAGTCAGGGTTTGAAAAAGGAGTCTCTTATTTGATGGTCGCAACGGCCGGAGCCGATTATGTTCATCTGGCTGCCGGAATGCTGGATTCCGGCAACTCGATCTCCTACGAACAATTCATCATTGACAATGAGATCCTAGGGATGGTCCACCGATTGATCAGAGGCGTTGACGTGGACAAAGAAACCCTCGCCGTTGACATCATCGAAAACGTGGGGCCCGGCGGCAACTACGTTACGGAAGAGCACACGGTTAAGCATATGTTCAGCCAGTTCTTTTACCCCTCTCTTGCTATTCGCATGAATTTTGACCGCTGGCAGGAGCAAGGCAAGCCCACGCCGCTGACCAATGCCCATGAGTTGGCTCGAACATGGCTCGAAGAAGTCGAACCTGTATTGAGTCTTGAAAAATTGCTGGAAATCAAAAGCAAATTCCCAGAAATTATAAACACATAACTAGTGCCCATCCATATATACATTTGAGCACTAAGCAATTTCCAATTCATAAATGAGATATTTTTTCGATGAGCAAGGCCGCACAAGGGTTTTCGCCCGAGGCGTACGTAAGTACGTCGAGGGCGGAAACCCGCGGAGAACGCCGCTCATCGGAAAAATAGCCAT
>JACNIG010000378.1 GCA_014383215.1 Candidatus Desulfatibia vada | reverse complement strand
TCGTCACGACTTGGATTTCGTACAACCCCAGAACAGGAGGTCGTCCTGCGCCGTGCAGCAGAGGTGTGCCACAAGTCACTGACAGAGTTTATCATGGACAGTGCATATCAGGCCGCCGAAAACGCGCTACTGGATCAGCGGATATTCATGGTCTCAGGCAACCGATATCAGGCCCTGCTGGATCTACTGGATCGTCCCGCTGAGGAAAACATTGGGTTGCAGGATTTGTTCTCCAGACCTGCGCCTTGGGATGAGCAATGAATGTCCCTGATTCCCCCCGAAGCGCTGAATACTGGGCATTGTGTTTCACCCTTTGACTGCGGCAAGCCGGTCCTGAATGACTGGTTGGTTCGGCATGCCCGCCAGGCACAGGCCAGCGGCTCAGCCAAAACATTTGTAGTGGTTGATAGGGACCGAATTGTTGGATACTTCAGCCTGACCGTCGGACAGGTTGATACGCTGGAAGCCCCAGAGCGCATCCGTAAGGGTATGGGACAGTACCCTATTCCTGTTGTTCTACTCGCTCGGCTTGCCGTTTCTTTAAACTATCAGGGACGTGGTATTGGCAGAGGTCTCCTTCAGGACGCTATTCGCCGCACTCTCGTGATGGCTGAACATGCCGGCATACGAGCCTTGCTTGCGCATCCAATCGATGAGGATGCCGCTCGATTCTATCTTCGTTTTGGTTTTGTTGCCTCACCGCTTCGTGAACAACAACTGCTTCTTTTGTTAAAAGATGCACGTCGCATGCTTCTTACGTTTACGGAGGTCGGGTGACTTTGCGTACTTAGCGTTATTGCGGTTGAATTGAGTGTAGAAATGAGTAGTGAAACACGGCCATTATTGGTGCATATTGTGACGGTTCCTGAATTTTTTCAGTCGTTCTTTCGGGGGCAGTTGGAATTTCTGGACCAGCAGGGGTTTGAGGTTGGGTTGATATGTTCGCCGGACAAGAAATCTAACCCTTTCAGTGAATGGCCCGTCCATTATTATCCCGTTTCGATTGAACGGAAAATTTCACCCCTGGCGGATGCTGTTTCGATCTGGAAAATCCTTCGGCTCTTTCAATCCATAAATCCTGATATTGTACATGTCCATACCAGTAAGGCTGGTTTGGTGGGCATGGTTGCGGCCTGGATTTACGGGGTCCGAGTAAGAATCTTTACCATTCACGGGTTTCGATGGGTCACCAAAAAGGGGATCAGCCGGTTGCTGATAAAGGCCAGCAACTGGCTGACGTGCTTATTGGCGGATCGGGTTTTTTGTGTCAGCAAATCCAATTTGGAGCTGGGGGTTGAACAAGGAATTTGCAGAATTGATCAGGCCCAGGTGTTGTGTAGGGGCAGTATCAATGGGGTGGATGCTGAGACCCGTTTCAATCCGGGAATTGTAGCGGATGGGTTGGCCGTTAGGGAGAAATTCGGTATTCCCAAAAACGCTTTTGTTTTTGGTTTTGTTGGGCGAATTGTTAAGGATAAAGGTATTGCCGAATTGGCAAAGGCCTGGAAGAAGATTAGATCCGATTTTCCAGATGCGCATTTGATGATGGTTGGAAAGGCTGAGGCGGGAGATCCTGTTTCCGGTGAGACGCTTGATTGCTTGAAAAACGACAACCGTGTTCATTTTACAGGGTATTCTGAAAATGTGGCACCCTATTATAGCGCAATGGACGCGTTTGTGCTTCCGAGTTACAGGGAGGGGTTTCCGGTTACGCCGCTTGAGGCATCTGCCATGGGATTGCCCGTCATCGCATCCAGAATAAGGGGCTGTATTGACGCAGTTGTGGAAGGGCAGACGGGGTTTTTGGTGGAGCGTGGCAGTTCATCGGAACTCGAACGGGCGATGCGGAAGCTGCTGAAGGATCGAAACGCGGCCAAACGGATGGGGGAAGCGGGCCGGGAATTTGTGCTGCAGCACTTTAAGCCAAAACCGATCTGGAAAGAGATTAGTGGTGAATATAAAAAGCTGTTGATGTCTGGGGGGTTTTAACGACACTTAAGAATTGCGTGGGTATGTTTGCCTTTGCCCTGTGGGACCGTGAAGATCGTCGCTTGACATTGGCGAGGGACCGTCTTGGTGAAAAGCCCTTGTACTACGGTTGGCAGGGTAATGTCTTTATCTTTGGTTCGGAATTGAAGGTTCTTCGCGCGCATCCGGCCTTCCAGGGCGAGATTGACCGCCGGGCACTGGCTCTTTTTCTCCGATATAACTATATTCCGGCCCCCTATTCAATCTATAAGGGTATTCACAAACTGCTGCCAGGTACTTATCTTGCTGTGCGGTCGGGTGCAAGAGGGGCCGAACCAACGACGTATTGGTCGGCAAAAAAAATGGCCGAAACCGGTCAAGGCAATTTGTTTGCCGGAGACGATGGCGAGGCTGGGGAAGAATTGGAGCGGCTCCTGCGGCGTGCTGTATCCAGTCAAATGGTGGCCGATGTACCGCTGGGGGCATTTCTTTCCGGTGGGGTGGATTCTTCCACGATTGTATCTCTCATGCAGGCCCAGTCGAGTCGTCCGGTGAAAACCTTTACCATCGGTTCTTACAGTTCGGGATACAATGAAGCTGAGCAGGCAAAAAAGGTGGCCCGGCATCTGGGGACAGAGCATACTGAATTATACGTCACACCGGAAGAGGCGATGGCAGTGATCCCACGTCTGCCGGAATTGTACGATGAGCCTTTTGCTGATTCTTCCCAAATACCCACTTTTTTGGTGGCTAACCTGGCTAGAAATCATGTGACTGTGGCCCTTTCCGGTGATGGCGGCGACGAACTTTTTGGCGGTTACAATCGGCACTATTGGGTCCCCCGTTTCCGGAGGCGGTTTGGTCCAGTGCCTCGACCGCTGCGGGTTGCTTTGGCAGCGGGACTTTCCACCCTGACTCCCCATACCTGGAATTCGGTTTTTCGCGGGTTGGCAAAACTGTCGCCTGAGGCTTTGAGATATGTTAACCCGGGTGATAAGTTGCACAAATTGGCGGAAGTTTTGCCTGCGAGATCGGCGGAGGAAATGTATCAGGGATTGGTATCCTTCTGGAAACGACCGGAAAAGGTTGTTGTCTTTCCAAATGATTATCCGCATATACTGTTCGATGTTGCGACCCAGCCGGATCTGAAGGATTTTTCTCATCTTATGATGTATCTTGACCTCGTGTCGTATCTGCCGGACGATATCCTGGCGAAGGTGGACCGGGCCGCCATGGGGGTATCCTTGGAAACCAGGGTTCCCATGCTCGATCACCGGGTAGTGGAGTTCTCCTGGCGCTTGCCTCTTTCAATGAAAATACGTGAAGGTCAGGGGAAGTGGCTGTTGCGGCAGTTGCTGTACAAGTATGTACCAAGGACGTTGGTTGAACGTCCAAAAATGGGGTTTGGCGTCCCTCTTGATGCCTGGTTGCGCGGTCCGCTGAAGGAATGGGCCGAGGCCCTGTTAGCCAAAGACCGATTGAAACGTGAAGGATTTCTGAATCCGTTACCCGTGCGTGAGAAATGGAATGAACATCTCAGCGGTCGGCGCAACTGGGCGTATCATCTTTGGGGTGTGCTCATGTTTCAGGCTTGGTTGGAGAGTCGGAGATCGGAAGTCTGAGATCGGAGATCAGGG
>JACNIG010000274.1 GCA_014383215.1 Candidatus Desulfatibia vada | reverse complement strand
AAATTTCTGACAGGCGGAAAATGGCTTGATTAAAAAATTAGGCGGTGGATTTTGGCTGTCTAAGAGACTTGTGAATAAAATGCTCAAGAACTACTATTACAGCTTGCTCTCAAAATATATTTCCATTTATGCAAGATCAGGGGATAAGGTTCTTTTTGTTGAACCTCAAAGCAAGCTTATTTTAAACAAATTTTCCCGAAAAGATGTTCTTATTGTTACGAGTAGCGCCGAAAAGTTTAGTGGTTATAAAACGGTTGAGAGCATCGGAATGATCATGCCGTGGGAACCGGACTATATCGTTCTTGATGGCAATCTTCAGAGAGAAAAAGATATTATCGAGTTATTGAAAGAAATCAACTCTGTCTGTTCCTCGTCTACCCGAGTTCTTCTATTCTATTATAGTGCCTTGTGGAAACCTGTAGCTAAATTTGCATCGATGCTTGGGTTTCGCCAAAAAACAGCCCGGGAGAACTGGACAACACCGGAAGATGTATCAAACTTTGCGCGCCTCACCGAGTTTGAGAGCGTAAAGCGCCAACCGCGCATATTGATACCAATTGAAATTCCTTATCTTAGTGATTTTGTCAATCGATGGTTGGCACCTTTGCCGATTTTCAATTTCTGCTCCTTGCTCAATTTTGAAATTTTGCGTTCCCTTGCAGCTCCCACTGATGAGTTGGAGGATAATTCAGTTTCCGTTATTATCCCTGTCAGAAATGAAGCCGGAAATATTGAAGACGCCTTCAAGCGCATCCCTATAATGGGCCCCGCTGACGAATGGATATTTGTTGAGGGACATTCCACTGATAATACCTGGAAAGAACTGCAGCACTGCCGGGATAAGTATACAAAATCAGACTCGCGCAACATAAAAATTATTCAACAGGATGGAAAAGGTAAAAAAGATGCCGTCTATAAAGGTTTTTCAATGGCAGAAAATGATATCCTGATGATTTTGGACGGGGACCTTACAGTTCCTCCCGAAGATCTGCCGAAGTTCCATAATGCCCTTGTCAGCAATAAAGGGGAGTTCATAAACGGATGCCGACTGGTTTATGCACTCGAAAGTGATGCGATGCGTTTTTTAAATATGATCGCGAATAAGTTCTTTGCCTTTTCTTTTTCTTATGTCCTTTCTCAGAATTTACGGGACACCTTGTGCGGCACAAAAGTGTTTACGCGTACTACCTATGACAGGATACAGGCTAATCACAGTTTTTTCGGAGATTTTGATCCTTTTGGTGACTTTGATTTAATCTTTGGGGCAGATCGCCTTGGCCTGAAAATCGTTGAAGTACCTGTGAGATATCAGGCTCGCACCTATGGAGAAACAAATATAAGCCGATTCCGCCACGGATGGCTTTTAATGAAGATGTTACTTTTTGTCGGCAGAAAGCTTAAATTTGTATAATGCCCCACCAATATTCTTAAGCCCCACACTGTAAAATTTCTGGCACAGAATTTACCCCCGTCAAATATTTGCCACTTGCGGCAGTCCTTTTATCAATCATTGGACAGCACTTTCCTTTTTTTGATTATATCTATCTGATTATATTTACAATTATTCCTGAAAACCCTTTGGTACAATTCTTGCTGTTTAAAGATCACAACAAAAAGCAGAGGGTGACCCATGCCCAGGGTCGCCCGCAATAAATTTTACTCAATTATCAAATTATCGTCCTGAAATCAGGGCAAAAAAGGACATTTTACAAACCTCTCTCGTGTAAACGAGGAGGCGGAGCTATGTTTGCCGTCGGTAGTTATTTGCCGCAAAAGAATCTAAGAGACCTTTGAAAGGGCGACAGAGGAAATTTCTTGTCTAAACATTCCACAACATTTGCAGGTAATGTCTTAAAGCTGACATCTGGAAGCGTAGTTGCCCAAGGAATAGGAGTCCTGTTAGCTCCGATAGTTGCAAGGCTTTTTGCGCCGGAGGCTTTTGGAGTAGCTGCGCTCTTTACCTCTATTACCAGTATTGTCGGCATAGTTGCCTGCTTGAGATATGAGTTGTCCATCATGCTTCCTGAATCCGATGATGAAGCAGCCAATCTTCTCGGTGTAAGCCTTTTATGTGTAATGATTGTTGCAGGTATTACTGCCCTGGTTATCGTTTGTTTTGATGATGTTATTATTAGCTTATTTAATGTTTCCGAGGTTAAAAAATATCTCTGGCTGGTTCCGCCGGCGGTTTTGCTTGCCGGCATCAGTTTAGCATTAAATAATTGGAACTCACGGACTAAGCAATTTGGCCGCCTCTCTATTATCCGAGTTGTATCCGCTTTCATTACCCAAGGCGCAAAAGTAGTAGCAGGTTTTGCCGGTTATGTTAGCGGGGGTGTGTTGATTCTTGCCGGAATTTTAGGGGGTTTAGTTGCAACATTGATCCTCGGTTGTCAAATTTGGAAAAATGACAATCAATTGTTCAAATCAAGCATACGCCGCCAGAAGATTGGTTATGGAATTAAGCGTTATCGTAATTTCTCGTTGATCGATACATGGGGTGGTTTGCTAAATATAATATCATGGCAGCTGCCGGTCCTATTGCTCTCCTTTTATTTTTCACCAGCTATCGTTGGTTTTTATGCTTTGGGTTCAGCTGTAGTAATGATGCCATTAAAAATAATTGGCAGCGCCGTCGCCCAGGTATTTTATCAAAAAGCATCAGAAGAGAAAAATCGGGGAGATGTTTATAAAATAGTAATAAATACATATAAACGATTGGTTGCAGCGGGATTGTTTCCCTTATTAATGCTTTGTATCATAGGGCAAGATCTGTTCGTAGTTGCATTCGGTCATAATTGGTCAGAAGCGGGGATTTATACCCAAATATTAGCCCCATGGGCATTTTTTACATTTGTTGGGTCTCCATTGAGTACTCTGTTTCTTGTTTTTGAACGACAGCATTTTGCATTACTTATGCATGCAGCAATATTTATTACACGATTTATCTCACTATATATTGGGTGCATTTTGGGTAATGTTTATATTGCTCTTGGCTTATTCTCTTTGACAGGCGTAGTGGTTTATGGCGGGCTTGCTTATTGGAATATGAGATTAGCAGGTATATCTTTTTATGTTTGCGCAACGGTATTTTTAAGGTATTTTTGTTATTGCTGTCCAGCGGCCTTGAGTTTGCTTTTTATGAAATATTACTTGGGGCTATCTTCGGTAATATTGTTAATCGTAAGCATATTTATGATCTGCTTTTACGGACTAATAGTCTTTTGCAAAGATGATTATTTCAAAGAGTATATTAACAGCAAAATAGCAAAGCATTTTATGCACGGAATAGCGTATTAATGAATGATATCAGATCAGAATATTACGAGCAATCTTCTTTTTGGAAAACTAATCATTATAATACTGCAGCCGTAGTTGAAAGAATAAGTGAAGCTATTAGTTCAATTCCATTTGACACTAAAACCATACTCGATGTTGGATGCGGAAACGGAGTCTTTATTAATAGACTGGTCGCTGAATTTCCAGATAGATTTGAAAAAGTGGTTGGTTTAGACCCATGCAATGAAGCTTTGAAATATGTTAAAACAGAAAAAGTTAATCAAAATATCAATGGCATACCGTTTGAACCGCATAGTTTTGATTTGGTGAGTTGCTTAGAGGTCTTAGAACATTTACCTCAGCAGGACTTTAAAAAAGGGCTGTCTGAGATTCAAAGAGTGAGTAGCAAGTATATTTTGGTAAGTGTTCCCAATGATGAGGTCCTTGAACAATTTTTGGTCATTTGTCCAAAATGCTGCTGTGCTTTCAATCCTTATTTTCACATGCGGAGTTTTAACAAAGAAAATCTTCACAGTCTGTTTGACGATTTTAAAGCAATTGCGGTACAGGAGATAGGCCCGGCAAGCCTTTTTTACTCATACAAAAGGGTTATGTTTTTTTTGCGCCTCTGTTATGGAAGTTCTTCTCCTCCTGCGCTCTCAATATGCCCCCAGTGTGGTTACCAGAAGAAGACTGTGCTTTCAGATGACATAAGCATTCCAAAAAAACCTGCTTTTAATTTTGAAAAAATGCTGCCCTTTGTTAAGTTGTTTATTAAACGCAGGAAGAAAAAGCGCTGGATTTTGGCATTATACTCAAGAACGGATAAACTTGAAGACCCAAATAATAATCGGTATCAAAATCAGATGGTGTAGGGTTTGTTGAATATAAGCAGCAACTGCCGTAAAAACAGGGATATCATTAGCAAAGCAAGCTACCTTCTCGTGACAGTGTTTTTGCTGGAGGGAATTTTAGGTAAAGCAGCATTGCCCGGATATTCTATGCGGCTGAAGATTCACATATTGCTTACTTTTCTTATAATCATAGCACTGATAGTTTTGGATATTTCAAGACTTAAAAGCAAGAGCACAGTCATATTTTCCGGAACCTATAGAAAGATACAGTGTGCCATATTGGGTATAATCTTCATCGGTTTTATAGGCAGTGCTCTCCGTGTTTACTGGAAATCAAATCTCATGTTTTTTTTAATTTGGGCAGCAAATTTCTACGCCGTATGGTGGTCGATACCCCGCTTGATGTATCAATACAGCATTGCTGACAGAATCAAATTGATACAAAATATATTGATATTTGTTTTGGTTCTTTCGGGAGCTATGCATTTCGCTGACCTTGGGATTGTTCAGGGACGGTTGGGGGGAATTTTCGCCAATCCAACTATCGCTGCTCGTCTGATGGCGATAACGTTTCTATTATATTTAGTCAATTTTATATTTGTTAATAAATACTCCAAAAAAACATTGCTTATTATCGGATTATCATTGGTGCTAATTATAATGACGAAAACCAGAGCTTCAATATTTGCCACGTTTGTAGGAGCATCTCTGATTATATTAACAGCGATTCACCTTAAGAAATCTTTCTCGCGAAGGCGGATTTATGCCCTGTTAATCGGAGTTTGTGTCGTTTGCACGCTAGTATTACACTCTTATGACATCGGCTTTGAAGATATGTTTCAGAAATCAAGAAAATATATCAGGATAGACAAAGACTTAACCACAATTTATTTGGAAGCGAGGGCTTCAAACTGGAGGACCGGCTACCAAGACATGAGCAAGTATGGACTGTTTGGAATGGGATTTATGTCAAAGTTCGGCATTACCGATTATTATTATACCGGCTCAACGCATCCTAACCAAAATATAATTCCCCGCTATAATTGGGCGACAACAGACGATCCGTTAAATATGGTTCTTTCCGTCGCCAAACAGCAAGGCTGGATTTCATCATTTTTGTACATCTTGCTTTTGCTGTTGATTCTTAAAAATACCTTAAACGTCGAATCGGAAATAGGTAAATTCATGGCTTTGGCGGTTGTACTATTGGGTCTCATTTTCGGATTTTTAGACGGAAACTGGATGACGTCATTCGGTGATCCGGTTGATCGAACATCAATGATAACGATAGCATTAATTCTTTCAACAACAAACGTAACAAAAACTATTAAACAACCCCAATCATCCCTTTCTACAATACCGGTACGAACATAACCCGGATTTACCCTTATCAGATGAATAAAAGACAATTATTGACTCAGCTTCAAAAGAATTATTTTGAAAAAGGAGCTTGGAGCCAAGAGGACCTGCTCCCTTATGCCAAACGAAGGGACAGTACTTTTGGACAATTTGTTGCCAATAAAGAATTGATTGAATTAGAACCATTTGTTCACACTTTAGCAGGAGAAAGCGCCGTTACTATTTGCGACGGGCGCGCCGTTGAAGCATCCTATTTAAAACGCAACGGCCTAGTTGTAACAGCTACAGACTTGTATCCCGACTATCTTAAGAAAGCTTTTGAGAAAGGTGATATTGACAATTTCTCTGAGGAAAACGCAGAAAACTTATCGTACAAGGCCGAGGAATTTGACTGGGGCGTTGTCAAGGCCGGCTTACATCACCTTCCCAGGCCTGTAATCGGAATATACGAACTCCTCCGTGTATCTAAAAAAGGTGCTTTGATCCTCGAAGGTCATGACGGATATTTTCTTAGAGTGTTAAGAAAATATCTTTTTCGCGACCGTGACTGGGAGCCGTCCGGCAACTATGTTTATCGCTTTAGGAGAAGGGAGCTTGAAAAGCTTTGTCTTGCTTTGGACATTCCTGCCTATGCCGTAAAAACAAGTTTTCTTCCGTGGAGCCGCAAACATGAAGACATAAAAAAAAATGAGTTCGGATATCGCGCCAGAATATTATTTTATCGGTTTATCAATCGCATTTTTTCTTCCCAGGGAAATAACTTCACCGCCGTGATTTTTAAAATTGTTCCAAAAAAAAATCAAATAAAGTCACTTAAAAAAAACGGTTTTCGTTATGTAAAGCTGCCGCGAAACCCCTATCTTAAAGGGAATATCGGGTAAATAAATATGGTTGGTATACTAAATCGAATTACAAGTTCTATTAGGCGTCATCAAAAACTAAGAAAGATTGTCAGAAACTGTAAAATGAAACTGGCAAGAAGGTGGTATTGTTTAAAAAATGTCCATCCAACCTTTTATTTGGGCGGAAAAGCGGATATTGCCGGCGACTTTAAGGCCGGCCCCTTCAGCTATGTCGGTCGCGACTGCTGTATTTGTCCAAGAGTCAGCATTGGCACATACACCTATATTGCCCACGAGGTTACAATTTTAGGAGGAGATCACGCATATGATCTTCCGGGTGTTCCAATAGGGTTTTCAGAACGCCCCGAGATGCCTTATACCATAGTGGAAGATGATGTGTGGATTGGACACCGGGCTATCATTTTTGCCGGCATTAAGATTGGTCGTGCGGCCATAATAGGAGCAGGCTCCGTTGTTACTAAAAATGTCCCGCCCTACACTATTGTCGCCGGCGTACCGGCAAAAAAGATTGGTGACCGATTTAATAACAACATCGAAAGTCGAAAAAAGCATGATGCCATGCTGAATTCACCGCCTTCTGAGGGTACTTTGCCAGGTCAGCGCGTGCCGGGCACGACAGGGAATTAAAATGGAAAACCTGACAATTGCCGTTCAATATCCCTCGTTTGGCCCGCAACACCCGCCAAGGCTGCGCGCAATCGTACGTTCCGCTCCCAATGCAAATTGTCGTGTTGTGGCAATGGAGATGTTTGCAAAGGACAGTGATTATGAATGGGACCCTGTTCTGCTTGGCAAAGAGACCTTCGAACGCTACACCGTTATGGATTGTGAGTCGGCTGTCGGCAGAAGAAACCGCAGCATACTAAAAAAGACCGTATTTAAGGCTTTAGATGACATCCGTCCCGATGTTCTTGTAGTAAACGGATGGGGCCATCGAGAAAGCCGCATTTCTCTAGCCTGGTGTCGGAAGGAAAAATGCAAGATCGTCATGCTCAGTGACAGCGTCAGGGATAATTTTCCCAGGTATTTTTGGAAGGAAACCTACAAAAAATGGCTTCTGCGGGGCATTCAGGCAGGTTTTGCGGCCGGTACTCCCCAGGCTCGTTATCTCAACCGTTTGGGGATTCCGCTAGAAGGTATTTTTTACCCGGGTTCAACCGTTGTTGATAATGAATACTGGACAAAGAAAAAGCGGCAAATTGTAAAAGATAAAGAAAAACTGCGATTACTGTACGGCCTGCCTGAAAGGTTTTTTCTTTGTGTTGCACGCTTTGTCGATTTCAAAAACATTCCGTTTCTGATCAGATCCTATGCTGCCTATCGATCCCTTGCCGGCCAACAGGCAATTGGCCTTGTACTTTGTGGGTCAGGACCGCAAGAGGGCAAAATAATTAAGACCATAAAAAACTTTAACTTGAAAGAAGTATATCTGGTGGGTTTTCGGCAAGCAAGTGAACTGCCGGTCTTTTACGGCCTTGCTGACTGCTTCATCTTTCCCAGTTCACGATTTGAACCATGGGGGCTCGTCGCCAACGAAGCAATGGCAAGCGGACTGCCAATTTTAGCCAGCAGTATGACAGGCTGTGCCGAAGACCTGGTTCATGATGAGGTCAACGGTTTTGTGTTTGATCCTGAAGATGAAAATGGACTGGCTGACATAATGTTCAAGATAACTCAGGATCAACACTCTTTAGCTCAAAAAGGAAGAGAATCTGAAAAAATAATTGCCGCCCATTCGCCTGAAGCTGGAGCAATAAACTTCTGGAAGGCAGTTCAGACTGCCCTTGGGCGACCGCAAAGTGTACCCCACTAAGTTTTTTTTTTACACCGGATGAACTGTGGAAGGTCTACTAAAAAAATGAACATCGAACATCGAACGTCCAACATCGAATGATGAATAAATGGTGCAAACATGTCCTTTTCAATAGTAATCCTTACATTCAATGAGGAAAAAAATTTAAAGCATTGCCTGGAATCGATTCAATGGTGTGATGATATTGTTGTCTTGGACTCCTATAGTACGGATGATACACTCAAAATTGCACAAGAGAATAATTTGAGGATTTATCAGAGAAAGTTTGATAATTTTGCCTCACAGAGAAATTTTGCCCACGATGAGATCAAATTCAAACATGACTGGGTTTTTCATTTAGATGCGGATGAGGTCTTTACCGAGGAATTAAAAAAAGAAATTGAAAAAAATATCCAAGAAAGTAATTGCGATGCTTATCTGGTGCCTTCAAAAATTATGCTCAGTGGACGTTGGCTGCGCTATTCAGGCATGTATCCTACCTACCAGGTCAGGTTAGGAAAATTTGAAAAGCTAAGATTCAAAAAGGTTGGCCATGGTCAAAAAGAAGATATCCCCGCAGATAGAGTCGGGGTGTTAAATTCCCCTTACATTCATTATAACTTCAGTAACGGATTATATGCATGGTTTGAAAGGCATAATAAATATTCCAGTGAAGAAGCTGCTCGTGCATTGCAATACCGTAATACAAAACATCTTGAATGGGATGGATTATTCTCTTCAAACCCATATCGGCGCAGGAATGCTTTAAAGCGGATTTCATATAGCTTTCCTTTTCGTCCCTTCTTCCGATTTATATATATGTACATTTTCAGGTTAGGTTTTTTGGATGGTCGGCAGGGATTGCATTACTGTTCTTTAATGGCCCTGTATGAGTTTATGACAGCGATCAAGATAGATGAACTTAGATCCTATCGTAATTGAGCGCAGATTAGGATTCTATAATAATATGACCAAGTTACTGGAGAAAAATGATAAGAATGGGTTTTGTCTGAATGTCGGCTGTGGGCTGATTGCACCTCCCGGGTGGACAAATTTCGACTCCTCTTTCACCTTAAAGTTGGCACGGACACCCATAGTAGGAAGTAGCATAATTCGAATCATTAACGGCCCCGATTGGCCATCGTCAGCTTTATGTGGCGATATTGTAAAAGGTCTGAACATTCCTTTCGAAAGCTGCGACTTGATTTTTGCTTCTCACGTCTTGGAGCACATTAGCCTGTCGGATTTTCATAGCGCCATGAACAATATTTATTCCTATTTGAAAAAAGGTGGGATATTCCGAGCAATAGTTCCCGATCTTAACTATTACATTAAAAAGTACAGCTCACAAATAAGCGACCGTTCAGCGTCCCCAAAAGCATCATTTGAATTTATGGAAAAGATGAACATCGGATATGCGCAAAGCAGGCGAAACATATTTTGCAGACTTCTTGAGGCGGTTAAAAATTCAAGGCATCAATGGATGTGGGATGCACCTTCTCTCTTTTCAGCTTTTGTTGAGCACGGCTTTCAGGGCGTTCATTTGTGTGAATATGGCGATTGGTCGGATGTCAGGTTTAAATTGGTCGATAAGAAAGAAAGTTATGCTGATTCGATTTGCATTGAAGGTCACAAAGAATGATTTCACCTGAATTTGAGCCTCAATTAGTCTCCGTAATAATTCCTACATATAACCGGGCGAACTACATCAAAAGGACCATAGAGTCTGTGATCGAACAGCATTATCGTCCCATCGAATTAATTGTAGTAGATGACGGCTCTACGGATTTTACAAAAGATGTAGTGTCTGACTTAAATGAGAGATGTCGGGATGATGCTGAAATATCATTACATTATCTGTTTCAAAAAAGATCAGGCGCAGCAGCAGCAAGAAACAAAGCTTTTTGTATATCGCGAGGTGAGTTTATCCAGGTTATTGACTCCGATGATTTACTTTCTGCTAATAAATTAAAAAATCAAGTAACCGCGCTGAGAAACAACCTGGATTTCTGCGTTGCATACGGCAACTGGAAAATTCATTGTGATAGATACGGGCTCCTGAAATATGGGCCCCTTCGACAAACAAAACCTGCTGAATCAGAAGACAGCATGCTTCGGGGTTATCTTTCATCCGAATGGTTTTGTCCCGTACACAGTTATTTGTTTCGGCGAGAAGTAATTGCCAATACCGGTTTTTTCGATGAAAGATTATTGCGCCGGCAGGATACCGACTATTTGATCCGCGTGCTGTTAAATCGGCACCGATTTTTGTATGTGAAAGGGGCGACAGCCTATTATACAAGGCACGGTGGTGAACATATTGGAAACCCAAAAAATTATGATAAACATTTTTTGTCATCGCTATGGGTAATAGAAAATGCATACTCTATTTTAAATCAAAATCAAAGCGTTGATCAATACTCAGAGGAAATTAAAATATATTTGATACGGCTGGCTAAAGAAGCCTTTTATATGGGCTATCATCGGGGCGTGGAAATGGCCGAAGAAAAAATCAAAGCTTGGTTTTCGAATAATCTTGGCGAAAATGATTTACATTTTAATCATGCGCCAATGAGTTTTAAACGCAATGTGGTCAAGCTGGGGAAACACATCTTGGGGGACTGTGCATTAGATTGGATCAATAAGGCGGCCGGAAAAGGTCCGGGAGGATAGTTTTTTGAAGGACACTTACTTATATAATAACGGCAGACCTATTTGCTCAAGCAGCTATATATGGGAACCGCTAATCAAGATTCTTTCAAAACATGATGTAAGCCATAAGAAGATATTTGAAATCGGCTGTGGGAATGGTGCCACAGCCAATATGCTCGATCAGTTAGGATACGATGTCACCGGTGTCGATACATCGATTAGTGGTATTGAAATAGCGCGTCAATCTTTTCCGCATTTAAAACTATTTCAAGGATCTGCCTATGATGACCTATCAAAAAAATATGATAAATTCCCTCTTGTAATGAGCTTGGAAGTAATCGAGCATCTTTATTATCCGCGAAAATTTGTTAATAATTTCTACTCTTTATTGGAAGACGGGGGCATGGGTGTCATATCGACCCCGTACCATGGCTATTTAAAAAATTTGGCGCTTGCATTAACAGGAAAAATGGACGCCCATTTCTCACCTTTATGGGATGGAGGTCATATCAAGTTCTGGTCTGTGCAAACTTTAAAATCTCTGCTTTCTGAGGCGGGATTCGAAGATATCAGTTTTGTAAGAGTCGGCAGGATTCCATTTCTTGCCAAGTCAATGATTGCTGTTGTTTACAAGCATACATCACGATAGGGTCTCTTCTTTTGCTTAAATTATCTATCATAACGGTCTGTTTCAACGCTGCAAGCACTATAATAAATTGTATCGAAAGTGTTAGCCGGCAAAGCCTGCCGGTCGAACATATCATTGTCGACGGCGGGTCTGATGATAACACCCTGGAATTGCTCGAGCATTACAGATCTCAAGTTGCCAGGTTGATTTCTGAACCAGACAGCGGAATTTACGACGCCATGAACAAAGGGCTGCGACTGGCCAGCGGGGATGTAATCGGAATTCTAAATGCCGATGATTTTTATTCAGATCCAGGGACATTGCAAAAGGTAGCAGAAGGTTTCAAAAATCAAAAAATAGATGCCTGCTATGGTGACCTGATTTATGTAGATGCGACCGACATCCGCAAGGTTGACCGCTACTGGCGTTCCGGAAGTTATGACAGGGGTAAATTCTATAATGGCTGGATGCCGCCTCATCCTACTTTTTTCGTACGACGCTCGGTCTATAAGAAATACGGCCTTTTCAATTTAGACTTGGGGTCGGCCGCTGATTACGAACTGATGCTCCGATTCCTTCTGAAACACAAGGTTTCATGTAAATATATTCCTGAAGTATTAGTTTGCATGCGAACCGGAGGTAAAAGCAACGCCTCATTAAAGCATCGCTTGACGGCCCATAGAAACGACTATTTAGCCTGGAAAGTAAATCAGCTTAAGTCGCACCCCTGGACTCTAATGATGAAACCTTTGCGTAAAATAGAACAGTACATAAAAAGGCCTTCTCTAGGCGTATATGATCCGGAATCTGTCATTTGAATTTCTTAGACAGGATAACAGGATAAACAAGATTATTTTTTCCTGTTTTTTAATATCAAGTCAATCCTGTTATCCTGTCCATAATATTTTTCATTTCCCAAAACCATAGCGAAACTATACGCGGTTAAACTGACCCTTTCATTTTGTTTCAAAGGTCTCAAAACACTATTCGTTGAACGCTTTACTTCTTACAATTCTTGCTGAAAAAAACCTGCAAATACCTAAGCGCCCTGCTCTGCATACTGGTTGTTATTATTATTGTACAGGCAGCCTACTTTCTAACTGTTGGGCCTGAAAATACTATCATTGAAAAAGCAGATCTCATTGTCGTCTTTCCCGCTGAAAATGAACGTATTGCAGCCGGTTTGCAGCTGGCAGAAGAAGGATATGCTCCTAATTTCACGGTTGCAGGAATCACTGAAGAGAGTTTAAAGCTTTATTTAAAAAAGCACAAAGATCTGCCGGCTTCAGTAAAGCCGCTTATCAGCCCAAGAAGCAATACTACTTTTGAAGATGCGTTGATCACAAGACAAGTTTTACAAAAACACAAGTTTAATTCCGTCATCCTGGTAACTTCCACGTATCATCTTCCCAGAGCCTACTTTCTTCTGCGTGTACTGACATCGGGCATGAATGTAAAAATAGACAGGTACGGTGTCGAAAAAAAGTGGTGGTTGCTTGCCGCCTCAAATCTCAAACCTGAGGACTCGGGTATCAATGTGAACGCTAACGTAAAAGGGCCGCAAAAAGCGTATAATGAGCAAAGAGTCAAGACTTTAAAGCAAAAGTTGATTTATAATGAAATGATAAAATTCTGGACCAGCCTTGGGGAAATGGCGGGCTACACGGTCACTGGAAGAGTACTCACAGATAGTCCCTTATGCCTCAGGACTAGAAAATTTTTAAAAGCAAACGTTCTCTTTGCAGTCAATGGAGCCGTGGAGTGATTGTATTATGACCTCAATTATTGCCATTTTCTCTCTGTCACTCATAATTGCCCTGATTATAACACCTATGGTGGCTAGAACAGCTGTAAAATGCGGTCTGGTTGATATCCCGACAGTCAGAAAGGTCCACTCAAAGCCCATACCTCGTGTTGGCGGTGTGGCCATCTACATTTCTTTCTATTGCGCATTTATTCCGCTTATCTTTTACCGGACAAGGATCTTGGAGCTGTTGATCCACGAACAACGGATGATCTATCTGGCCGCAGGCGCCGGGGTCGTCTTTGGCCTGGGATTGTGGGATGACGCCCGTAGCATAAGACCCGAGTTGAAGCTGGGGATTCAAATCGTTGCAGCCCTGATTGCCTACTTGGGGGGCGTGCGCATCGTCGCTGTGGGACTTCCCGGCATGCCGCTCTGGATCTTGGGCTGGTTATCCTTGCCCTTCACCCTGTTGTGGATCCTGCTGGTAACCAACGGCATTAACCTGATAGACGGTCTTGACGGTCTGGCCGCCGGGGTGAGCGTTTTTGTGTGCATAGTCCTGCTCATCCTCTGTGTACTGTCCGAACAACTGCTGGTGGCCGTGGTGCTGGCCGGCCTTTCAGGAGCCATCCTGGGATTTTTAAGGTACAATTTCAATCCAGCCTCAATATTCTTGGGAGACAGCGGCAGCTATTTTTTGGGATATCTGCTGGCCACCTTGAGTATTCTGGGATCGGTCAAGAGCCAGGCTGCCGCCACCCTCCTGATCCCCGTCATTGCGCTGGGCCTTCCCCTCGTCGATACTGTCTGGAGCGCCGTTCGCCGCTTTATCTTCGGCCGCAGACTCTTTCGGCCCGACAGGGAACATATTCATCATATGCTTCTGAAACTTGGCTATTCGCACCGGCGAGCGGTCCTGCTGCTGTACGGCATAACCGTTGGGATGGGGGGAATTTCCTTGGTTATGATCCATGCCCGGAACGAACGAGCGGCCCTGCTCTTGCTGATAGTAGGGGCTGTCACGATTCTCGGCATCCGCAAGCTCGGTTATTTAAACTACTTGAGTGGGGAGCGGATCATACGCTGGGCCGGGGACATCTCGGATGAGATGGGATTAAGCCGTGAGAGGAGATACTTTCTGGGATTGCAGGCTGATACGAGCAATTCCAAAAATATAGATGAGCTGTGGCAACATATCATCCGTAGCGCACTGATGCTCGGATTTGATATGGCCGCCCTGTGTCTCAACAACCATAACGCTGACGCTGCCTCAGAAAACCCGCTCAAAGTGCCTGGAAAGCAGGATGGATTGGATAGCCGGGTAATCCATTCCATTATGTCCAGTATCTGTATGCGCAATAGTCCCCCTGAACTGGAATGGGCTAACCCCTCATTTGTCAGGGAAAACGGCACCTGGAGCCACTACCTTATGAAGCTCGAACTGCCGCTGCTGATTAACGGTGACAAAAATTTTGGCACTCTGGTGCTCTGCAAGGATCTGAGAGTAAATACCTTGAACCAGCATGTCTTAAAGCGGGTAGAACACCTTACACGATCCATCATCAGCGCGCTGGATAAAATGGAAAATTTGCAGCAAGCCGTAAGTTCATAAAAAAAAGATGAATAAGTGACACTTAAAACAGAAAATGACGCCCGCATTCTGGTGGTGGATGATGACCGGCAACTGGCTGACATGCTGGTAGAATACCTTGTTAGCCTGGGCTATAAAGCCGCAGCGGCCTATGGCGGTCGTGAAGGACTGGCACGGTTTGAACAGGATGATTTCAAACTGGTGATTCTGGATTTGAAAATGCCGGATATGGACGGCATGGAGGTTTTAGAGGCCATAAAGTCAATAGACAGCCGGGCCGTCGTTATGGTGCTGTCCGGTTACGGAACCATTGAATCGGCGGTTACCGCCATCAAAAAAGGGGCCTACGATTTCATCCCCAAACCGGTCGAGCTTAATGCCTTGGGAACAATTCTCGACCGGGCCTTAAGAAAGCATGCCCTTTCAAGACAGCTGGAGCGTTTTCGCGGACTGATCTTTGCTTTTGTTGTTTCGGTTCCCCTGTGGCTGATCCTGGGGATTATGCTGGCGAACAAATTTTGGAAAGAATAGCATTTATAATATACATGGCCGTGCTGGTGCTGGCTGTGCTCTTTTTCGGAGCGGTGCATACCTATGCCTACACGGTTGTTTTCCTGGGGATTCTGATCGCCACAGCTCTAGTGCTGATATCAAGTATTGACCGGGATCCCGGCAACGCAAAATTGCGGATTAGATTGTTAAAAACCGGCCTGAATCCACTCTTTCTGCTTCTTTGCATTTATCTTATTTTTCAAACCATCCCCTTGCCGGAAAATATTGTAAGATTCATGTCTCCCGGGGCGGTTGTAGTTGGCCAAAAGTCATTGCCGGCCACGGAGGCCTTGGTCGCCGCAAGTCCGGCTTATCAATGGTTCAGTTTAGCTTCCTACGCATATCCGGTGCAACAGTCGATGCTTCGATGGATAGCATACGGACTTTTCTTTTGGGGGCTGGCCCAGACGCTTAATTCACAGAAACGGATTGAACTGGCGATCTTCATAATATTGGTCACGGGCTGTTTTGAGGCCCTCTATGGTATGATTCAGTCCTTTTCGGGGTCCGGGCACATCTGGTGGTTTAAAAAAAATAGCTATATTAAAGTTGTCAGCGGAACTTTTATTAATCGCAACCACTTTGCCGGACTGATGGGTATGAGCCTGCTGTTGATGGCCGGTTTTGCGGCTGCGCTTGCAACAAGAGGGAATAAGAGGCCGGTAACCTTTGGCGGCAAAGCCACTTTCAAAGAAAGGTTTACGGAAACTTTATTAGGCCGGCCGCAGCTTTTCAAAAGAATTTTTATTGTTTTTTCTGGCTCAGTAATAGGCATGGGGCTGGTTTTTTCGGCTTCCAGAGGAGGCATGATTGCGGTGGCCGCAGGGATGCTGGTGATGGGATTATTGTTTTTGGTGCGGAAAAAACATCGACGTAAAGGATTTGTTGTTGTTTTGTTGTTTGTAATTATTTGTGTTTATACTCTCAAGATCGGGGCTGACTATCCTCTTGAAAGATTCAAGACTTTTAATACGGCCTTTGATGTTAGAAAAAGATATGTTCAGAAGACCTTAGAGATGTTTGATGATTACCGGACTGCGGGCGTGGGCGTCGGAAATTTTAAATATGTCTATCCAAAGTATCAGGCTGCTGCGGACAAAAACTTTCACATAGAGTATGCTAACAATGACTGGATTCAGTTTATGTCCGAAGCGGGCGTGGTCGGTTTTGGCCTGCTGTTGATCGGAATGTTTTATTACATCTACCTGACAGTGAAAATCTGGTCGAAGCGCAACGACTCCTTTGCCGTCTGCGTGGGAATGGTGCCGCTGGTTGTTATGGTCTCCATGGCGGTGCATTCATCTTGTGATTTTAATTTTCACATCCCGGCCAACCTCATGATATTTGCGGCCATTCTGGCTATCGGTTTCAGTGCCCTGCATCTTAGAGGACATCATCGCAACAAAGTGCATTACCAATACCAAATCTTATATTTGAACCCCAAAGGAGTTTTGAGCCTGCTGCTGTTTGCAGGTCTTGTAATATGGGCCGGGGTCTGGACCATGCGGCATTTTGTGGCCGAGGCCTATTGTAATACGGTCCGCAATTCCACGCTGAACAGAGATCAGAATCCTGCGTTAAAAGATATTAAAGCGGCCATTGCCTGGGACGGCCGTAATGCAGGATACTGGTACAAACTGGCCCTTGGGTTGAGCAAAAAACGGGATCAAGGACTTAGGATACAAGATGCAAAATTAAAGGAACAAGAACTGCGGAAACTCCAGATGGAAATTGTGAAAACCCTTGAAAAGGCGGTGCGCCTTAATCCTTTTGCGGTTGAATATCATCAGCAACTGGGGTGGGAGTATGCACGTATGTGGCTGGAACCGGATTTTGGCTCAAAATGGTTTCCGGCCGCCGATATATCCATGGAGCGGACCGCCTACTTTGCCGGAGAAAAGAGCTCTTTTCTGCATGTCAAACTGGGTCATTACTGGGTGATGCGGTCCAAGGTCATGGCGCCGATCTTCGCAAACTGGAAACCGGCCTGGACCAAAGCCGGCTGGCATTATCAAAAAGCACTGGAACTGGAATCCGATAATAAGCGCTTACGAAAAGGAATGATACAAAAGATCAAAAGTCAGGTTCGGATGTATTATCCTGATGAAGGGTTTGTTAAAAACGCATTAGGAACTATGGGATCTGCAAATTGACGGTTTCGTATCTCGCGCTTATCTCTTTATGCCGGAACAGGAAAAATTTTCCTATCTGTATCGGCTATCCACAGCTACATAACCAGCGCCTCCGCAAGCATAATTTTGCGAACTAAACCCAGATTCCGGGACCTTCAACCGGCAGAGTTTAGGAGCTACGGACGCCCTCCCGTCTTGGCATATGTCTTGCATCATTTATTTTTAATTTCTGTCATGACCATTATGTCAAATTCGGACTAAAGTTTCTTTCTAAATCGCCGATATATAAAGAGGATACACTTAACCCAAATTTCTTGCAAAAACCTAGAACTTATTGATTTAATTTAAAATATAATTGATGCTAAAAAATGGCCTTATAATGAAGGGGGCACAATGAAATTTCCAGCCAGAACTTGCACGCTTTTTTTAACACTGCTTATGGGAATCTTCTTTCTGATTCCGCAGGTACAAGCAGCCAAACCGATCGCCAAGGTGACCAGTTTTCAAGGTCAGGTCCTTATTCAGTCCGGAACTGAACTGGTTCCGGTTATGCGGGTCGGCCAATTTCTGTATGAAGGCAGCCGCGTCCAGACCAAACAAGGCCAGGTTCAGGTGACCTTTAATGACGGTGCCATTATTAAGGTCAGTCCATTTTCCAATACTTTGATCCAGGAAAGGGAAGAAAAGAGCGGTTTCTGGGTCTTTAAATCCAAAAAAACCGTCCGCAGGATCACCGCTTTTGTCGGCAAATTGTGGTTTAAAAGCGGTGCGTCCAAAAGGAGAAATTTTTTACAGACACCGACTGCCGTCTGTGGGATACGCGGTTCTGACGGGGACTTCGGCTTCGACAACCAGAAAAGCTATTTGAAAATGTACACCGGTACGGCTGAAGTTAACGGCAACGTCACCAGAGGCCGTTTTAAAAATCCCGGAAAACGGGCAGCAGATAAAAACCCTGTGTACAGGCGCGTTGAAAGAGCCTATGTAGCCGTCGCCAAGGCCAGGGCTACCAAAAAACCGGCTGAAATAGCCAAAGCCAAGGTAGCGGCCCTGCATGTGGCCAAGGAAGCCTCCAAAGTTATAAAAGAGAACAACCCCGATGAAACCGTAAAAATGATTGACGGAGAGATTGCCGGGACCACTGCGGATGCCGGGATAGCAAAAGAAAAAGTCGCGGTTTCCGTTGAGGAACTCAAAGAAAACCGTCAGCATTTGCAGCAGGCCATGGCGAATGCCAAGGATGAAAAAGAAGTTAAAATGATCGAAAAAGCCCTTAACGATACCGGGAACGCTA
>JACNIG010000460.1 GCA_014383215.1 Candidatus Desulfatibia vada | reverse complement strand
AGATAGATCAGGCCGGCGAAGGAGTCCTGGGATTTATTACCAATCACAGTTATCTCGATAATCCCACCTTCAGGGGAATGCGTGAGTCGTTGATGAACAGTTTCGACGAAATCTATCTGCTTGATCTGCACGGCAATAGCTTGAAAAAAGAGAAATGCCCGGACGGATCAAAGGATGAAAATGTGTTTGATATCCGCCAGGGAACGGCCATTGCGTTGTTCATCAAGAGAAGGGACCTGTCTGCAAGCAACGCACAGGCAGGCAGGAATAGTGAAAACGGAAAGAAGGTTTTTTATTCCGAACTATGGGGAATGAGAAAGGGGATGGGAAAGGGAAAATACGACTGGCTTATCAATAATGATATTACAACAACAAAATGGCAGAAAATAGCTCCCAAATCAGAATTTTATCTTTTTGTTCCAAGGGATGAAAAGCTGCTGGAGCTTTATGAAGGGTCGCCGAAGATAACCGATATTTTTCCAGTAAACAGCGTAGGGATCGTTACTGCAAGGGACAAGTTCGTTATTGATGCAGATAAAAAAGCCCTCAAGCGGCGCATCAGGATGTTTTGCGATGAAAAAATACCGGACGAGTTCATAGGCGAGCCATACAAACTCAAGGATAAGTCCAACTGGAATCTAAGGACAGCGAGGGAAAAAGTAAGAAATGACAAAGATTGGGAAAATTCATTTGCTCAGATTTTATACAGACCGTTTGATGTTAAATGGATATTCTATCATGGTACCTTGGTTGAAAGGCCACGAAGAAACGTCATGAGACATATGGTGCAGGAAAATTTAGGGTTTATTATGCCAAAGAGAGTGGAAACGAAAATTCCGTGGAGCCATGTCTTTTGTGCCAATGTGCTTGTTGAGCACGTGACTGTTTCGTTAAAAACTATAGATTATCTTTTTCCCCTCTACCTCTACCCAGATCTCGACAAAAACGACCTTTTCAGCCATCTGAAAGAATCAAAAGAAAAAAAACCGAATATCAGCGAAAAAATATTTTCCGCTTTATCTGAAACCTACAAAACAAAACCGAGTCCTGAAGAAATTTTCTACTACATATACGCTGTTTTCTACTCCAACACTTACCGTACAAAATACGCTGAATTTCTGAAAACAGACTTTCCGAGAGTCCCTTTTACAAAAGACAAACACCTTTTTAAAAAATTGGCCGAATACGGCAAGCGTCTTGCGGATCTGCATCTTATGCGATCACCTGGACTTGATTCCCCGGTTATAAAATTCCAGGGAACAGGAGACAAGCGGGTTGATAAAATCAAACATGACAAAGAGGGTGAACGCATTTACATCAATAAGGATCAGTATTTTGAAGGATTAGAAGAAAATATCTGGCAATACCGGATCGGCGGCTATCAGGTTTGTAATAAATGGCTGAAAGACAGAAAAGGAAGGATATTGTCCCTTGATGATGTTAAACATTACTGCAAGGTAGCAACAGCCATCAAGCACACGATCAACATTCAGAAAAGCATTGATGAAATTTACAACGAAGTAGAAAAGCAATTGATACCTGAATTTTGTCGCCGAAGTGAGTAATTGTGAAAAGGGCCTTCTGTTGACTGTCTTTCGGTTTTCGACATGAGCAGACTCATAACCCGCTGGATGTTTTGTTGGCCGGGCTTTCTGAATTTGTGGGTCGGACCAGGGTTCACGGGAAAGAGGGAGGGCAAAACTAATGGGCGAAACAGTCAAAATTAACGATCTGATGGTTCAAAGCGGGGTAAAATTTGGCACAAGCGGCGCCCGCGGTCTTGCCGATGATATAACCGACAGGGTATCTTACGCCTACACAGCGGCCTTTATTCAATACCTGGAGGAGACAGGCGAACTAAAAAAGAGTGGTGGAGCTATTGCCGTTGGCGGAGACCTGCGCTCAAGCACAGAGCGCATAATGACGGCAGCGGCCAGGGCCATTTCGGATCAAGGTTATGAACCGCAATGCTGCGGTATACTGCCAGCTCCGGCATTGGCCAATTACGGTCTCATAAATGAAATCCCCACAGTAATGGTCACAGGGAGTCACATCCCTGAAGACCGTAACGGCATCAAATACACCAAAAAAGAAGGCGAAATCCTCAAGCACGATGAGGCGGGCATTAAACACCAGGCAGTAACGTTACCTCAGGGTCTTTTTGATGAGAGAGGAATGTTTTTTGTTAAAGAGAACCCTCTTATTCCCGGCAGCGAAGCCTCAGATTTGTACGTAGACCGTTATCTCGATTTTTTTGCTGGCAACTGCCTGAATGGCAAAAAGATAGGCGTATATCAGCATTCCGCCGCAGGCCGTGATCAGATGGTTATAATTCTTTCCGCCTTGGGCGCCCATGTCACTCCCCTCGGGTATTCCGAGATCTTTATTCCGGTCGACACCGAGGCAATCAGGCCTGAAGATGTAGAAGCGGCTAAGATATGGTCTGATGAACACCATTTTGACGCCATTATATCAACAGACGGAGACGGTGATAGACCGTTGATCAGTGATGAAAATGGAAAATGGCTCCGTGGAGATGTGGCAGGTATTCTATGCGCCGCCTTTCTCGAGGCCGATGCAGTTGCCACACCAATATCATGCAATTCTGCCGTGGAAAAATGCGGTTTTTTCAAGATGATTTACCGCACAAAGATAGGATCACCCTTTGTAATTGAAGCCATGCAGCAGGCCCGGGAAGAAGGGGCAAAACGGGTGGTAGGATATGAGGCCAATGGCGGATTCTTAACAGCCTCCCCCATTGAATCGGGCGAAAAGATTTTATCTCCCCTGCCCACCCGGGACGCCATGATTCTTCATATCACCATTCTTCTGCTGTCTATCGAAAAAAACATAACCATCAGCGAACTGGTCTCTGAACTGCCACAACGGTTTTCATACAGCAACCGGCTGAAAGAATTCCCCACGGAAAAGAGCAGTGCCAGGATAAACCAGCTTTATTCCGGGGATGAGTCAAGGGATAAAGAAACAATCGGGGCCATTTTCGGGGAACAATTCGGTCCGGTTGCTTCTTTCGACACAACTGATGGTCTGCGTATCACCTTTCAAAACGATGAAATAGTTCACCTGCGCCCATCCGGCAATGCGCCGGAGTTTCGCTGTTATAACGAAGCTGACACTGAGTCACGTGCAGTAGAGATGAATCAGATTTGTATGGATATCATGGCTAACTGGAGATAGTAGTCCTGGACCGGCGCACATAGGAAACTGGATGCATGATGGACGATGCATGATGTAGGATGCACGATGCATGATGTAGGATGCACGATACAGGATGATTGAGTCCTGGTTGTGTTCCTTCCGCCTTGAGCCTTGCGCCTCACGTAATAGTCGTTCCCCTGAAGGGCTCCCCTCTTAGGAGCTTCTCAAGATTGTCGACATCGTTTCCGATGATGATCACCTCTAATCCCAACTCCTCTCCCTCTCTCGATGCGATGGGGTCAAACGGCATGTTCAGCCCTGGATCCCATTCATTTCCAACCAGTTTCCTGAACTCGGACCATGATATTTCTGTGAGTCTCTCGGCATTTGGATCCTTTTTCGGATCCGCGCTGTACACATAATCGATGTTGGACATATTGATGACCCTGACAGCGCCAAACC
>JACNIG010000136.1 GCA_014383215.1 Candidatus Desulfatibia vada | reverse complement strand
TTAACAAATAAAACTAATTAAACCAATAAAACCAATCGGACAATTTAAATTAGTACTATAATCTTAGTGTCTTAGTGCCTTTGTGGCTGAACTATTACGAATAATAAATATATCCTGTGTGTCTTTGGGGCAATTTTTTTTTTATTGCCACCCTGCCTGCCCAGCTTTCGGGACTCGTCCGGGTTAGGGCTAAAGGAAAGGAATCGGCTTGCGGGTACGATACGCCAGGGCCTGGCAGGTAGCAATCAGCCGGCCGTCATTGTCAGTGACTCTGATATCATAACTGGCGGTCTTTTTTGTTTGGCTGAGCTGCCGGGCTTCGGCCCGCAGGCGCACCCCGATTTCCGGGCTGGCCACATAAGTTACATTTACGTTCAAGGCCACAGCTATGGTGCCGTCCGTCTGGCCGGCGGCCTCAAAGGCTTCATCAATCAGGCCAAAAATAGCCCCGCCATGAGCGCGATCATAGATGTTGTTCATGGCCGCCGGATCATAGGGCATCTCCACCGCCGCATAGCCTAATTCCAGTTCGACTAGCTGCATGTTCATGGTCTGTGCAAAGGGTTCTTTCCGCACTGCGTCATAAATCGCTTGTTTAACAGCCGGGTCCATTGTTCCTTTTTCCTTATTTTTCAGTGAACTTATATTCTGGATGTACTTTTAAACCGGCTAATAATAGCAGAAAGACAATTGTGGTGCAATTAATATTAACACACATGATTTTGTGGTTTCTACATAAAATTAGATAGGGGAGTCCTGTCGGAAAAAGACTTCTGGGAATATAGTCGAAGTTGTAAATGCGAGCCTTGTCGTTATGTTCCCAGTACCCTTGCTGCTGAAATTATCATACCGATTCCCACCACAACAAAAAACAGGCCGGCTCCGATTTTGATATAATCGGACGGCAAAAAGCGACCCAAGGCCGTGCCGCAAAGGACAGCGATAAGTGAACTCAACACCAGAGCGCCGGCGGAGCCTAAAAAGACGGAAATCTTGGAATCACAGTCTGCCGAGATGCAGAATGTGGCCAGCTGGGTTTTGTCTCCCAGTTCAGCGAGAAAGATCATACCAAAGGTGGTTATTAACATTTTAAAGTCCATAAACTTCCTCTTATTTAGTCCTGAAAATCCTGGTCCTCTGGGCCAGGTCAGAGATATTTGGCTCTGTCTTGGAGTTTTGTGTCTAAAATCACAAATTCCAAGCACCCCGCCAAAAAGACGGCGGGCAAGCAAATTACAAATAAATTTCAAATTTCAATATTCAATCGTTCGACCTAGAGGCTCTCGACAGGTGACCAAACCTTCCAGGCTGAGACATTGTTTGGATTTTTGAATTTAGGTCATTGTTATTTGATATTTGTTATTTGGAATTTAATTTACTTCATTTGAAATAGGTGCACCTCTATGGGGTGAAAGCAAAGCCACGTCCTCTGGCGTGGATTATTTACTAAGCAGATCCAGTGCTTTTTGCACAATATTTTCCGGCGTAAAACCGGATTTTTCCATGACGACATTGCCGGGCGCGGAAGCACCGAAGCCGGTCATGCCTATGATAGTGCCGCTGCTGCCGGTGTAGCGTTCCCAACCCATGGGAAGGCCGGCTTCGATGGCAATGCGCGCGGCAACATCAGGCAAAAGTACACGGTCCCTATATTCTTGAGAAGATTTTTCAAACAATTCCCAACTCGGCATGCTCACCACGCGGGCACCGATACCCTTTTGGGCCAGTTGTTGACGAGCTTCAAGTGCAATGTGCACTTCTGAACCCGTGGCGATCAGGATAATGTCGGGTTTGCCGTCGGAATCCGCCAGAACATATGCGCCATTTGACAGCTCGTCTGCGGATTCTTTTTGGCCTAAAACCGGGAGTTTCTGGCGGCTCAGAACCAGGGCCACCGGGCCACTGTTGGTTCTGAGGGCCTGGCGCCATGCTGCTGCTGTTTCGGTTGCATCTGCCGGGCGTATAACGGTAATGCCCGGGATGCTGCGCAGATTGGCAAGCTGCTCAACCGGCTGGTGGGTGGGGCCGTCCTCGCCAACGGCAATGCTGTCATGGGTAAAGACATAAATGACCGGTAGTTTCATCAGACAGGCAACCCGGATGGCCGGTTTCATGTAGTCGAAAAATACAAGGAATGTTCCGCCGTAAGGCCGCAGACCGTGATGTAGAAACATGCCGGACATGATGGCACCCATGGCGTGCTCCCTGACGCCGAAGCGAATATTGCGGCCGTCGTATGCATCTTTTTGGAATTCATGGGAAAAATCTAAATAGGTTTTGTTTGAAGGCGCCAGATCCGCAGAACCTCCGATCAGGGTGGGCAGGTTTTTGGCAATCGCGTTCAAAACCTTGCCGGACGCAGCCCGCGTGGCTATGGGGCCGTCTTCATGAGAAAAATCGGGAATCTCGGCATCCCAGCCCGTGGTTAAATAGCCGCTCACGGCATCAACCCATTGCTTGGCCAGATCCGGGTGTTCTTTGGTATAGGCTTGGAATTTTTCCAGCCAGCGTTCTTCGGAGGCTTTTCCGGTTTCAACGCATTTTCTAAAACTGTTGATAACCTCCTGCGGTACAAAAAACTCAACATCATCCGGCCAATCCAGATTCTTTTTTGTAAGGCGGATCTCTTCTTCACCAAGGGGAGCTCCGTGAGCATCGGCCGAGTCCTGCTTGTTGGGGCTGCCATAGGCAATATTAGTACGCATGACAACCAGAGACGGTCGATCGATTTCGGCTTTGGCGGCTTCAAGGGCTTTGAAAATAGCTTCAGTGTCGTTGCCGTCGGTTACATTTTGTACATGCCAGTTATAGGCCTTAAAACGCATAGCGACGTCTTCAGTAAAGGTTATATCCGTACGGCCTTCAATTGAAATTTTATTGTCGTCATAGATGCAGATCAGGCGTCCCAGACCCAGGTGCCCGGCAAGGGAGGCCGCTTCTGAAGCAACACCTTCCATCATGTCCCCATCACCACAAATAATGTAGGTATAATGGTCGACAATTTCGTGCCCGGGACGGTTGAAACGGGCTGCAAGGTGTCTTTCGGCCATGGCCATGCCGACGGCATTGGCAAAGCCCTGTCCCAGAGGGCCGGTAGTTGTTTCCACTCCCGGGGTGTGTCCGAATTCAGGGTGCCCGGGGGTTTTACTTTGCCACTGCCGGAAATTTTTAATGTCATCAAGGGTTAGATCATATCCGCAAAGATAGAGCAGGCTGTAAATCAGCATGGAAGCATGCCCGGCGGAAAGTACAAAGCGATCCCGGTCGAGCCAGCCGGGGTTTGCGGGATTATGCTTCATGATCCGGGTCCAAAGCATATAGCCGGCGGGGGCAAGTCCCATGGGGGCACCGGGGTGCCCGGAGTTGGCCTTTTGGACGGCATCCATGGAAAGGGTACGAATAGTATTGATACAGAGCTGATCGATTGCTGCCTGGCTTTCAGCAACGCCTTCATTCATAACGTGTTTCTCCTTTTCTGGGGTTTTGTTGGGGTCAAAATCACTGGGCGGCTTGATACACTGGTTTTAATTTATATGCAACCCTAATTGAGTTAAAACTCAATCGAGCATTTCGCTCGATTATAGTGCCCTCAGGTACTCCGGCTTAAGCGCCACTTCACCAGC
>JACNIG010000188.1 GCA_014383215.1 Candidatus Desulfatibia vada | reverse complement strand
AAGAACGCGGTCTCGGCACAAACGATCTGATTGTGAGAATATTGGAATCGGAGTAAATATGAAATCAAAACTATTAGTCATAGCCGCCGCCAACAACCTGAACTTTCTCAACGATATTATTGTTGCGCTTAGACGTGACTTTGATGTTGTTGCACTACAGGTAAATCAAAAAACAACCATCAGGGATATTCACAACTTAATCCGGGATGCCGATTGCATTTGGTTCGAATGGTTCGATGGCGTCGTTGTCGATCTGCTGATTAACGAATTTACCATAAAGAAGTTTTGGCGCAAAAAGAAGGTCGTCCTCCGGGTCCATCGGTATGAACTTTTTCAAGACAGGCTGCTTGGCCAGTTGAAACTTTTGGAGCCTGAAATTATTGACCGCCTTGTTTTCGTTTCAGAATACGTCAAGCATATCGGCATCAGCTATTTTCCGTGGATGGAAAAAGGCGTAGTTGTTCCCAACCTGATCGACATGGATAAATTTCCTTTTCATGACCGAGAAAGAGGGTACAATCTGCTAATGCTCGGCCGGATCTCCTATGTTAAAAACCTGCCCTTTGTTTTGGATATGTTCAATGAACTTTTAAAGCTGGACTCGAGATATAGATTGCATATTGTGGGCAACATTCACGAAAAAGAACTCGTCTATTATCTGCAAAACTATATCCAGAAATTAAAACTCGATGGTAAAATTATGGCCCACGGCCACATTCCGAATGACCAACTACCTGAATTTATGAAGGATATGCATTATATTTGCTGCTCATCGATTTTTGAAAGCCAGGGCGTGGGCATACTCGAGGCCATGGCTTGCGGATTAAAGCCGGTGATATTCAACTTTCCAGGGGCTGAGACTTTCTTCCCGGATTCATGTCTGTATATGGATCGCAAAAACTTTGTTATGAGAATTATGGAGCCGCACTATAACCCTATAAAGAACCGTGACTTCGTGGAAATTCATTATTCCATTCAACAAAAAATCGGGCTTTATAAAGATTTGATTCAGGGGGTTTTGGATGGAAATTGAAATAGTAACGACAAAAAGGAAACTCACGAAGTCGATTGTCAACCAGATGGTCCGTGCCTCTTTAACGGAAACCCTGATTAATTGCAAGCCACTTGGATTTCTTGTAGGTGTTGTGGAAAACTGCCCGAGAGCGATCTTAATCGAGCACAACGGTAATTATTATACGATTCCAAGCAATTACACCAAGGGAAGCTTTTCTGTTTTAAGAAAAATTGGAAGATGGCATCAGTCTATAAAGTTTGATTCAGAAGAAGCGTGTAACGAGTGGTGGATAGCATATAAAGCCGTAATAAGCGAGGCTGATAGGCAGATTTATATATGATGAATCCTGAAAAAATTAACATACATCCCCACGTTTTAGATAGCCTGGTCGGCAACCGGGTACGAATTGTTGGCGACCATCCACATTCCGGGTGTTCCGGTGAAATCGTCCGAATCGCAGAATCTCCATGGGGCAAAAGGCCGGTGGTAAAACTTGACGAACCACACATGGGCATATCCGAGTGCTTTATTATGAAGTCGAAGAATGCGGCGAAGGAATTGCGAGGGAAGCGGAAGCCATGAAAAGAATCGGCCGCAAGTGCAACAAGTTATACCGCAGGCTCGGAATAAACAGAACCGCCTCCCAAAAAGAGATCAAGGCGGCATATCGCGAAATGGCCCGAGAGGTACACCCTGATGCCGGTGGCAGCAATGAAGAGTTTATTAAAGTCCAAGAGGCATATCATGTGCTATCAGACAAGGCCAGAAAACGGAACTATGACCAAACCGGAGAATGGATCTCTACTGGAATTCCGGAACAAACAAGGATAAATCAAAAGGCCAATGATATTTTGGCAATGGCCTTCTCTGAAATGATCAACGGCAAAAAGAGTGATATCGTTTATTTCGACGTTATCGGTGCAATAAAAAAACACCTGCGAGATAATATCAGAAATGCGGATGAGCATCTTGACAAAATTAAAGGGACGCTCGAGGTTGCAAATACAATTTTAGACATGATCGAGTATAGCGGAGAGTCTATAAATGTTTTTGAGGGCGTATTGTTTAATATTATAAGAGAAAACGAGGTTGCCAAGGCCAGTTTCTTGGAAAACAAGGAAGGATTTAAAGCAGCACTCGAGCTTATAAAAAAATACGGGTTTAGGTTTAAATCTAAAGATATTCCAGGCATGATCTATAAAATTCATGCGACAACATCAACTTCATGGTGACAAAATGCAGACACAGGGCGCAAGTAATTTTATAATAACCGGAATACCCAGGGGCGGCACTTCGCTTTTGTGTAACTTGATCAACCATGTTCAAAATATCGTATGCATGAACGAAGTTCCGGTATTCTATAATGTTGATGCGCTGCCAAGCCTTTTTCACGAACTAAGGATGGCCATAAATGCCGGCACCGAAATACCTTTCATGGTTTCGAAAGAAAGCGGTGCCGAGATCACAGATACGCAGTCGCAGGAATTTGTTATTAACCATACAGTTGTTAATATTAATGGCAACAAGCCTGTCGCTACCGGCAGCAAAATAAACGTGCCCTATCTTTTACAGATGGATAAAATATTATCATACGGCTACAAGGTCTTTGCCGTGATTCGCAACCCGGTTTATGCCATAGCCAGCTGGAACAAGCATGCCAAAAACATTAACGAGGCCCACGTTTTAAATCACGATTTCGAGAAATGGCCGAGATACAAAGATTTTAAATTTGAGACAGAGGAAACATTTACCCGGCAGGCCGAACTTTATAATTATTTCATATCAATAATCATGCATTATAAATTAAACAGGATAAAATACGAAGACATGGTTCAATATCCGATGGATGCCGTTCGGATTATGTCGGACATGCTCGGGGTTCCCTTTGACTTAAGGGGAGAGCTACCCGAGTTGAAAAACCTGAATAGTGATAGTCGGTTTCAGGGGATTGACCTTGATGCAATCCGGGATGCTGTTGATAAATATTGTCCTTTGGTGAAAGGAGTTTATGTATGATTTGGATTATCTATATCTTATTGTGGGTAGCGGGTGGATTATTCGCAAACTGTTGTTTATGTATAAAGTATGGTTATAAAATTAAAGATGCACCGAGAGAAACTTGGGTTTATAGTGCCCTTGCTGGCCCAACGGTTTTAATCTTACTTATTGGTGATGATATTGGAGATAAATGATGAAACGATATAAATTAGTAATGCCTGTCCAGAAGACCAAGCATTGGTATTTGGCGAAAGACTATATGAACGAGAGCCCCAACGGCGAGTGGGTGCGGTATGGGGATGTGAAAGCGATGGTCGAAGGTGTGACGCTGGAAGCCAAAAGCGCTGAATGTAATTGCCGAGAAACGGCAAGGGCTGCCTTGCCAAAACTTGACAATGATGGTCGCGCCAAAGGAACAAGGCCTGACTTTTCCTGGATCTGCCCTCAACATGGATACAAGAGGTTATAGCATGAACAATTACAACCCAAAGCAATACTGGGAAGAACGCGGCAAAAATTATTCCGTTTCGGCCGAATTCGACACTTCTACGGAGTTGCGAAATCTTGGGGCACTAAAACTTCTAAGGGGATCGTATAGTGACAAGGTTTTGGAGGTTGGGCCAGGTTA
>JACNIG010000053.1 GCA_014383215.1 Candidatus Desulfatibia vada | reverse complement strand
TTTACAGATTGTTTTTTATCGCGATATTGTAAGGCTCGGATGAACGGCAGGGTCATATCTTTAATGGAAGCCGGTTTTTCGATGTAATCCCAGGCTCCGTTTTTGATGGCAAGCTCGGCGCCGTCCGGGTCACCTTGACCGGTAATGATGATAATTTCCGGTTGAGAAGGCATGGCCCGAATTTGCGGTAATACATGCAGGCCGTTTCCGTCAGACAGTTGTACATCTAACAACACTAAATCGTAGTCTATTGAGGCGGCTTCCTTTAGCCCGTCCTCAAGAGTATAAGCACAGGTGACATCGTGTCCCTGCTGCCGCACTATAGCGGAAAGCGTGAAACACATTCCCTTGTCATCATCAATGATCAGAACATTTGCCATTGCCTCTCCCGAGGGATTGATGATTGATGATTGACGATTGACGATTGATTATCATTTTTTTTGCGACGTCCTTCTTGTAGTGACAAAAATAGAAGCCAATTCGTGTGCTTCGTTAAAAAGAGGTAAAACCTTTTTCTTATCCATTAAATCTTCCTCCATAACAAATTCAAGCCAAAATTCAGATTCATCAGCTTCTTCAATAACAATGCTTATTTTAGAGATAAATGCGGCCTTTGTTTGGGCCAGAAGCGCCGCCCGATAATTTGCGGCCACGGATGTGGCGCATCGAATGAGCTGACCTTTGATATGATTGCCTAGCGGGGTTTTGGGCAGGGATAAAGCAAGCCTAACACAACGATGAGCAAATTCTTTGGCTCTATTTTTTAATTCTACAGAATCCATATATTGCTATTACCGCAGTTAGTTATGAGTGTATGCCGAAGCTCCCTTTACTAATCATCAATCACCAATTCCCAATTGTCAATCACCAATCGCCAATCATCAATCATCAATCCTGCTGGTCCAGTATTTTTCGAACGGTTAGGGCCAGATCGGGCGATGAAAGCGGCTTCATGAGAAACTCTTGTATACCCTTGGCTTTGGCCTTTTCCGGCGTGATGAATTGGCTGTAACCGGTACAGAGTATAATCGGAATATCTTGCCGGATACGGATGAGTTCTTCAGCCAGCTTCGTACCCGTCATACCGGGCATGGTCTGGTCCGTGATGACAAGGTCGAATTCGTCAGGATGAGCCCGAAAAACTTCCAGTGCTTCGAGGCTGCTGGTTTTACCGACGACCTTATAGCCAAAATACCGCAGCATATCTTGGCCAACGATAACCAGAACTTCCTCATCGTCGATGAAAAGTATTCGCTCGCTGCCGGTAGGTAAAGCTATGGTTTCTTCTAATTCCAGTCTGCTTTTGGATTGGCCTATTCTGGGAAATAATATGCTGAAGGTGGTCCCTTGGCCCGGCTCACTGTGTACATTTAGAACTCCCCCATGGATTTTAACAATGCCATGGATTACCGCAAGGCCAAGCCCGGTCCCTTCTCCGACCGGTTTAGTGGTAAAATATGGATCAAATATCCGTTCAATGGCCTCGCGGTTCATACCGCACCCCGTATCGCTTACGGTCAGCTTTACAAAAGAGCCGGGGTCCGAATCCGGATCGTTTTCTGCCTCCTGAGTATCGATATCCACATCATCGAGGCTGACTTTCAGCAGACCGCCTTTTTCACCCATGGCATGGGCGGCGTTAGCGCCAAGATTGATTATCACCTGATGTATCTGGATGGGGTCAGCCATAACCAGGCCGGCATCAGTTTGGATGCTTTGGTGCAAATCAATGGTTGCAGGCAGGGATGATCGCAGCATTTTCAGTGCTTCTTTGACAAAGGGGCTAATTACAGTAGGCTTTAGCTCCTGATCCTTCCGGCGGCTGAAAGTAAGAATCTGCTTCACCAGGTCCTTTGCGCGATAAGCAGCCTTGAGCACTTCGTTTAAATAGTTATGGGCAGGATTCTCTTTGGAAATTTGATGCTGTGACAATTCAGTACACCCGGTAATAACGCCCAGAATATTATTAAAGTCATGGGCGATCCCTCCGGCCAGGGTGCCGACGGCCTCCATTTTTTGAGCCTGTTGAAGTTGATTTTTGAGTTTCCTTTTGTCCTCATCAGATCTGTATCGATAGATGGCAATTGCATACAACTCACCCAGTCGATCAACGGCAGCAAGATCTTTGTCCGTGTAAGCTTTTGCGGGATTGGCCAGAGCTATCTGGCCGGCCTGTATACTTTCAAACATTACAGGCACTGATAAAAAATTTTCAACAGGGATATGACCTTCAGGCGTCCCCTTGGAAGCGGGGTGATTTTGCGGAGAATTCGTATAAAAAGGAGTAAGTGTGTTTAATGCATAACCCCAAAGATCGCAATATTTGCCGTCAGATCCAATTGGGAACGCTGTCCTTTGATTCTTGATTTTACATTGATGACTAAGCATTTCGGTTAGGGTAAGACAAATATTATCCCTTGTTTCGAGGTCAATGAGTGTGACATAGCCATGTTCGCTGCCTGTCAATTCCTTGGCACAATTTAAAACCAGGTTTGCTATTTTTTCAATATCACCGCAAGAAATTATTTCAGTGGACAATTCGGCAAGCATCGCATTGACCTTAAGTTCCCACTGCAAAGCCTCTTGTGTGCGCCTACGCTCGGTAACGTCCTTAAAAATACAGGCGAACTGGTCTTTTGCGGGGCGGTAGGCGGTAACTTCATAGTGGCGGTTCAGTGCACGGGCGTAGTTTTCGAAATGAGTCGGCTCGCCGGTCAGGGCCACTTTGCTGTAGGTATCGATCCAGTAAGGTTCGGTATCCGGCCATATCTCCAAAACGGTATTGCCGATAATGTCGCTTGCCGCAAAGCCGGTCAACCGTTCAAAACCGGGATTGACAGCTAAAAAGCGGTGGTCGACGGGTTTGCCCTTATCGTCGTAGATGATTTCGTGCAGGGCAAATCCGTCCAGCATTTTATCAAAAAGCGCACGGTAATCCCGTTCTGATTTTCTTTGTTCAGTAATGTCACGCGCAAAAACGGCAACTTTTTCTGTCTCTCCCTGTTGGTTAATAACAGGGTAAACACTATGATCCAAATGCATACCGTCCCTTTCGTCGGTGAAACGAACAGGCTTGCCCGAGCTGAAAACCTCTTTAAGCCTTGCTTTTCTGATTTCAGCTACATCGGAGGGCAAGAAATCAAAGATACAACGGCCGATGATTTCATCGAGGTTTAGGCCAAGTCTCTTCAGGCCTCCCTGATTCATCGCAATCACGGTGTATTCTATGTCTGTTAGGAGCACCGAGTCCGTGGTGGTGTTTAAAAGCATTTTGATCGTACTTTCACTCTCCTGCAGTGCCTCTTCAGACTTCTTGAGTCTAAAAACTTCCTTTTCTAACCCCTTAACCCTTTGTTCCAATTCTTCATAGGTTGGTTTTTCGGCCATCAGGAAATCCTCCAATAATAAAATAGCTACACGATTTTATAGAACGCCCGCCTGCGGCGGTCTCAAATAAATGGAAATTCCTGAGCAATCCGGTTTCTGAAAAAAATTCCATACACTCTGGTAAAGTTTAAATACCATGTATGAGCCTTTTCATCTGCTGCTATTTGGTTTAGCACTTCAACTGAGGCCGGTGGATAGTAATTACGACAGTTATGTCGTGTGTCACGCTTTATGAGACTATCATGCCACGTTTCATGAGATTTTTTGA
>JACNIG010000459.1 GCA_014383215.1 Candidatus Desulfatibia vada | reverse complement strand
CGTAATGCCGGCTGGATAAGAATACGAATTTTAGCCCGCCGGAGGCTGGTAAACCTTTCGCTTATTAGATCCCGCAAGCGTGCTTGCGGGAGTTTCATAAAATCGTAACACAATTTTATTTGACGAACGCCGCCAAATCTGCTATTTTATTTCCAATAATTGCTAATAATAGCATTTTAGAGAAATACTATGCGATATAATGAGTTTAGAGAAGCCCTCAAGATTTTTACAGTGTTTTCAATAGATGATATTCGAAGGGTTGACACCCGTTTTAATGTCAGAAGACTTGTTGAATGGCAAGAAAAAGGATATATTAAAAAGGTTATTCGGGGGCATTATATATTTTCAAATCTCAAATTTAACGAGAACGTTCTTTTTGAAATTGCCAACAAAATCTATAACCCCTCTTATATCTCTTTTGAAATGGCACTTTCGTTTTATCATATGATACCTGAAAGTGTGTATGGCTTAACTTCTGCTACAAGCCGAAAAACAATGATATTCAAGACCAAAGTGGGGGACTTTATATATCGTACCATAAAACCAAGGCTGTTATTTGGATACAAATTGGTGGATCACAATGGTAAAAGGTTTAAGCTTGCAGAGCCGGAGAAAGCACTTCTTGATTATTTTTACATCAATACTGCCCTTAAATCAGAAAATGATTTTGCCGAGATGCGTATTGGCTCCGATCAGTACTTTACACACGTGGATGAGAACCGTCTTGTCGCTTATTTAAATGAATTCAGGCAAAAAAGACTTTCGAAAAGAGTTAAAAGTTTTATGGAATATATGAAAAATGCTCAGTATTAAGGAAATAGAATCTTATTATCCGGAAAATCTTCGAGCTTTCAAGCGCAGCCTGATGCGTGAGTATCTTCAATATAAAATATTGGAGATTATTTTTAGTTCGAATATAGGAGAAAAACTTTCATTTCTGGGAGGAACTGTAATCAGGATACTTCATGGGAATAACCGTTTTTCAGAAGACCTGGATTTTGATAATTTCGAACTTACCCAAAATGAGTTTGAATGTCTTGCTGCCGAAATTGGCCGAAAATTAAAGTTAGAAGGTTATCATGTAGAAATAAAAAATGTTTTTAAGGATGCCTTTCATTGCTATGTGCGGATACCAGGACTTTTGTTTGACAGTGGCCTTTCCGGGCATAGGGAAGAAAAAATACTGATTCAAGTCGATACAGAACCTCAAGGTTTTGATTATTTGCCGGAAAGTGTAATTCTTAACAAGTTTGATGTTTTTTGCAGAATCAAGGTTACTCCTCCTGATATCCTATTGGCACAGAAGATAGTTGCGATATTCGAACGGAAGCGCAAAATGGGACGGGATTTTTATGATTCGATATTATTGTTTGGCAAGGTAGGTCCGAATTTTGATTTCTTACGGCTAAAGATTGGGATCAAGGATATGGCCGGATTGAAAAATAAGCTGATTTTACTTTGTAAAGAACTTAATTTTAAGACCCTGGCCAGAGATGTAGAACCTTTTTTATTTTCAGCAATTGAGGCAAAGAAGGTATTGGCTTTTCCGGATTATATCAATCAGTTGAGCGTTAAATAATGCCCAATAAAAGATAAATTGAAGTTTTAAAATATTCTGTGTTTTGAACTATCTATAAAAAAATTAACTTTTTTCTTAAGTTCGGGAGGCGAAAGTCCGATATGACCACTGAAGGGTAATTTGTAGAGGTCAAGTATGATTATATCTGCTTATCAAGTTAATAATGTCTTGCGGGTTTATGGAGATCAACTGAGGCAAACCAAGATCTCCAATCGCCCCAAGAATGCCAATGCTACCACACCGGATAAAATAAGTATATCCGAAGGGGCCCGGAGGAAGTCCATCATCGATATGGTAGCCTCCGATATTGTAGATAAAATTACCCGGAACGGCCCTAATGGTAATGTTGAGCAAGAGGTGTTTGAAAAACTTGAAAATGAATTTGGAGGGAATCTGACCGTAAGCAGAAAAGGCCCTTCCGAACTCATATTTAAGGAAATTGATGAAAACGGTGAAACAATCAATTCACTTTCTATTGAAGATTCTGAATTTTTAAGTTATAAGTTAAATGAAATCACCAAGGATGCCATTGGAAAAAATATGGTAAAGAAATCGGAGAGCTAACGCATGAATATCAACAATAAGATTATAAGTTATGACATTAGCAAGCAGCTTCCTCAATCCACCCAAAAGGCCACGGAACAGATTGAGGCAAAGCAGTCTGCTGACTTAAAAAAGGTCGAAGGTACAGAGCAAACAGCGCAGGATACTATTGTTAACCTTTCCCCGGCCTTAAAAGAGGTCCAAACCATAAAGGAAATTATCGTAGCGGAACCGGACGTAAGGGAAGATAAGGTTGCCGAACTAAAAGAAAGGATTGAATCTGGAAGATATGAAATCGACTATCCGGCGGTAGCTGATAAGATGGTTGATTCCTTTATAGACGAAGTCTTATAGCTTTATCTTCATATTCCATGTAGTTTCATAAACTTAACTTTCTAAAGGCCGTTTTTAACAAAACGGCCTTTTTTTATTTTGTCGAATAGTTCAGCCACAAAGGCACTAAGACACTAAGATTATTACATACAAAAGTCATTTGTCACTTGTCATTGGAGTGCTACGCTTGAGGGGAAAAAGTCTTTTTAACAATACCCCTCAAGGCCGCCAGGCCGCTCCTCAAACAAAGTGCTCCTCAAGTGCGCTCTTTTCTATCCCCCTTCTTTGTGCCTTTGGGCCTTTGTGGCCAAACTGTTACATTTTGTCTAATTACCATTGATCGGTTTCCATTCCTCAGAGATAATCTTCCACGAATCGTTTAATTTAATCAATTTCATATTTTTTTCGCCAACATCCGCAAGGTAAGCATCCGTATAATCTTGTAAAAAACTGACTTTAGCCTCTTTGCCTTCAATAAAAATCAACAGATTGGATATTTCTAAAAAAATGACACCAGGTCTTTTGAAAAGTTTGGTCTTTTTAACCCGCCAGCCATGGTAATCAAGTGTTCCTGAGCGGAATTCGGGGCTATAATAAGACATAAAACCGGCTAAGTCTTTATTTTTCCAAGCATTAATCCACTTAAAAATAATGCTGCGCACAGCATGAATTTCGTTAAGACTGTTTTTTTCCCAGTCATTGCTCTTTTTATCAATATCCGTTTGAGCAACCTTGATGGAGGCAACCGCAAAAACCGCTGTCAGGACAAAAACAACCAAGCATAGGACTAAAGCAAGTATTTTTTTCCGCATCCAACACCTCCACTTAACAGTAAAAAATGATAAATTGAGTTTTAACTCAATTAAATTCAAAGCTTAGTTAGAACTCTATTGTTAAGACATATTTCCCCTGTTGGGGTTTACTATAGCACGAAATTTTGATATTTATAACCATAGTTATGATCTCCTAAAAAGTCACGAATTCAACTATAGATGGTTTCCGGGGACAAAATGACACCAAAACATAAAGTAACTTTTTTAAAATCTTACCCGTTTTTCGAAGGACAAAAAATACACATAGAAGGAGGCCCGCGCAATGGTGATTGGGAAGTGATCGGGCTTACTGATCGCAAAGTCAAACTCCGCTGCCCGGTCAGTTTAAAAGAGTTCGAGTGGAACCGCTTCTGTTATTTTGTCGAAGACCGTGAAGG
>JACNIG010000067.1 GCA_014383215.1 Candidatus Desulfatibia vada | reverse complement strand
AGTCGCAGTAGGCCTTCTTGACGACGATGCTGCCCTTGAGCAGCAGGCGTTCGAGAACTTTCTGGATGTCGAACTTTGCATACTTGGAGTCTTTCACGCCCAGAGCGACATTCTCGAAATCGCAGAACAATGCCATATTCTTAATCTCGACTTGGCTGACCATATGTGGTTCCTCCTTCAGCAGGGGACTTCCGGAACGCCCCTTAGATTTGTTTGTAACTTGTCAATTGTTATTTGTCAGTTGTAACCGTGGCGCGCAGTAGCTTTAGCGAAGGCGGCTGCCTTTTGCTTACTGGCTGCTGACCTCCGATCCCTGATCACTTTTCATTCAAACAACCCCAGTTCCTCTGCCACAACCTTGTAGGGTTTCGGGAATTCCGGCTCGAAATTCTGGTAGGGTGTCACAGGGTAACGGGCACCTATCTTCTTCCCCGCTGCTTTCATACCCTCAACCAGACCTGCCAGGAGCCGGCCAGGTATAGAGAAAACCATTTCGTCATCCTGGGTCATGGAAAAGATGCGATCACCCATGCCGGGTATAGCGATGCGAGGTAACCCGGTTTTAAAAGGGGCAATGAGATATTCAGTGCATTCCACCTTTCCGCTGAAGTTGCCAGCAATACGCGTGGACTCCATAAATGCAAAAGATTGAATCAATCTCATAACCTGAGCAGGGTTGCCGAAAATAGCCACTGTGTCCGGATCAAACAAACCTTTCTGTAAAGGAGCCAAGACTATAGCCTGACACTCCTCATTCTCTAAGCGAATCATGGCTTGGGCTTCTTTAACGCCGCTTTCTTCACTCTTGGAAAAGGCCACTTCACAGAAGAGTTTGCCTAGCGTATCAACCGGGCTGGATGCACCGCTGAAACCAAAGGCTATCATTGCCGGAACACAGATCAAATCTTCCTTGGCGAGTCCTGTGGTCCATCCGTAATTCCTGGCCATGGTAACACCTTGACAAATGGTGATGCGTTTACCCAAAACAGCGGAAGGCTGTCGTGTTTTTTCAGGAAAATCGGCTTTATCCTTTAAAAATTTAACAGCCAAAGGAAACGTTTTCAGACGCAGTTCTTCTCTTATAAATTTAGCTGCCTCTTGATAATTTAACTGTTCCATAATCTACCTCCCTTTGTTTTCGGTGCTTGCGGTACGCCACTCAACTTTTAACCAAATAATAATTATCTACCACGGTTAAATAGGTTTCACCCCGGTGAAATGGCTTAAAGATTTCACTGGGCAGGCATTTAACAGGAGCCCGGAAACACAAAAGCTCTTACCATTTCCACATCACCGGATCGTCATCCAATGGATCGGTGACCGTTTTTCCGATTTCATCGACCGCCGCCAGATCTTGTTCAGACAGGCGGACGTTTGCGGCGGCGGCATTTTGAGCGGCCTGTTCGGCGCTGCGGGCACCGGCGACGGCGCATATTCCGGGCCGGGAAATAATCCAGAGAAGGGCCAGCTGCCCCAAAGTGATATTGTTGGCGTTTGCTATGGGACGGAGTTTTTCCAATGCCTTCTGGACCCGCGCATAATTGTCCGGCTGAAACAGTTTGTTTCTGAAACGGTGGTCCCCTTTAGCAAATTGATGGTCCGGGCCGAATTTTCCGGTCAGCAGCCCTTGGGCCATGGAAGAATACGCCAGCACCATGATATTGTTTTCAAGACAGTACGGCAACGCATCTGTTTCAACCTGGCGCCAAAACAACGAATACGGCGGCTGGAGGCTGTCGATTTTTCCGTATTTTGCAGCGGTTTCCATTTGGGATTTAGAGAAATTGGAAACACCGATTGCGCGAATTTTATCTTGTGCTTTCAGGTCGTTCAGGGTTCCCATGGTTTCTTCCAAGGGGACGTGTTTGGCACCAAAGGAACCCGGCGGCCAATGGATCTGGTAGAGGTCTATATAGTCGGTGTTAAGGTTTTTTAAAGATCGATGACACGCATCGATGACCTGTTGGCGACTCAAGTGATTCGAAAACACCTTGGTGGCAATCACGACATTGTCACGCACATTTTGAAGGGCATTTCCGAGGATTTTTTCTGAATGTCCGTCACCATACACCTCTGCCGTATCGAATGTCGTGGTACCCGCATCATAGGCTGCTTTTATAGCCTTTGTCGATTCAGTATCATCTATGCCGACCCACATCTCCTTGCCGGCCTGCCATGTTCCCATAATGATCGAGGATATTTTAATTCCGGAAGTGCCAAGCATGCGAAATTCCATAATTACCTCACAAAAGCAATAAGGGTTATAAAATGCCTGTTTCTCCCGTGTTTAACGGGATAAGCAGGGTTCAGTTCTGCAATAAACGGGTCAAGACTACTTTTGACTTTCAGACGATCAGCCCGGTACGGTAAAGCCGATATCAAATACTGTGTGGCAGCTCGGGCAGATGAAAAGCCATTTGGTTGTGCGGCCGTCTTTTTTGAACACACTGTGAAAGCCGTCTTTGTAGCCGCATTCAGGGCAATCCGTAAACTCGTCTTTGAACTCGATTTGTTTTACTTCTCGATTCATTGTATCATCTGTTTCACGCTAAGGCGCTAAGAAATTAATTATCCACAGATTACGCGGATTAGCGCAGATTATCTTCATTTACCGACATTCAACTTGAGGTGCCAAATTGGCACCTTAAAAACTTTCAGAAACGAGGCGCCCAAGAAAAATTGCAAACAATGCAATATCCTGTTCCACACTCCCCTTTTCCAACGCATCCATATAGTCGTCTCGTTTTTCCAGTGGAATAACAGTCCAGGGATACCCGCCCGCAGCGAGCATCACGTTCATAAGAAATCTTCCAATACGGCCATTGCCATCCATGTACGGATGGATATATACGAACACGAAGTGCCCCAGAACAACACGCACCGATGGTTCCGGCTCTTCTCTCAGCAAATCAAAGAATGCCGGCATGCAGTCTCGCACCGCTTCATAACGTGGTGGCACATGCATTGAGCGGCGGATATATACCTGGTCGTTGCGGTAGCCGGCGAGGTCCGCTGTCCGCAAGAGGCCGGCTGTTACGCTAGGTCCAAACATTTCACGGTACCAGTCACCGTGATCATCATCGCTGACTGCTCCGGGATTTTCGCCCTCCAGTACCTTGCGGACGCTTTCGCGGACCGCCTGATAGGCCTGCCAGTACCCGCGTGCAGCTAAGGCATTACGGTGTTCGCGGTCATCCTCGTTTTCATCCGGATTCCACTCGCCACTGCGGACCCGTTCGATCAGCTCAGGGCTGACCCGGTAGCCTTCAATGGACAACGAGTGATAAGCGTCCGTAACGTAAATGTCATCGGCTGCCTTGAGATAGGCAGCGATGTCGGAAGGCCGGCCAGGGGCGGCCGGAAATTGTTTGAGGATTGGTTCTCGCATCTGTTGCCACATTAGGTAAATACGGTTCACGTACGGCGACTGTTCGCGCGCTGGCAGGATCAGATTTATTGTGCTTTCGAATGGATCTTTTTCACGAATGTCGTAGTCTGCGGTTTGCATTGTTTTGACAATATCGTCGGCAATACGGTCACGTCCGATATTTCGGAACGCACCTGCGAGACGGCCGGCAACCGTGGTGCGTCCACCTTCAAGGAGCAATGCAAGCACATCAGATGCATCGCGCACCATGGCCAGAGCCGCGCGAGCGTCCGTCGCGTTCTGTAGAAAGAATCCAGATCCGCAGCTCACCAGGCCC
>JACNIG010000132.1 GCA_014383215.1 Candidatus Desulfatibia vada | reverse complement strand
CAGAACGGGTATAATTTATTCTTTCTTCTTCCCTAAAGCAAGTTTTTCTGCTGCTTCCTTTAGCCGGTAGCTTTTTCCTTCAAATTTGAGCAAATATAAAAAGGGGACGTCTATGATTTTATGCTTTTTTGGGGATTAGTTTCAGTTTATTATCCTTTGCTATTTTTTCACCCCTTGCAGAGGATCGACTTACGGCAGATTGGCAGAGATTAAGGCGTTTGGCGAGTTGAATTGTCGTCATGCCAAGTTCCCTGTTTGCCCAATAGCATAATAGACTGCGCCCTTTTACAGTTTTTGGCGACTTGCCCAGAGACAATACCATGTCAACCTTCATGGACAGTACTTCAGCAACACGATTGACAACTTTTTCAAAATCATAACCTTGGGCTTTCAGCAGGTATTTTCGTTCAAACTGCTCCTCGCTTGCCCTAAGAACAGAGTCCACAAAGCCGCTGTCCCCCAGGATACGTTCGTCACCTTTAAGGCGGATACCAGCTTTACGAAAATCGCTTAGAGCACTCCATCCACCGAAGCTTCGCAATAACCCACCGCCTGTCAGTTCCGGTCTTCTGCCGGATAGAAGGCCTTTTTCGACATAACTGCGGTAACGCTTTCGTGCCTCTTTTCTTGTCTCGCAAAACAAATTCAATACATAATCGACATCTTGCCAGTCATTAGCTCTTTTTCCCATTACAACAGTGTGCCCCGACCAGAGATATTTATCCAGGGATTTCATCCCATCAACAAGCCCTGCACGTACAGGGTTCAGGTGTATGTATCGAACCAATTCTCTGAGGTAAGGATCTTCTTGGCACAAAATCGATTTGTACCGATTTTGAAAAAGTTGTCCATGTCTGCGGTATTTCCTGTTAAATGAGACGGCGTAACCCGTAAGCAGACGGGCCATGACTCTTGTAATTGGAACGAGACCTGTGCGGAGGAGTAGATGTGCATGATTGTCCATAAACACCCAAGCAAAACAATCGGTTTGAGTCTCGACAACCAGATCTCCAAGACGGCCAAAGAGATTCTTGCGATCAGAATCGGATCTGAAGATCTTTTTCCGTTCAATTCCTCGGACTATGATGTGATGCAAAGCCCCAGGGGCGTCAATCCTTGCTTTTCTTGGCATGATGCAACTTTATCATATCCCGTTTGATTACAAAAGCATAAAAGCATAGACGTCCCCATTGCCACTCCAGATGCCGGAGCCTTCTGTGTCAATGAAAATGAGACACCATGGGTGGTTGTGCAGGGATGAAACCGGAGATCACGTTTTCCTGCTATTGGGGGTTGGGAGCGGAGTGCTATTTCTGTTTGGTAACCTCTTTTACGGTGAATATAATTTCTTGCTTCTTTTTTTCGTTATCGTTAACTGTTATGTTTAAAGTGTAACGCCCTTCTTTTTCAACCTTTAAAGGGCTGAATACCCCAAAAAGCCTCATTTTTCCAACTTTTTGACCAACTGGTACGGTAATATTTATTGCTTTGTCAATTATCTTATTTGAAGGACCATTGAGTTCTAATGAGAATTGGTCCCCAGCCCTGATATCCTTATATTGAACAAAAAAACATAGTTTGGGGAATGAGTAAGGGAGTTGCGATACTATTATCTGGTCTTGATAAGTCCCAACGAAGGTCAGCTTATTCCCAATTTCTTGCCTAATATCATCGCAGATAATCGAGTATTCAAATTTCGGCTGTTTGCGTGGCATGTAGTTCAGTTCCTTCCGAGATTAAAGAAGCGTCGGTACCAACAACAAGAGGCTTTTGCTGTACATACGTTTTCCCGGTTTCCGCAAATACGCCAAAGCCCAAAATAGTACCGCTGGTTGTAGTACTACCGTATTTCCAAGTGGTAGATACATCTAAAGAAAACTGTTCCGACCGGCTATCTACAACAGGCCTGTATCTAATAGCATAATCATCTTGAACTTTTTCTGCAATTATCACGCAGTCGGTATTCGAGTTCTTGAGCAAAATGTTTTCGAGGTGTTTTTGTATCTTTAATTGGTCTTGTCGTTTTATTCCCTTTTCAATAATATAAATAGCCCTAATGAGCCTATCATTTCCTTCTGAATGATTTTGAACCGCATTCTCCCATTTTGAAAGGGTCGTTTTCCCAACGCCCAATTTGTTGGCAAAAACTTTTGAGGCCAAGCATAGGTTTTTCCTCAAGAACTTAATCTCATTTCCGCTAAGTAAAGCAGGTTTCTCAACAAGAGTTAACGCTATCAACTCATTAAGCCTATGCAACCTGAAAATTGAAGGGAACGAGGTCCCACAAGAACATTCGTAAACAGGTATGTTTTCCAAATAAACGTTATCCAGTCCTGATTCGTTATACCTGTAATTGCCGACCTTCTTATGAGCGGGTTTACCACATTGATCGCATTTAATCTTCATAAAGACGTATCCCCTATTTGGGCTTAATGGTTATACACTTGATTTCGTCAGGGTTTACGATTGTGACAATCACAGTGGCTTTGTCGCCTTCAACAGCATTTCCTTCCACGGCATATTTCCATTCATCGTAATCACTGTCCCATTCAGGAGGTTTTCTCACTTTACCCGTCGAAAGGATCAGGTCTACATCCTGCGTATCATAGTTCCTTTGTTCCATGCGTTTTTCAAAATGGAACGTTGGTGTAATATACCCGAGCCTTGCGATCTCGCGTATTTTAGGCGTAGCCTCTTCAGGGGATAATTTATTGGGTCTATTATCAGGCATAAGTTATAAAAGTCAAGCCCTAAAGTTGGTTTTCCGCCAACTTTTTATCCCTTATGATATTTCTATAGCGGTATTGAAACTGGAATACCCCTTATTCCTCAGCCTCCTCTTCGTATTTCTTAAGAAGATCCTGGATGGCTTCTTCAATGAGTGTGGATATAGGTGATTCAGTGTCCACACTAAGATGCTTCAACGCTTTCAAAATATCATTATCAATCCTCGTTGCGAACATTTTTTTCTCGGCCATGCAGCCCCTTTACCAAAAGAAAGCGGCAAAGGAAAGAAAAAGGATTGATAGACAATGACAACAGAATATTTGGGGACCTGGACCCCACAGGCGCCCTATGGCCCCCAAGATGAGGATGATAGGGACGCTGACAGACAAATCCTGCTGGACATGCAAATACCTGGGGGATTGGATAGGAGGGACCTTTATTCAGGATTTCACCTGTACATGGTTCCCGAAGCATGGTAAAGAAGAGGAAAAGAAATTGTGGCCTCGGAAAGACCCGGATGAGGGGTGTAAGTTTTGGGAGAGGATGGGGAGAGAGCGAGATTAAATAAAAAAGGGTTATGGACGTTAATCCATAACCCTTTGATTTTATTGGTAGGCCTGAGAGGGATCGAACCTCCGACCAATTGATTAAGAGTCAACTGCTCTCCCAGCTGAGCTACAGGCCCATGTTCTTTTCAGTATACGAGTGTGCATGGCGCGCCCGGCAGGACTCGAACCTGCGGCCTACGGGTTCGAAGCCCGGCGCTCTATCCAGCTGAGCTACGGGCGCCATTTGAAAAATAAAATTTATCAGGAAACATACCTCTTGTCAACAGATTTTTTAAGAAATTGCTTGACATACAGGAAAAATTCACCTAAAAAGACTATTTCTATTTTTTCAAAGACAGGATAAACGATGAAGACATTTGTTGCCAAAGAAAAAGAAGTCAAGAAAAATTGGTACCTTGTTAATGCCGAAAACAAGATCTTAGGAAGACTCGCAACCCAGATAG
>JACNIG010000270.1 GCA_014383215.1 Candidatus Desulfatibia vada | reverse complement strand
TAATGCCGATCAAAATAATCAGAATTCTTTGATTAATTTAGCGCGGAAATCCACAGCGGTCGCGAGGTGCCAGGACACCATGGCTCTTTCCTTGCGTATCTTTATGAAACAGTATCAGCTTTCGGTACGGTCGGGTTGTCCATGGGCGTGACGTCGGAGCTAAGCGTCTGGGGAAAATTTTGGATCATTTTCATGATGATCATCGGACGGGTGGGAGTACTTACCTTCTCCTACATTATCGTCGGGACCGGGACAACCAATGGTGTTGAATACTCCGAAGAGAATCTCATGATCGGATAAAAGGAGACAATCATGAAAAGGTTTGCAGTAATAGGAATTGGAAAATTTGGTTTTCACGCAGCCAAGGCTTTGTATGAAGATGGTAATGAGGTTGTGGCCATCGATTCGGACAAGGTCCGGGTGCAAGCGATAGATCCCTATTCCACGGAAGCAATCGTGCTGAATGCCACGGATAAGGATGCCCTGAAAGCTCTGGGGCTGGAAAACATGGATGAGGTCATTGTTTCAACCGGAACAAAGATTGGCATCAGCATCCTGATTTGTTTGTATCTGCAGGAAATAGGGATCAAACAGATCCTCGCCAAAGCCTTGGATGAGGATCATGAAAAGATCCTTAAGCGTGTCGGAGCCACGGAAATTATTCATCCGGAACGCGACATGGCCTTGCGAGTGTCGCGTGGGCTGTCCCGGCCCAATATGTTGGACTTCATCCCCTTGGCAGAGAATTTCGATTTGGTCCAGGTCGGCCCTCCCAGGGAATTCATTGGCAAGAGTCTCAAGGAATTGAATCTGCGCGCCAAGTACAACGTACATATTATCGCCATTAAAGAACTGGTCCCGGAAAACTTCCTTCTGGTACCACCGGCAAGCTTTGTTATAAAAGACAGCGACATATTGGTTATGCTGGGCAAATCCCAGGACATCAAAAACATAAAAGCCTTGAAATAAGCATATTGAAATGTCTTTGGAAACCTATGTTGATATCGTTCTCGTTTATCGATAGCAGTTTGCTGTTTTAAACGCATAGAAATGTGGAGGCTTGCGAATTGACAGCCGGGTAGATAAAGGGCATAAAGAAGGTTGCGTTCGGGAAGCTATGCGGAAAAAAATACAAAAAACATATCATTAAATTTATCAGAGTGATCAGCTATGTTAACAGCATACAAAGTAAAAAACAATTATCTATCGCCAATAGTTTGTGCAGCTTTTACAAGAGCTTAAAGAGACCAGGTCCGATGAATAGGAGGAATATATGTTTGGAATTGGAATGCCGGAACTAATTGTCATTCTGGTAATTGCCCTGATAATTTTTGGAGCTGGCAAACTCCCGGAAATAGGAGCAGGAATGGGTAAGGCCATCCGGAACTTCAAGAGCGCCACCGACGAGCATGAGAAAAATGAGAAAAAAGATGCTGAAAAGCTTGAAGAAAAATAACAGGGTTACAGAGTCGGCAAGCTAAAATAATCTTACAGTTGCAGGGGCTCGTAAAAGAGATCTTCAGCCTTGATCGATGCTGGATGCGTGGTAGCGATAATAACCGCTGGATCTCTGCTGCCATGGGCTTGACCATCCAGATGCATCAGTTAAAAGCATATAGAAAAAATCGCTCAACTTGGTATATTAAAGATGAGGTGCTCGGATAAATACCCCGACCCCTCAAATAAATAAAATCTCTTCATCCCCCCTACTATCACTCCCTAAACACATCATCACTGAACCCTTATGGGATTTATCATGGCTATTGGTTTTTTCAAGAAAGTTGGACCTATATTATTATACACTATTACTATGCTATTAATGCCGTTGAGGGAGGGTTCCGGATCCAGTTTGCCGTTGGCATACTGCTTTTTCCAGATATAAAGTTGACCAGAGGCAATGTTGTAACGCCTGCACAGCTCGGCAGGTCCGGCAGTCTCACTGAGAAGTTGCTCAACAACAGATCTTTTAAAATCTTGAGTGAACCTTCTTCGTTTCATAATAGGTTCCTTTCGCCTCCCTTTGGGAGGCTGTGACCCTCTCTTAACACTCAACTACTTTTTATGCAATCGGATGGGTTCACTCCATGGCAAACACTGAGACTCTGTCAAATTGAGCACAAAATTCGATTTAAAGGCACTTGGTAGTATAGCCATGCAACCATGATGGGTGTTAAGCAATTCAGCTCGTGCATTTTGTGGGAAAAAGGCACGGTCATGCATGTTCATCACAGTTTCCATGTTTTTTTTAAGTCTGCTAATTTGTCTGCAAACTCATCTTGGATCTCTCCGGAAGCAATTTCAACCATTGCTTCGGAAACCATTGCCAAACGTGGAGAAAATATCGATTTTTTTAATAAAATATCACCCTTTGGTGAAATAACGGTGATGATGATCAATGCAATTGCAACAATGAGAATGCCCTTAAATGTACCCATTGTCGCTCCCAGAAAATGATCAGGCCAGCCCGAGGGCTCTATTTTAAGAAAATATCGGATAATGGCGCCTAAAATGATAATAATAATGTAAATTTCACAAAAGACGATCAGAAAACTCAAGGCCTTAAACGTTACGGTATTCGATATTACACTTGATAAAAACCTTTCTATTTTCATAGAATAATTGAAAGCCGCAAATGTCCCGAGGTAAAAACCTGATATTGAAAATAATTCCTTGAAAGGCCCTCTGATAATACCTGCAATCAGGCAACCGCCTACGGTAATCAGTATGGCTATATCAAAAAGATTCACAGTACCTCACTGATAGACTCCGAATTTCTCCCTGTACTCTACGATTTAAAACAATCGGCAATATTAAAAAAGCCTTCACAGGTTTCAGCCAACTTATCTTCTTCACTAACCTTAATTCTAAACTTTTGTCCGGTTTTCTCCATTTGTTCTATTCTGAAAAACAGACAATAACCTATATGCCCGGTTGATGCAGAGGGAGTGTTAACGAAGAAACCGCATTTTTTGCAGCTTTGAGCCATTAATCCTCTCTCGCAAAGCACATCAATCAGCCTCATCAACATTTAGGGAGTTTTGATTCCCCATTTTTTTTAGTTTTGACCCCGATCTCTTTTTCAGGCAAGTTTTATCTTCTCTGACGATGGCACAGAATTTGGGATTATGAAGCTCTTTAAAGTTATCGTAATTATAGAGAAGGTATTCAGGATATTTTTTCGACACTAATTTGTTGTCTCCTTAATGATTGTTATGTGTTTCAATGGAACGCGACCTTTTGCCGAAACAATCAACTCCTCTATGATATCTCTAATACACACCGAATCTTTCAGGAACCTTTCTACAATATTACAATGTTGAAAGACTTTATAGTATCTTTCTGGCTATATAAAAGTGCAGGATTATCAGATTGTTGATTTTACTCGCAATATTAATAATGGAAGATTGAATTTGTATTCCATAGCTTTTAAAAAAATACTTGTCCCGCTAAATAAAGTTTTATTAATATGCTGCTATTCGAATTCTGATTAGGCAAATATCAATACGGAGGAGGGACGCTTCGGAAGGGATAAACCATGTTTGTTGATCGCACACGACTTCTTATAGACAATACAAAAAAACTTCTCAGACGAGGAGCCACTGGTCACCTCAACAGGATAATCAGCAAAACCCACCCGGCAGATTTGGCCGGCGTATTCCATGTTCTTTCACTGAGCGAGCAGAAAACCTTTTTTGATCTTTTCGACAGTGTTGAAAAAAAGGCCATGCTCTTCAGTGAGCTTAAACACGCAATAGTCCTGAGCCTGATCGAAGCTGAACCGGACGAAAAAGTTGCAGAGGTCCTTGAACAGATGTCAGGCGATGATGTAGCCGACCTTCTTGGAAAAATTTCTGATGCACGTGCCAAGATCCTTCTGGACCTGATGACAAAGAAAAGCTCCGAGGCGGTCGAGGGGTTGCTCGGCTACGACCCCAAAACCGCCGGCGGTATCATGATAACGGACTTTATTGCCTTAAAGAAAGAGACTACGGCAAAAGAAGCCGTTGAAGCTTTGCAGAAGGAGTACGTCGATATTGAAATGCCGTTCTATCTGTATGTGGTTGACGATTTTGGTCATCTTATCGGTGTTATATCTTTGAGACAACTGGTCGTTGTTCATCCCGACAAAAAACTCAAATCGATTATGGACACCGACGTAGTGAACGTCCAGACCGACACGGATCAGGAAGAAGTCGCCCGAATCGTTGCCCACTACAACATTCTGGCAGTGCCTGTAGTAGACGAGAACAAGATATTGGTTGGAATTGTTACGGTAGATGATGTCATTGATATCATCCACGAGGAAGCCACAGAGGATATCTTGAAAATGGCCGGGGGCGGAGATGTGGAATACATTGAAGCCCAACCCATCTTTAAAAGAATCCGCAGACGTTTGCCGTGGCTTTTGGCCAGTTGGATCGGGGGCATTATTGCCTGCTATGTTGTTGCCCATTTTGAACAAAGTCTAAATAAGCTCGTCTATCTGGCCACCTTTATGCCGATTATTATGGGGATGGGCGGTAACGTCGGGACCCAAACTTCCGCCAGCATCATGCGGGGATTAGCGACCGGCCGGATCGATATCAGCCAAACATGGCGCATTATCCTCAAAGAGCTCACGATTGGGTTCTGCCTCGGCTTTTTTTATGGTGTAATGCTTTCACTGTTTGCACAGTTCAAATATGGATTTGAACTGTGGGGGCTTGGATTAGTGGTAGGATTTGCCATGATATGTTCCATGACGTTGGCCGCTACTTTGGCTTCAAGTATTCCTCTGGTGTTTTACCGTTTTCGGATTGATCCCGCTGTCGCTACCGGACCCTTTGTCACAACCTTTACCGATATCCTGAGTGTGTTTTTCTACTTTAAGATCGCAACGCTGCTGCTTCATCTATAATCCTTTATAGTCCTTGGCATTTGATATTTGGACATAATAAAAACCGCTGAGCCGTTCACCCAATTCAACAACCCCCAACAAATCACAAACCCGAAAATTTCAATACATTCAATAGAGGTTCCAGCTTTTTTTCATACTTTTTCCAGAGCCCGACTGAACTGCTATATATGGGCCGCCGGACCTGTGCTGTACTTACAGTTCTAACGGGCCTGACTGTTTTATGGAAAACTAAACAGGCTTCATCCCATGGCAGTTCACAATATTCAAGCAATCTTCTTGTTTCCCCCTCTTGATCTCTAATAATCTCTTCGTACTGAATATCGAAGATATAACCAGGAAGTTTGCTGTGCCAATGTTCCATGAGTTCATGATAGAGTTTGTAATATTCCCCTATCTCACTTAGATCATGGGCAAACTTGTTTTCTTCAACAAAATAATTCTTGAACACCGATAAGCAAGTATCCCTGGGATCGCGCTTACAGTGAACAATTTTGGCATTGGGCAAAATAAGTCTGATTATTCCGATACATAGAAAATTAAATAACATCTTGTCCGTTATGTTCTTGGCGCTGACTGAATGCTGTCTGAGTTCTTTGATATAATCGGCGCCCAACTTTTCTAGATTTTCGGAAGTTAGTCTTTCCACACAATGGGGGAATTGGGTACCTACCAGTTTTTCGCAAGAATCTATGACAGTTCGTTTGAAATCTTTTAACTCACCGGCACCATGGACCTGGGGGTGGCTGGCAAGAATCTGTTCAACAAGAGTTGAACCTGAACGCAGCATACCGATGATGAAAATGGGGGTGTTGTCACCAAAACCGGAGCCGGTATGTCTTTGGAATAACTGATCGTCAAAGACGTTTATCAGGTTGTTAAAGGCTTCCCTGCCCTCAAAAACATTATAAATGTAGGTATTTCTTTTAAGCCTGTTTCCTTCTAAAATGAAGTTGAAGGCTTTTTCATATTCCCCTAAATCCTCGAAGGCTTTTCCCAGACCAAATGCCAGATACATCCTTTGTTCGTCGGTTATGTCCGATTTGCTGTGTAAGGCCACCATTGCCTGTATTTCATGGTCATATTCTTTATGTTGTTTGAGGTTTGCCAAATAGCGATGCGCCTCTGCATAATTGGGTTTGATATTCAGTGCTTTGCGAAAAGAGGCCAGTGCATCATCCAGTCGGCCCTGGTCTTGGAGTACAACTCCCAGATTGGTATGCGCCCATGCATAATCGGATTTGATTTTTAGTGCTCTGCCATAAGACGCCACCGCATCGTCCAGTCTGCCCTGCTCTTTGAGTATATTGCCCAGATTGTTATGCGCCTCTGCATAATTGGGTTTGATATTCAGTGCTCTGCGATAAGAGGCCATCGCATCATCCAATCGGCCCTGCTTACTGAGTGCATTACCGAGATTGTTATGCGAATCTGCATAATCGGACTTGATACTCAGCGCTCTGTGATAAGATGCCACTGCATCGTCTAACTTGCCCTGTTCTTGAAGTGCATTACCGAGATTGTTATGCGCTTCTGCATAATCGGGTTTGATACTCAGCGCTCTGCGATAAGACACCACTGCATCGTCCAGTCTGCTTTGCTTCTTGAGTACATTGCCGAGATTGTTATAGTAAATCGGTTGATTAGAATCTTTCTCTATTGCCTTTGAAATCAACTGAACTGCGATCTCGTTTCTTCCTGCTTGATGTTCAATCACACCGAGAAGATGATTGACATCCGCGTTTTCCGGTTCCCTCTGGAGGATATGCCGGTAGATACGTTCAGCATGTTGTAATCGACCTGCTTGATGATAGGCAAGTGCTTGCTGTAACAGTGTAGTATTTGAGTTGATGGTCTGGTTTGCCGTATTCGTTTTATCTTTGTGCTTATACCGGAGACTTTTCTTTTTCCTCCTCCTTTCTAGTTTCTCCCTGTATCTACGTTCTAATCTATTCATTTTTTCTCCTATACGGTCTTGTTGCGACGGACTTTGTTCTTTTTGGGTTGAAGAGCGTGCTCCAAAACGGTTGAAAATGAGGTTGCGGAGCCAGTAGAATTTTTGAGTATAACAGGAGAAACTTTCAGGAAGATTACATGAAGATTACAATTTTGAAAGGTTTTGATATTTTAAGGCTTTCCGACTGCGGAATCAGGTCTCTGCCTGTGAGAATACATACCACAATCAGCAAAAACAAAAGTATGCCGAAGAAAAGGTTTGGAATGCTATGAGTAAGTTGATCCCATGCCGTTGCTTTTTTTAATTCTTCCCAAAATTTACAGAGTCTCTGGTCAGCTGCTTGGTGGTCGCCGTTGAAAAAAAACTGCAAGGAGCAGCGCATAGATAACACAAACGCCAAAAAACTCTATCCAATTGATCTTCCAGGCAAAAAGATCAATGGTTTTGACCCAAATGCCGCCGGCCCAAGAGGATAGAAGGACAATTAAAAAAATCAGAAAAAGGTCTGTTTGCATAGCTATCTTCCGTCTTGCAATAGCAAATATGGCAGTCAGCAGAACAGCAAATATTAAAGCAAAGAGCACCTTCGATGCAAACATGGTTTTTGCTCCCTTTTAAAAAAGACAGTTGCCTTACTCACTTCCATTAAGTCTGTGAAACTGCCGGGTGACTGCGATGTTCTATCTGACTCTCTCCGGGGTACTGGTCTCCCTTACAAACGTGATCACCAAAAACAAGTCCTTTTGCATTTTCTTTTTGTCCCAAGGACTTTTAGTAATAACAGGATCACTTGAGGCCAGAAAACTTTTAATAGCTGTTTTTAATTTTATGTCGATTTTAAGTTTTTCAACCCCTATAAGCAGTTCTTCCGTGGGCATCTCCAGGGCGTCGATACCGAATCTGCCGTGAAAATATTCCCGCAATATAGCGGAAAGCTGAAAATAAAAGTCCTTGCCGCCGCCGGAGTTGCCGATCAGTGCTTGCAAACGCCTGAACGCCTTCACATCCGGGGAAAGGGAGTTATTTGTATCCAGAAGTTTATTTTTGCGCTTTTTCCAGCAAATAAAACCGGCCGCCAAAAGGCCCAGCAGCAAAACGCCTCCCAATCCAAAAGACAGGTACTGATGAATAATTGGATCCATGCCGATATTTCCCTGAGACTTGATATTCCGGATTCCTTTTATTTGTCGTAAGAAATTGGCTATCTGTTTTTTAAATTTCTTGTTGACCCTCAAATTATTTGGTCAGCTTGACCACTACAAAGCCGGCATTTATTCGCCGGATAAAAAGTTGAACTGATTTTCCCGACTCAACTTTTTTTATGGCTTCACGATAATCCTTTACGGTTTCAATAACCTGGTGGTTGACCTCCTTTATAAGGTCACCGGGCCGGAGGCCGGCTTTAGAAGCCTTGCTGCCCGGTTCAACGCTCAATATAATTACACCTTCGGTCTCTTCCAGGTTAAACCGGCGGGCGATTTCCGGTGTTAATTTAGAGATATAAAGACCGAGTGCATCCTCTTGCCGCGCCGGCCGGTTGCTGGAAGCAAGGGCCGTATCATCCCTTTTGGCTATTGTTACCGTGAATGTTTTTTTTCTGCCGTTTCGCAATACCTTAATCTTAGTGGTCTTGCCGACGGGAATACCTGCAATCCGTTTTGTCAGGTCCCGGCTGGACTCAACCTCCTCTCCATCAACTTTAAGAATAATATCCCCCGGTTTGATGCCGGCCTTTTCGGCAGGATTGCCCTTGAACACCTCTGCCACCAGTACGCCGCGTTTGTCCTTGATACCGTGGTAATCGGACATCTCCTCGGTAATATCCTGAATACCCACGCCGAGGCCAGCCCCGGGTCACTTCCCCATCCTCTTTGAGTTGTTCAAGCACTGTTTTGGCGATGTTTACGGGATTGATGGATGCGTCGGTCTGGATAAAATCGTCATAGGGACCGGAGCCGATAACGCGTCCTTTGGCGCTGACGATGCCGGCAGTTACAGTGTGCTCCAATCCAAACGGACTTCCTATGGCCACTACCCACTGGCCCACTTTTAGATCATCGGAATCGCCCAGGTCGGCCACCGGCAGATCGTCTTCGGCATTTATCTTGATCAGGGCCAGATCCGTGTTGAGATCGCGCCCCACAATTTCAGCGTCAAACTCCTTGCCGTTGTTCAGCTTGACCTCAATTTCGTCCGCGTCCTGGATGACATGATTGTTGGTTACGATATAGCCGTCTTTGTCAATAATGAACCCGGAACCGAGGCTGCGTTGTTTGAATTCCCGCTGGGGCCTATCGCCGAAAAAGCGTTCGAAAAAATCGTTGAAAGGATGGCTTTCTCCCCAGGGATGCTGAAAAAAGTGTCGAAACACCGGACCACCGCCGGTGATGGTCTTGACCGTCCGGATGTTAACCACGGCAGGGCTGACCTTTTCAGCCAGACGGATAAAACTCTCCGAAGGCAAAAACTTGCTCGACTCTGCCTGTATACTTGCCGGCTGGAAGAAAATCGAAACCGCCGGGAACACGATAAAAACTAATATCGCCGCAACAATCGATGTTTTCCGGCAAATATACTTTCTGTAATCATTTACTTGCATAATAAATACCCTCCTAATATCTATATGCCCAACATCCAGTGGCTTAACATCATACCTGCGACAAAGCCTATGACTATGCCCGCGGCTATTCCGATAACAAAAGAAATAATGATGGATTCAATGGTATAAATTTGCCTGAAACCTATTAAACTTTATGCATGACGAAATTGATCTGCACGCGCAAGTTCTGCCCAGCTTATTGGTTCAATACAACGGTGCTGGAAAGCTTATCGATCCATCCTTCGTAAATGACCAGTTCCGGATGACTGTCCAGCGTGTGAAAGTTTGTTACCGAAACGCCGTTTTCCCTGGCAATTCCTTGGTCGAAAATCCGAAGATTGAAAATATTCTGCTCGTCCTGCCTCGGAATTTCCACACTTTTGAGACGACTTGCCCATTGCGGATTGTGTCCCAATATCACGGTTATGTATCTGACAACCGGAGCCGGCAATGGCTTGGGGTTAGGAAGCGTTTTCCCTTTGGGATGATAAGGTGACGTGTTATCCTGAGATTTTTGTTTAAAAGGCCAACTCACAGCTACCTCCTTTAAAGATTATCCCTTTAAAATTAGGTTTACAGGGCCAGCCAATACGCCACCCCTATGTAAATAAAAAAGCATGATGCAAAAAACATCCCTTCAACCCTTTGAATTCTGAAGCCGGATCTTGCGAATACAAGCAACAATACTGTCAGAATCAGCATGACGGGAAACTCGAACCGGTTTAAGCGGCCGTCAATCTGCACCGGGTTTAAGATCCCGACCAGTCCCATAACCAGGCATATGTTAAACAGATTGCTTCCCACCACATTGCCGATGGAAATGTCGCTTTCCCCCTTGGCAACGGCCACTACCGAAGTGGCCAGTTCAGGCAAAGATGTGCCCAGCGCCACAATGGTAAGGCCGATCAGGACTTCACTGAGACCGAATTTCCTTGCAATGGCAATTGCTGAAACAACCATCATATCAGCACCTTTTGCCAGGCACGCCAGACCCAGCACGACTAAAACCACGTTCAGGGTATACCTTCGGCCAGATGTTTCCTGACGCTTCACCTGTCCGCCTTTTCCCTCTTTTGCCGTCAGGATGCTGTAAAAGAGAAAAACAACGAGCATCGCAAGCAGGATGGAGCCGTCAACTCGATCCAACCGGCCGTCTAAGCATAATATCCAGAACAGAAAAGAGACACCGATCAGATAGGGGAGCTCCCTGCTTAAAAACTTTTTATCCACTTCAAGGGGCCTTACCATTGCACTTAAACCTAATATCAGGGCTATGTTGATAATGTTGCTTCCGATAATGTTGCCTACGGAAACACCGCTTGAGCCTTTGGCTGCTGCCACCAGGCTCACCAGGAGTTCCGGCGCGGATGTGCCAAGCGCCACCACCGTCAGCCCGACGATGATCGGTCGGATGGAAAACGAAAGGGCCAGGGATGACGCGCCCCTGACCAGCCAGTCCGAGCCCACGTAAAGCAGCAGCAAACCGACAAAAAGAAGAAAAATGTTCATGCGTGAAATGTTTTAAATGTCTAAAAGGTTTCGGTCTGTAATAGAAATTTTGCAATAACCAGGAAAAAGCCTCTGCCGTCTGGTACCGAACTTATTTAGTTCTTTATACCTGTGTATGATTGCTGCAATCTTTCATGAATATTACAATTTGGAAAGGTTGTTTGCTGGGCTTGACATTATCACCATCTAATTTTTAAATTATCTATAAGATAAAATATTGGAAAGGGAAGGGTTTGGGGATGTTAGTTTCTACAATAGTCTTTGTGGTCTTAGCTATTGGCCTGTTTGCCATTATATGGATGGTTTTTAAACCGATTGTAAAGGAATTGAACGAGAATTATAAACCGGCGATAAATACGCAGAAAAGAGAGCCGGAAATTAATAAGGATACTCATCAGAAACCCCACAAAAAAAATCAGTCTCTATCTTGAACCGCCATTGGAGAAAGCATGGTTGGGCAGATTTTTACTGTACGGGCGATCTTTTTTATTTCGGCATTCGAATCCGTTTTAAAATGATAAGTCCATGAATTGCCGTAATATATCGTCGGTAATATCTGCTGCCCCCGGTGAATACATGACCCCTGCCTTTTGCTTATCGATTATCAGATAATAGCCGCCTTTTCTCCCGATCTTCTCAGCAAGCGCCATGATCTCTTTTGTGATGCGCCGGTCGAGCCTGATGGTATGCTGCTGGAATTCCACACGATATTTTTCCTGAAGCGCTTTATAATCATTGATCATTATTCTTAGCTCACGTCCCTTACCATCAAGAGCGTCTTTGCCCAAAACCAGTGCTTCACGCTCAAGCCTCTGTTTAGTATCCTCGATATCGGTCTTTCTTTTATTAAGATCGGCTTCAAATTTCTTCTTGATTTTTTCCAGTTCAGCCTTGGCGGATTTGCCGATGCTGGTTGTTGTAAGAATTTTTTGAACATCGATCACGCCGATCTTGGCCACATCAGCAGCATGTGCTGCAACGGCTATCTTTAAGACCGTAAATATAACAATAAACGCTGCCAGTATCACAGGAAAAATTATCTTTTGGATCAAGGCGCCTTCCTTTGTTTTGCAGAATAACCTTTTAGATATTTAAAAAACTCCGAATCGGTCGACAAAACCAGAGTTGTATCTTTTCCCAAAGCACTCCTGTAAATATCCAGAGTTTTGATGAAAGAATAAAAATCAGGATCAATTCCATAGGCGCCGGCGTAAATTCGCACTGCTTCTGCATCTGCTTTCCCTTTGAGTTCCTGGGCTTTCCGATAGGCTTTGGATGTGATCTGCTTTAAATCTTTTTCTTTATCACCTAATTTCTTGCGGGCTTCGCCTTTACCTTCGGATCGAAATTTTTCTGCAATTTGTTTGCGCTCTGCTATCATCCGTTTATAGGCAGATTCCCTGACCGGCTCCACATAGTTTATCCGTTTAATCTTAACGTCGACCAGCTCAATCCCAAAGGGTTTCAGTTTGGGCTGAGCCTGTTTTTCTATTTCCTCGGTTATTTTTTCCCTGCCGGTTGAAACGCTGAAAGAAGTTGGCAGGGCAGTATCCAAATCCTTATCTTCCAGCCCGAACTCCAGTAAGCCCAACTCGCGGTTGCTTTTTCGGACCGCTTCAATGAGCCGGTAAGACGTGATAAAATTCCTTACAGCAGGATCGAGAATATCGTCCAGTATCCCCAAAGCACGGACGGTGTTGTTTACCGTTTGAAAGAATTTGATCGGATCAATAATTCTCCATCTTGCAAAAGTGTCCACCCACAAATACGTTTTTTCCAAAGTGGGGATCTGGCCCGGGTCCCCATCCCACCGAAGGAGGTTTTTGGGGAAATAGGTAGTTATCTGAATAAAAGGTATCTTGAAGTACAATCCGGGTTCGGTTTTGGACGCACCGACGACTTTGCCGAACTGGGTCACCACCACCTGCTCGGTTTCATCCACCACATACGCTGAGAAATAAACGAACAGCAGTGTCGAGGCCAAAAGGAACAAGACGACAATTTTGGATCTCATCTCTTAATTTCGCATTTCTTTATAGAAAAATATCATCTCATCCGGTCGTTAAAACGTTGTCGCTACCAGAGTTTTACTCTTCGATTACAAAATGAGCTCGCCTGTTCTTGGCCCAGGCATCTTCATTGCGGCCGGTGGCTGCCGGACGCTCCTCCCCGTAGCTTAGAGTAAACAATCGGGTTGTGCTGATACCGAGCCAGGTCATATATAACTTTGCAACCTCAGTTCGTCTGTGCCCCAGGGCAAAATTGTAGGCGCTGGTGCCGCGGTCATCACAGTGGCCTTCAATGACCACTGTAACATCGGGGCTGAGCCTTAGCCATGCAGCTTTTTTCTGTAGAACCCTCTGTGCTTCCTCTGAAAGAGCAGAACTGTCAAATTCAAAGTATATATCTTCATTTATGACCGTATGCTTGGTTACTATATTTTCTTGTTTTGTCTCCTTCTGAGGGCATTTTTCACTTGGGCAATCCTCTTCGATGGCTTGCTGTTGCTTGGTTTTTCTCGGTTTAGCCGCCTCGTTCTGCTTTGCTTTTCCTGTAGCCGATTCAGCAGCCTGGGTCTCAAACGACTGCGCTAGGGAAGGTTCAGGCGCAATTGTATTTTTTGTACAAGACGCTGTAAGCATTAATCCACTTAGTACAATGAACAAAGCGAAACTAATAATTAACCTTTTGGGCATGTGTTTTTCCCATCATCTAAAGTGCATAGTTTTAATACCCCTATTCTGAAGTTGTTTTGTGGCATAGTTTCAGTATGCAGCCACTTGGCAGTTATGTTTTGGTGACATGCAAATCTTCTATTTGCGTTTATTACCTTTCAATATACCACTTGCCAGAGAGATACTCTTTTTCCCATAAGCTTCCAAAGACTCGGCGAGTTCGCTGAGTTTCATTTCTTCTTGAGTATTGGCAGCTTTAATCAGGATCGGAAGATTAACTCCGGATATGACTTCCACTCGTCCTTCTTTAAGAAATGAATAGCTTAAATTGGAAGGGGTCCCCCCGAACATGTCGGTAAAGATAAGCACCCCTTTTCTCTGATCGACTTTTTTAATTCCTTCAACAATCTTATTGCGCAGTTTATCGACATTCTCATTCACATTTATGGAAACCGCTACCAGATTTGCAGGCCGCGATCCGATAATGAATTCAGCAGCATCAATGAGTGCCTCTCCAAGTTGCCTGTGTGTAACAATAACTATACCTATCATGCGAATAGACCTTGATAAATCGTACAGCCATGTGGATTATCTGCTTTCTTGCGCCTGCCTTTCGTAGTGCCGCTCCTTTTTAACAGGTTGTAAAGCCACAGATAAAGCCGGTAGTCGCCGGAAAAACCGACTCTTTTATATATATTTAAATATGAATAGAACTCCTGTTTTATCCACGCTCGACCCTGTTCAAGCTGATCGGCAGTCATTTTAGCCGGTCTGAAAACGGCACGGGTTCCCCTGTAATGTTGCCAGTTTCTATCGATAATCCTTCCTTCCTTTTCCAACTTCTCCATCAGCTGCGTCCCCGGATAAGGGGTAAGTATTGAAAAAGTGGCTGCCGGAAGTTTTATTTTTACAATAAATTCAAGGGTCCTTTCAAAGATTGAAGTGTCCTCGTTATCAAAGCCGAAGACGAAGGATCCGTCGACACCAATCCCGCTGTCAAGAATACGCTGGATCATCTGCTTGTATCGATCAAATTTTATGGATTTGCCGGATGCTTTTAACGAATCTTTGCTAATGGATTCCACACCGATCAACATGCCCATGCAACCGCTTTTTGCAGCCAGGTTAAGCAATTTGCTGTTATCAGCCAGGCGCAGTGTGCACTGGCTCACCCACTTTTTCTTTAAGGGGATCATTTTTTGTAGCAGTCTGGCGGCATATCCGGGATCTCCGAAAATATTGTCATCAACAAATATCATAAAATCGCCGTCCAGACGTTCAATTTCTTTTATGACCTGGTCCTCATTTCGAACCCTGTAAGTGTTGCCAAAAAATTCGGTTGCCGAGCAGAATATGCAATGATAGGGACAGCCTCTGGAGAGCTGCAAAACGTTTTTGGTCAAATATCGTTTGCTATTAAGGACCTCTCTGTCCGGTTGAGGGAGTTTTGAGATGTCCGGAAACGATTGGTGCTGATAAAATTGGGCAAGGGTTCCTTTACGGAAATCGACGACGACTTTTTCCCATAGCCCCTCGGCTTCTCCGATAACCACGCAGTCGGCGTGTTGGGCGGCTTCATCCGGCAGGGCACTTGCATGGATACCGCCGATTACAACAGGTACCCCGCGTTTCCTGAATTCACTGCAAATCTGGTAGGCTCTGTTGATTTCGGATGTATTTGCGCCTATCCCCACAAGGTCCACAGGGCTGTCATAATCAATGGTGTCGATGTTCTCATCCAAAACTTCAACCTCGCAATCTTTTGGAGTAAGGGATGCAATCATCATAAGGTTCAAGGGGACTATCTGGAAATAGCGTTTAAAGTTCTGTTTCCTGTGGACAGGTGCAATTAGAATGATTTTCATTATTGTCATCAATAATCAATATTCTACAATTTGCCGACATAATATAAAACCCTTTAAAAACCTATTTTAGATAACACAACCAGCTTACAGGAACCTTTCCTGACGATTACAGTTTTGAAATGTTAGCTCCTTGATCAAAATTAATTTGTTGGCGTTTTATTGAATTGAAGGAAGGAAGATTGTGAAGGTTGACCCTTTGCCGGGATCGCTTATGACATCAACTCGGCCATTGTGGGCCAATATTATAGCCTCGACCAGGCTCAGGCCGAGTCCAAGTCCTTTCTGGGAGCGACTGTGATCAGTTCTAAATAAACGATCCCATATTTGGGGAAGATCTTTGGGGGAAATTCCAAAGCCCGTGTCATTTATCCGGATGATTAATTCTCCTTTTTCCTGAAAGGCCTCAATTTTGACCTGTCCGCCGGAAAGGGTATATTTGATGGCATTATCCAGAATATTCGCCAGGGCTTGGCTCAACCGGTTGGGATCAACGGTTGTATACAGCTCATCGGGAGCACTTACATTAAGCTTCACCCCTTTTTCTTCAGCCACATACTGGTACATGTCGACAACTCTGGCCAGCAAGGAGGAAATATTCACAAATTTTCGATCAAGACTTAGCATCCCGGTTTCTGCTTCGGAAATATCCATGAGTATCGTTAACATGTTGAGGATATGATCTGATTCTTCAATGCAGTCCGCCAGTGCTTCCCGGTAAAGATCAAGGTCCTGACCCGCCTGTAATGCCGTTTCTGAAATATTGCGTAATCTTGTCATGGGAGTGCGTAGGTCGTGAGCTACGTTATCCAGCGAACCCTTCATCCCGCTGATAAGGGTGCTGATCTTATCCAGCATTTCGTTAAAAAGCCGGGCCAGCTCATCTAATTCGTCTCCGGTGTTGGTTCGCTGAACGCGTGCTTCCATCCTGCCGATCTCGATAGACTGAACCGTCTGGATGATGTCACGGATAGGCCGCAGGGTCCGAACTGCAAGAAATGATCCGCCGACAAGGCCAAACAAAATCAAAGGAAGCATAATTATCAAAAAGGTCTCGCGAAAACGCTCCAGAATCTTCTGACGGTCTTCGGTACTCATACCCACCTGAAGCCAACGACCATCCGGCAAGCGTGCTGACTTTATGACAAGATCATAATCATCTTCGTTTGTCGGAAGGCTGATCCATGCTTTGTTGTCGCTTAAAGAAAATGTTTCTATCCGATTTAAGTCAAATTCATCCCACAAATGGGGAAAAAAAATATGAACGGTCCGGTTTGAGTTTTCGGCAATGCGGATAAAGAAAGGATTTTTTCTGTGGAACTTGTTGTATTCAACCACCTCGCTTTCAACCAGAGTCAAGCCACCTTTCTCATATTCTGAGACAAGTTCGTTCAGCTCTGATAATATCGCATCCCAGTCCTGCGCTTTGAGTGCTGATGAAAGAAAAAAATAGGCGACAATTAAGAGCAGGGCCGAACTTGTGATAAAAAAAGCTGAGTACCAGACGGACAGTCGAAAACCGCTGGATTTAAATGTCTTTGGAAGGGTCTTTAAAAACATAACCAATGCCTCGGATAGTATGAATCATTTTTTTTGAAAAATTCTTTTCAACCTTGTTTCTCAGCCTGCAAATCAGAACATCCACCACGTTTGTCTGGGGATCAAAATGGAAATCCCAGATGTGTTCCAGTATCATGGTTTTGGAAACAACCCGCTCAGGGTTGCGCATCAGATATTCCAGCAGGGCAAACTCACGGGGTTGCAACGCGATCTTCTGTCCTGAACGGATAACTTCCCGCTTCAGCAGATCCAATGACAAATCGTCGTGCGTTAGACTGGTAGGCTCTACCGTTCCGCTCGATCTGCGAATCAGCGCCTGCACACGCACCAATAGTTCGGAAAAAGCAAAGGGTTTAACAAGATAATCGTCCCCGCCTTTTTGTATCCCTTTGATTCGGTCATCCAGCGAACGTTTGGCGCTTAATATCAACACAGGCGTGTTGATACCCTGGCGTCTGAGTTCCTCGATGAGGACCAGTCCATCCAGCTCGGGCAGCATGATATCCACAATGGCCACATCGTAACTAACATTTAGGGCCATGTGGAGACCTTGTTCGCCATCTAAAGCATGGTCAACGGCAAAGCCGGCCTGTCTAAACCCTTTGGTAATAAAAGAGCCTATTTTGGAATCATCTTCCACTAAAAGTAATCGCATATGCACAATCCCCTTGAATTTATTTACAGATTAAAAATACATACAGGTATCCAAACAAGCATATAATAGCACCAGTAGGCCTAGTTGCAAGCCCATATTTATTCCAATTTTTCATTAAAATGGTATGGGTTTCTAAATTTGAGGAATATTCATATCATAAGATGATTACAACAGAATTTCCTTCAAATTACAATTCTGTAATGTTCGTTTTAGTGTTGATGCCCTGAACACACAAATAATAATCCTTCCTGTACTTGGGTTTGCTTTATTATCGAGGATGATAAAAGCAGATAAGTAGACTGCAAAAAAGATTCATTAACGGTTTATTGTAGAATATAAGCTTAACTTTGTAATCGGTTCGTATTCAATCAGATGTTCTGAAACAAAGCGTGTCAAAGAAGGAAAAAGTTTAGGTGCATGTCAATACATAAAGAAGCCGCTAACATTAGAAAAGATGGGCATAGTTGTTAGGGATGAATTAAAAGAATGGCCGAAGTTATTTGATGTTTGTCAGCTGTGCCTCTGTTCGTGATAGCTGTAATGTATCGAGACGCCATAACCCCCTTTAATTCCTTTGATAAGTTACGAGTATCAACGCGTATCTCAGTTGATCGTACCATCATAAAACTTCTTATTTAGCTCAGGAAATAAGCTACCTCTTTTTCGAATCTTATCATACCCATTCCTTTTTAAATCGATCCTTCCCCTAATACTACCCTCAACGCTAACAAAGATTGACCCTTTTATGCTCAAATAAATTGACCCACTTGACTCGCAAAGATTTTAGAAACGATTAATGAAGCTAAATGTGAAGATTATTGAGAACCGACATGATGAAAGGCAGCATTGGCTATTATAACAATAAGTTGTGAAAAGCGTTGGCGCGCGCCATAAGTTTCTTCTCCACAACATGTCAATTTTCCTTGTAATATAGCATGCTTATTCAAGCGTGTCAAGTGGGTCAATTTATTTGAGTAAGCTTGGGTCTTTTCAAATTAGCGTTAAAGATAGACCTCAGAACATTGATATTAATCAAAAAGGATAGCCTTGTTGAACACCTCTCATCTCCCATAGCATACCAGAAAGCATGCACTGTTTGCGCAAAATACTGATGAAAGGAGGATGGAAATGAAAAGGTCAACAAAATTACAACTAAGTAGCACCCACAAGGAGGCCATGCGGAGATACGATTGTAAACTCGAAGGATCTTTCGGGGGAAGAGAGAAAGCAATGGCGCAAAAGGCGAAAACGATGGGGAAAGCCACCCAAAATCGAAATAGTGTTTGTAGACCCGATTCCTGAGCATAATCTTGAGAGACTAAAAGAAATCATCAAGAAGGCAATACTCAGAAGGCAGACTATATTAAAAAAAAAGAATACAACATCCCAAGTCCAAACCCGACCGCCTGCTAAGATTAATAAACCTCACCAACATGTTATACACAAAGCCATCCTATGGAAGAAACTGCTGGAAAACGGAATATTTAAATCAAAAAGTGATATTGCCAAAAAGGAAGGCATAACCCGAGCCAGAGTCACGCAAATCATGAACTTACTCAAACTCCCACCCCATTGGAGATATTTCCTGAAGCAGATAGACGATTCCGAAAAAATCCGAAAATACTCTGAAAAAAGACTCCGAGGTTACGATCCAGACAAATACCCTTGTAAACTGTGTCCAATCAAAAAAGTCCAACTGTGAGCCGATCAACAGATCTACGGTGTAACTTGTCATATGGTTTGATAAAAAATGCCAAATGGATTGATAATAAATTT
>JACNIG010000458.1 GCA_014383215.1 Candidatus Desulfatibia vada | reverse complement strand
CAAAATACTCTATGAGAAATTCGACTTATTCCTGCACAATTCAAGGGAATTGATTTTTCAGGAGGGACAAATAGGCCTTTTCATTTTCTGGAACCATCCTTTTCCGATTCCAGGGAAAAAATTTGAAGATCAGGAAAATATGACCTGTAAAAGCCCCTATCACGGGTGAGGAAACGCTCAGCCTTAATCATAGCATGTGCGCCTATGAGAAAATCGGTAATGATTCGTTCTCTTTTTCCGCCAGATTTTCTATACAGACTCCACTTTTCCCCGGATAGGAAAGCAACATTAGTATCCACAGATGACAAGGATACATTTATGGTTGCCAGGGTTTTATCCAATATGGATCTTTCCTCAAATTGGGAAACAAGTTCAGCATATACAATGTCACAGATGATTAAAGCTCCTTCATCATATGCCAATTTTAGAAGTTTCGCAGAACTTGAAGCAAACTTATTATCCGGCAGGAAAACATCTAACAGGATATTTGTATCAACAGCGGTAATCATCTTCCTCGAACCTCTTCAATGTATGTATCTGTATCAGATGGTCGATTGAGAATCCCATATACAGAATCGACAGGATGTCCTCTGAGGCTGCGTTTTTGAATTAAGATGCCCTCTTTTGTTGGAAGCATTTCAACTTCAACATTTTTATAGATTCCAAACCGATCACGAAGTGCCTTGGGGATAGTAATTTGCCCCCTTTCAGAAACTTTCATATTTTTCCTCCCCACCTTTCAGAATATGTATTTCATACTATTATAATCTTATTTTGTCAACCCACTTTTATATTCTCTAATTAGAGATACTCGTCAAGACGGAAAGGGAAAAAAATGAAGATCTACAAGGGTTTGCAGGCTTACGTAAATGCAAAACGGCTTGGCTTTGGTGTCAGTGTGTATGACCTTGATGTTGGGTGATAACTTTTGTCTTCTTTAGAAGGGTTTCATTCACCAAGTTAATCTTGTAAATCCTGTCAAAAATGTAGTTTTCTTTCTATTCCATCGGGGTCAAATATTTATCATGCCAGTGTTGAAAAACGATCAAATTCCATAACATCCATGATGTATCGGTTCGATTGGACATGTGGTCGTGGATCAATTTTTTTATGATTTCGTACTTAAAAATTCCTTGTTCCCTTATTCTATCTTCGGCAAGGTTTTGTTCGATCAAAAAATTTAAATCCGTCTTCAACCACCGGCTGATGGGAACCTCAAATCCAGCCTTGGGCCGATCAACAAGACTTGGCGGAAGTATATCTTTAAAGGTTTCTTTAAGGATGTATTTGCCTCGCCCTTTACGAAGCTTAAACGCACTCGGCATGCTAAAGGCCAGTTCCACCACTCGATGATCCAGAAAAGGCACTCGCACTTCCAGAGAGTTCTTCATGCTCATCCAGTCCACTTTTGTGAGCATATCTCCCGGCAGAGAATCTTTGAGATCAGCATAAAGAATACTGTTGATGCGATCGCTGCAGTTCAAGTCCAGCAATTTCTTAACACGGCTCAAAGCAGGATCTTCCAGTAATGGATTTTTATTAGTTCCTGATCCACACAGAATGTTGCGCCGAATATCCCTTGGAAAAATCTCCTTCAAAGCCAGAACCCTCTCCGGAAATGATCCCTTAGTACCTTTAATGAATTTTTTAAGCCGCCGGATGTAATCCAGATATTTGGAATCTCTGGAATCAGGCAGCCTTTGAATTAGCCTCTCAAAGAACTCCTCTCTAATGAAAGCCGGTATGGACATGTACCTTTTATACCAGTATTCGCCCAGGTAGGATCGATACCCGGCAAAAAGCTCATCACCCCCATCCCCTGATAAAGCTACGGTGACATATTTTCTTGTTTCTCTTGATACAATGTAGGTAGGAATAGCAGATGAATCGGCAAAGGGTTCATCAAAAGTAGCAAGGACATCGGGCAGGACATCCAGCATATCCCTATAAGTCAGTTTGAACTCGTGATGGTCGGTTTTAAAACAATCGGCCACCTCCCGGGCATAGTGTGTTTCGTCAAAAAGCTCGGCGTCCTTAAATCCGATTGAAAATGTTTTGACCGGCTGATTTGAATTCCGAGCCATCAGGGCTACGATAATGCTCGAATCGATCCCGCCGCTTAAAAATGCTCCCAAAGAGACATCAGCGATCATTCGTTTGCACACTGCATCATTAAGATATTCATAAAGACGTTTCTTAAATATTCCTTCCTGCTCTGCAAATGATAGTAACGTTTTATCCTGAGCAATCGTTTTGTCGACATCCCAGTACTTTTTAACTTCCAATTTTCCTTGCTCAAAAATTATAAAATGGCCGGGCTCAAGTTTCCTGACTCCTCTAAACATCGTATACGGGGCAGGAACATAACTAAACGTCAGATATAGATAAAGCGCCTCATGATCCAATTCTTTTGGAATTGCAGGGTCGTTTAACAGTGCTTTGATCTCAGAAACAAAAGCAAAGTGCTTTCCATCCCAATAATACACCAGCGGCTTGATGCCGATGCGGTCGCGGCAAATCCAGAGCCGCGATCTGTTTTCATCCCAGAGCGCAAAAGCAAACATACCGTTAAGTCGATGGATAGCTTCTATACCTTCTTCTTCATACAGGTGCAGGATAACCTCTGTATCCGTATCGCTTTTAAAGGTATGTCCTTTGCGTTTCAGATCAGCTCTTATTTCCTTAAAATTATAAACTTCTCCATTATAGGTGATCCAAATGGTGCCGTCCTCGTTGGTCATGGGCTGATGGCCGGCGGGCGATAAATCAATAATTGAAAGTCTCTGATGCCCCAGCCCTAAAGAAACCCGCCGCCCATTGTCTGATACCGAATTATTGATGTATGTTCCGTGATCATCCGGCCCCCGGTAGGCAAGCGACCGGCACATTTCTTTGATCAAATCTTCTTCGATGGGTTTGCCATCAAAGCATATTTTTCCGCAAATCCCGCACATTATAGATAATTTTGAAAAATTTTGTTATTAAATAGAGTGATTTGGTTTTTGAATAAAATTAAGCAATGTTGGTAGGGGACATTTACTAAGTTTGGGGTAGTTAATGAAAAATTCGGGTTAGCCCATGCCTTACCAGCCAATAGCTTCAAGATTTTCTATTCGCTGAAAATGCCTTAGGTTCGCAGTTAAAACAGAGCATTGGTGACTAATTGCAATAGCAGCAATGGCAATATCAAAATCGTCTATGAGTTCGCCTTTTTGTTCAAGGTTCGCCTTTATGATTCCGAAATGCTTTGATGATTCAGGCAACCATGGCAGGACTTTAATAATTGAAAGCAGATGTTTTTTTTCAGAATTTAGTCTAAGGTATTTTCGCGAAGAATTATCCAACCGCCTTATTCCATACTCAATCTCAGCAACGACAGGTGGTACGGTTGCAAAATCACCTGGCTGTTTTTTCTTTAAGAGTGACAATATATCAGCATCGCGTCTCATCACAGCAGAAAAAGCAGTAGTATCCAATACATGCATCATAGATCAACCGGTTCCCGATTTTTCCGTTTGGAAAAAATAGCATCTTCCATTTCTTTAACATCTTTCCGCAATAATTGAAGATTCTTATCCCCATAATCCTGAGAGAAAAAACCTTCAGGCCATTGTCCAGCATCATTTTCCAGTGCCTGTTCGCAGGCAAGAATAATAAACCGGTTCCGGCTGATTCCTTTTTCTTTAACAACCTTATTCATTTTATGTAACAACGTTTCTGGTATATGAACTGTAGTGGACGGCATTTTT
>JACNIG010000356.1 GCA_014383215.1 Candidatus Desulfatibia vada | reverse complement strand
AGTGATTATGCCAGACATTTATTTAAAACGGTGTTGTCGCTTGCTTATCTGGAGCCGAGCATATTTGTGGGTCGAGGAACACATTTGATTCTGCCGCGCGAAAGTGTACTATCTGTCCGTTTTATCGGCGGAAGAGAGCACCGAATCAAACGCCTGGCTAAAATTCTAAAAATAAAGGAGCAGGAAGCTGATTGGAAATTAGATAGTATCGATAAAGAACAGAAACATTTTTTTAAAAAGGTCTACGGGAAAAAGGAAGCATCGCCCTATGAGTTCGACATGGTGATCAATTTTGACTATATCAGTAAACCTCAGTGGGCTGCCGATATTGTTGAAAAGGCTTTTGAGGCCAAATTTGGCAATCAAATTGCCGGCAAATAGTGTTAAAACCATTAACGCAAACAATGTTGGGAACCATTTTTATAGACGAAGAGCATGGGGTTGGCAAAACAACGTTATACACTTTATTGCACGATGGCCGTGACAGTCGTTTTGATTCTTGCCCCCGTCGTCAGCGCTGAAATTATCGACCGGGAAAGTAACGGCGCAACACATGCAGGCAGAGTTTTTTTGTGGATCGCCGTCATTCTTCTGGCAGCCAAGTTATCAAATCTGGTGGCACGGTTTGGCCAGCCGACCGTACTTGGTGAATTGCTTGTCGGTGTCGTTTTCGGCAACCTGGCACTGGTCGGATTTTACTTTTTCGAGCCGGTTCGAGAAGACTTCGTGATTCAATTTTTAGCCGAACTCGGCGTGGTTATTTTGCTTTTCCAGGTTGGCCTTGAGTCTGATGTGCAAAAAATGCGTCATGTCGGACCGCGAGCTTTTCTGGTAGCGCTTGTCGGGGTCATTGTCCCTTTCTTTTTAGGCACGTTCGTTGTTGGCCCTTTGCTCTTGCCGGGCCTTTCTTTTAATGCCCATCTTTTTTTAGGTGCCATCCTGACCGCCACGTCGGTTGGAATCACAGCACGGGTTTTTCAAGATCTAAATAAGCTTCAGACACCTGAAGCCCAAATCATCTTAGGGGCGGCTATCATTGATGACATGCTGGGCTTGACGATTTTGGCCGTTGTTAAGGCGATTGTAGAATCTGGTCATATCAGCTTTATCGAAACCGGTTGGATTACCGGCAAAGCCGTTTTTTTCTTGGGCGGTGCGATTTTCCTGGGGCAACTTTTAGCGCTCAGACTGGGCCGGCTGTTTTCTAAAATAAACCCCGGCATCGGCATGAAGTTTGTCTTGGCGATTAGTTTCGGGTTAATTTTTGCCTCACTGGCAGAATATATCGGACTGGCACCGATTGTCGGCGCCTTTGCTGCCGGACTGGTGTTGGAGCCGGTGCATTTCCGGCACTTTAACGACCCGAATATTATTAGTGATATCAATGAAAGTGTCAAAGACGCCGGCATGGAGGTTAAACAGGCTGTATCTAAAGTAATGGAGTCTCTTTCCCATAGCCATCTCCAGGACCTTATTAAGCCGTTGAGTTATTTTTTAGTTCCGATCTTTTTCGTTTTGACAGGCATGAGAGTCAAACTCGATATGGTGTTTAATCTGCCGGTCTTGATGTTAACCTTGGCTATCACGATGTCGGCTGTTGTGGGTAAAATCATGGCCGGTTTGGTCGCCGGCCGGGTCAACAAGTCTATTGTCGGCTGGGGCATGGTGCCCAGAGGAGAGGTGGGGCTTATTTTTGCGGTCACAGGCAATGCCATGGGGGTGGTTTCTGATGAAGTTTTTTCAATGTTTGTTATCGTCATTATGCTGACCACCATATTGCCGATTCCCATTTTGAATTTTCTACTCAAGCGGCAGGATGCCGCAAGTGTCCCGCGGGGCCTTTCGGTTCGCTAATAATTATGTGCAAGAAATTTAGGGTTATTGAAACATAAGGCATTTTGAGGTCGATCTATAATGAGCTTCCAAAATGTGCAAAGAGCCATGGATCTTTATCCGTGGTTGAATTCCGGAGCTTCAAAAGATCTTAAAAGAAAAGACCACTATGCTCTATATGGTGGATCACCGCGAAAAAAGCAGGACGGTTTATTGTTTATAAGATATCACGTATTCAACTATCAAACTTTACTCCCCTTCAGTCGTCGTCACCGTCTCAATTTTACAAACTGTAAAAAAGGCTGACATTATTTTTTTAAGATGTTCAACCAGAAGATGTAAAGGTGAAATATATTTATATATTATTTCAGATAATTAGAACGTGTTTTGTCGGCCGAGCATTTTTGGCGTGATAATTGCGTTACATACATTAAAGCAGTCAGTGTTGTGCCGATGCTAAGATCTACCGGCGGAAAGTATCAAACAACAATTACAAACATCAAAAAAAGGAGGATAATCATGGTAGAAGTAAAAGACATTAAAAAGGTAGCGCTATTTAGTGTGTTTTCAGACTCGCAGAGTGAAGCGCTGGCAAAGATAACCGAAAGAATAGCTTACAAAGAGGGCAGTCTAATTTATCAGAGCGACGAGCCGGCGAATCATATTTTTGTGGTTACCAGTGGATTGGTCGGCATGAAAAAAATTGTCCCTGAAGAAGATTTAGAGATCTCATTTGAAAAGAGAGAAAAGGGTGAGATTTTCGGCACGGCCTGTTTCATGGAGCCGCAGAAGTATACGTTGACAGCGGTTTGTTTGAAAGAGACGGAGGTCCTGGCGATTGATGCAGACAAATTGCGCGATATTTGCAACCTCGATCCACAACTTGGGTATCGGTTTATGAAAGAAGTCGCCAAAGTCTATTTCGAGCGTTATAAGGTTGCAAAAAGACAAATTCATGCAATGGTTGCAGACCCTACCGTTATAACTGCGCTTCCGGGATAGACGATTTTGTTGACGGCGATTGGGTCGGAAAGAAATTTAGAAAGACTGCCAAATTATCCGACGGCCTTTTCTAACGTTGCTCGAAGTCCATGTTTTTTATTATTAAAAAGGAGGAAAGTAATGAAAGAGAGCACTTATAAAATAATTGAATTGGTCGGTTCAAGCGAGAAATCCTGGGAAGAGGCCGCTCAAAATGCTGTGAAGACAGCGGCTAAGACCCTCAAGGAGCTAAGAATCGCTGAAGTTATCAAACTCGATATGAAAATCGAAAATGGGAAAGTTGCCGCATATCGCGCCAGGATTAACCTTTCCTTTAAATACGAGAAAGCAACTTAAACTGCCGATGAGGGATGGATGACTCTAATGGTGTCGATCCAGCCACGGCTCGGCTGTTTTGGCCTATGTAATTAAATACTGGAATCCACGTCCTCCGGGCGTGGATTCTTTAAACGCTTATTGGCCTTGGCCGCCCCAAAACGGCCTTTTGGACCTTCAGGCGGCTGCCGGATGGTCTCACCGAGAGCAGACTGCTTTACCTGTTTAATTTCAAGACCAAGGAGGCCGAAAGATTACGCAGACGCGTAATGAATTTGAAGACGAGGATTAAATGTATAAAACCATCTTAGTACCGCTGGACGGGTCAACCCGCGCTGAAAGAATATTAAAGCATGTGGAGAATTTGGCCCAATGTTTCAAATCCAAGGTCATTTTTTTACGGGTTGTAAGACCTCCCCCTTTTGCAGGAAATGAGATGACCGATATTGTACTTCACCAGCAGGCATTAGAGCAAGGGTTGAAGGATGCGAAGTTCTATCTAAAAGCTTTGAGGGGAGAATTTCGGGAGAAAGGCATAGAGGCCAAAATACGCGTTGTATACGGCCCTGTCGTAAGATCTATTATAGAGTGTGCTGAAA
>JACNIG010000202.1 GCA_014383215.1 Candidatus Desulfatibia vada | reverse complement strand
AAAGATTTGCAGGCCGTTCTTCAAGATGATCAATCAAAATACTAATTGCCTCTTTAATTTGACAAGCAGCCAGGATTCCAGCTTTAAATAACGACATTCTAACCAATATCAGTGGAGTAGAGGTGGACGAGCCGGACCAAGTAGGGGCTATGTAGGCACCAAGCAGAGTCGGGCAGAGTCGGGACTGGGTGAATGCAACAGATGTACTTCCCAATACTGCTGATCAGACACCAGGCTAAGGCGCCAATTGCTCAATAATAAACCGCATTTTATTTTTGTTAAAATTATGTTGTAAAATCAATTATATCATAGTACTACCGAATCGTGTTTCAGCCCCATAAACTTGACTTTTAACCCATGTTGGCCGATATTATTAATGTTATGATTATTACACACCACAGAGAGAAACTAATAAATGCAATAATTTATTTTGCCAATCATACTAAGTATTGCGGCAAAACAAAGCTTCTTAAGCTGTTGTATTTCCTTGATTTTTTTCATTTTAAGCAAGCCGGCAAGTCCGTTACCGGACTGTATTATTATGCCTGGGAGATGGGGCCGGTTCCTAAGGATCTCTTTGAAGAGCTCTCTGGCAATATGAAGCCTGACATGAAAAGCGCCATCAATGAGCTTCCGGGAGAAGGTTTTCAACAAATCCGACCCAAAAAGAAATTTGATAGCCGGTGTTTCTCTAATAAAGAAATGAAGCTCTTAGATGATATATCCTTTATTTTCAAGGATGCGAAAGCCGACAACATGGTCGAGTCTACCCACTTAAAAAACGAGCCATGGGATAAAACTCTCAGAGAAAAGGGAGAGTTTCAAAAAATCGATTATATGCTTGCTGTTGACAGCGAGCTAATAAGCCTGCCCTATGATGAAGCCAAAGAAAGAATGGAAGAACGTTCTGAGATGTACAAAATACTTGGAGTTGATTAATTGCAAACTCGAGGGGCTATCTATCATCACAGCGAGCTAGTCTTTCATAACGGCTTTACCGGCAAAAAGTATCTCATCCTGCTTAACACGCCAGTCAAAAATGAACCCTATCTCTTTGTAAAAACTACTTCTCAAAAAAAGGATAAACCTTCGACACCGGGCTGTATCAAAGAACACAGCCTATTTTTTATCCCTGTCGGCAAAACATCCTTTAAAAAAGATACTTGGGTACAGCTATATGAGATATATGAGATTCTGCCCCGAGACATAGATACGAGCAAAGAGATAAGCATTGTTGGAAACATGGATCATAAAATGATAGATGCTATCGTCGACTGTCTGTTTGAATCCGAAGAGGACAACATTGCCCCCGTCCACAAAAATATGTTGCGTCCTCCGCTGCAGGATTCTTTGTTAAAGCTTAAAGAAAAATTTAAAAAAGACCGTTAAGATAGCTTGGAGTTTTATTCATTAGTATCGTTGCCTTGTGTTGACAAAGAGCCTGCTTTTGGCTTAAGTTTTTAGCTGATATTTTTAACAAAACTTTTCAAGTTCCGCTTCAGCGGGACGTTATATAAAGTCGCGCAGCGATTTTATGAATGGAATTTAGCCCTATGAAAATCTACAAGTATCCTTCCAAAACAGCCGACAAGAGGGTCGCTGCCATAGTCAATCGCGGTCTTGACGTTAAGAAGAAAGATGTCGCTTACGTTACGCGTATCCTGGAAGATGTAAGAAAGAACGGCGACAAGGCCCTAATTCAATATGCCCGGCAATTTGACAGTCCGCGCTTGACCATCCCATCGCTCAAGGTGACATCCGGGGAAATCGAGGCCGCCGCTAAAAGCGTGGAACGGTCCTTTAAACGTGCTCTGAATCGTGCCGCCAATCAAATCGAAGCCTATCATCGTCAGCAGCGCAGCAACTCCTGGATCAATACTCAAAGACCCGGCACGCTTTTGGGCCAGATCGTGACACCCGTTGATACCGCCGGGGTGTATGTACCCGGCGGCAAAGGTGGAGAGACCCCCCTGGTCTCTTCGGTGTTGATGGGCGTTATCCCGGCTAAAATCGCCGGTGTTCGGCATGTTGCCATGGTAACGCCGCCGACCAAGGACGGCTCGGTGAATCCCCATCTGCTGGCGGCCGCCCGCAAGGTTGGGGTTGATGCCGTTTACAAGGTCGGGAGCGCCTGGGCGATTGCCGCCCTTGCTTACGGTACCGAGACGATTCCTAAGGTCGATATCATTGTCGGACCCGGCAACATTTATGTTACCCTTGCCAAAAAGATTGTGGCCGGTACGGTGGGCATCGATATGATCGCCGGTCCCAGCGAGATTCTGGTCATTGCCGACAGTACGGCCAACCCCGCCTTTATTGCAGCAGACCTGCTTTCCCAGGCCGAACATGATACGATGGCATCTGCCATTCTGGTGACGGATTCTAGCACGTTGGCCGGCGCGGTTGATTCTGCCGTCAAGGAACAGCTTGAGAATCTGGCGCGCAGAGAGACCGCCGCAGAATCACTTGAAAGATTCGGTGCCATCCTGGTTGTGCCCAACCTTGAAGCCGCTTTTGAAATATCAAACCGGATCGCACCGGAGCATCTTGAACTGCACGTCAAAGATCCCTTTGCCTATATAGGCCGGATTCGCAATGCCGGGGCTGTTTTTATGGGCGAATATACACCGGAGCCTGTTGGCGATTATGTTGCCGGCCCTAACCATGTGCTGCCGACTGCCGGTACGGCCAGATTTTCTTCCGCTCTTTCGGTGGACAACTTTGTCAAAAAGACGAGTCTGATCCACTATTCCAGAAAAGCTTTCAAAAGAGAAGCCCGGGATATTATCCGCCTGGCGGAAATCGAGGGGCTGGATGCCCATGCCAATGCGGTGAAGATACGGTTAAGATAATAGTATCCCGCCATGTGAATACTTTTTACCCATATGGATTGATTTGGCGGGAAGTGCTGGATATTTTTTAACCATCCTCGGTGTTGCCCGGCCCCAAAAGCAACCTGTTTTCGGCAATCAAAAATTGATGTTTCAAAAATTGTTTAATTTATTCAACTGGATACATGCCGATATTTTATGGGCCAACGCTGTGGCACGCGGATTGCGTAATGTCATCAGAAAACTATTGTTAACGCAGTTAGTGTCCATCCATAAATAGGGATCTGGCAATACTAAATTATGTGCTTATATTATTGAACGGTTATATATAGAAACAATAATTTCTGGCGAAAAGGAGCGTACCAATGAAACTAACGACAACGATAAAACATTCTGTTCGTGGAAAGACTTTTACAGCATTGATTTTGCTGGCTGTCGGATTACTGGCGATCTCAGGTTTATTTTCAGCATCAGGAGTTGAGGCCGCAGACGGCAGTCTTGCAAAGACACCCGAAAGTTTCAGCCAACTGGCTGAAATGGCCAGCCCGTCCGTGGTCAACATCCGGACGGTAAAGACCGTCCAGGGCGGCGGCCGCGTGTTCCGTCATTTCCAAGGCCCCTTTGACAAGGACAAGGACGACCCCATGCAGGATTTTTTTAAAAAATTCTTTGGTGAGAACCACCCGCGTGACTTTAAACAGCGCAGCCTGGGGTCAGGATTTATCATCGGCAAAGACGGCTATATCGTAACGAACAATCACGTTGTTGAAAACGCAGACAAAATTGAAGTGATACTCAAAAATGAGAAAGAGTATGAAGCTGAAATCATCGGGCGCGACCCCAATACGGATTTGGCATTAATCAAGATCAAATCCGGGCACAACCTTCCCGAACTTAAATTCGGAGATTCCGACGCACTCAAAGTCGGCCAATGGGTGATGGCCATCGGAAACCCCTTTGGCCTGGACCATACCGTAACTGCCGGGATAGTCAGTGCCAAAGGGAGAGTTATCGGGTCAGGCCCTTATGATGATTTTATCCAGACCGACGCATCCATTAATCCCGGCAACAGCGGAGGCCCGCTGCTCAACATGCAAGGTCAGGTCATAGGTATCAATACGGCCATTATCGCCAGCGGACAGGGTATCGGGTTTGCCATTCCCGTTAATCTGGCCAAGGGAGTTATTGATCAACTCCGGCAAAGTGGCGAGGTAACCCGTGGCTGGCTCGGTGTGGGCATCCAGGACCTCAGCCCGGAGGTCGCCGAGTACTATGGCATAGAAGCAAAAAAAGGTGTCCTGGTTACGGAAGTTTTCCCGGGAGATCCTGCTGATTTGGCCGGCGTCGAGCCCAGAGACATAATTATTGCCATCAACGGTAAACAGGTTGAGTCCACCCGGGATCTCACCAGCACTGTTGCAAGTATCAGAGTAGGCGAGACAACTAAAATTGAAGTGCTGCGAGGCGGCAAAACCAAGACATTTAAGGCCAAGATTGCCAAGAGAGAAGATAAAAAAATTATGGCACAGCAAAGCCCCAAGGAACACCAGGACAAACTTGGTATCCGCGTGGCCGAATTGACGCCTGAAATGGCGCGTCGATATAACGCCAAAGAAGGTGAAGGTGTAATTGTAGCAGGTGTGGACTCAGGCAGTCAGGCGGAGGCCAAGGGATTGCGGGTCGGCGATTTGATAAAGGAGGTCAATCACCAGCCCATAAAGTCGGTTGCCGATTTTAATAAAACCATCGACGCCGTCAAGGAAGGCGAAATCGTCAATATATTCGCCCGGCGGCCAAATCGGGGGTTTTTGGTTATAAAGATAACAAAGTAGCGCCGATAATAAAATCCCATCGCGGTTTTATGTAACGTCTCGTTTAAAGCGGGACTTGCAAAAGGAAATTCCTATACAATCAAATTGCAAAGGAGGGACCTGAAATGGAAACAACAACATTTTCAATACCGAATATATCCTGCGGTCACTGCGTAAAGAGTATCACAAACGAGTTGGATGAAATCGAGGGCGTAAAAAGTGTAGTGGGCGATCCCCAGAACAAAAGTATTACAGTTGCATGGGAATCTCCGGTCACCCTGGATCAGATTAAAGCGACCTTGGAAGAGATCAATTATCCGGCCACCGCTTAACAGTAAACATTCGGACCCAGAGGACTCGGCTTTGGTTTCACCCCATAGGAGTGCACCTGTCTCAAGTGGAGCAAATTAAATTCTAAATAACAACTATCAAATATCAAACAAATAACAATGACCAAAAGGGGAAATCCCAAATAACAAAATACAAATAACAAATAAATTCCAATGACCGAAAAAACAAATAACAAACAAAAGAATAAAAAAATAGTTTTAGCCCTTGTTTGGAATTTGAGACTTGGAATTTGTGATTTATTTGAAATTTGGTGCTTGTAGTTTGGAGCTTGTTTGTTTTTTGGTGCTTGGAATTTGTGATTTTAGACACAAAACTCTAAGGCAGAGCCAGATATCTCTGACTTGGCCCAAAGAACCAGATTTTTCAGGACCAAACAAAAACATGGCAAATCAGACGATCACATTACCGGTTAGCGGCATGACCTGTGTTAACTGTGCCGCCAACATCGAACGCGGCTTGAAAAAGCTTGATGGCGTCAAAGACGTAAGCGTCAACTTTGCCGCTGAACAGGCTGCGGTCTCTTTTGACCCCAAAGCGCTGCACATCAGCGATGTAGTTGCAAAAATACAAGGCTCCGGTTATGCGGTGACCACCGGCAAAGTGGAATTTCCTGTTACCGGGATGACCTGCGCCAACTGTGCCGCCAACATCGAAAGAGCCTTAAACAAGAAGACGCCCGGAGTGATCAATGCCTCCGTCAACTTTGCCACGGAACGAGTTGCAGTTGAATATGTCCCGGCACTGGCAACCGTTGATGATATCATCGCGTCTATAGAAAAAGCCGGCTATGGTGCCATTGCGCCGGATGACGCTATTGATGAAGAAGATGCCGAGCAGGCGGCACGCCGTGCCGAGATAAAAGACCAGACGCAAAAGTTTGTCATCGGCCTTTTATTTACCGTTCCTCTGTTCGTTTTAAGCATGGCCCGCGACTTTAGCCTGGTAGGTGCTTGGAGCCATGCCGCCTGGGTAAACTGGCTTTTTCTGGCTCTGGCCACGCCGGTCCAGTTTTACACCGGTTGGGATTATTACGTAGGCGGGTTTAAAAGCCTGAAAAACAGAAGCGCCAACATGGATGTTCTGGTAGCCATGGGGTCATCGGTCGCCTATGTTTACTCCTTTGCGGTTCTTGTAACCCCCTCGTGGGGTCAGCACGTTTATTTTGAAACATCTGCCGTCATCATCACCCTGATTAAACTTGGCAAAATGCTTGAATCCCGCACCAAGGGGAGAACCGGCGGCGCCATCCGCAAACTGATGGGGCTGCGCCCCAAGACCGCTACGATCATCGCAGATGGGGTCGAAAAAGAGATTGCCTTAACCCAGGTCAAAAAAGATGACATTGTCGTTGTCAGGCCCGGGGAGCGTATTCCGGTAGACGGTGTTATCCTTGAAGGCGCATCAGCGGTGGATGAATCGATGCTGAGCGGTGAACCGCTTCCGGTTGACAAACAGGCCGGTGACATGGTTGTCGGCGGAACCATTAATGGCCAAGGCTTGTTAAAGTTTACCGCCACCCGTGTCGGCAAGGATACTGCCCTGGCCCAGATCATACGGCTGGTGCAGGAAGCCCAGGGGAGCAAAGCACCCATCCAGGCCCTGGCCGACCGGGTAGCGGCCATCTTTGTGCCTGCGGTCATCGCTTTGGCCCTGATTACCTTTGGTTTGTGGTGGGGAATTACGGGCGAGTTTGTACCGGCCATGATTCGGCTGGTGGCCGTATTGGTAATTGCCTGTCCCTGCGCCCTGGGGTTGGCGACGCCTACCGCCATAATGGCCGGCACCGGCAAAGGGGCTGAAAAAGGTGTTTTGTTTAAAACCAGCGAAGCCCTGGAAATGGCGACAAAATTAGATACCATCGTGCTGGATAAAACCGGAACCATTACCATGGGGAAACCGTCTGTCGTGGATGTCATCCCTTTGAGCCCTGTATGTGAAACCGAAGATCAGCTTTTAAAAATAGGCGCTTCCGTTGAACAGGGTTCCGAACACCCGCTGGGCAAATCCATCGTCAATGAGGCCCTTGCTCGAGGAATTGAACTTGCCGACCCTAAGGATTTTAAAGCTTCCGGCGGCCTGGGCGTTCAGGCGACAATAAACGGCGGCTTTGTGAGCATCGGAAAGCCCAATTGGTTTCAGGAATTAGACATCGACATTGCGAGCGTGCAGGACCAGATCAGCGCCCTGCAATCTGAAGGCAAAACCGTTATGGTGGTGGCGCAGGACCAACAGCTCGCCGGCTTAATTTCCGTATCAGATACGCTGAAGCCGGAATCGAAAGAGGCCATACGGCAGCTTCACAACCAGAATCTGGGAGTCGTTATGCTTACCGGGGACAATCTTCAGACGGCCCGGGCCATTGCATCCCAGGTCGGCATTGATGATATCCTGGCTGAGGTCCGCCCCGAAGAAAAAGCATCAACCGTTAAAAATTTGCAGGAAAAGGGCCAAAAGGTCGGAATGGTGGGGGACGGAATCAATGACGCCCCGGCCCTTGCCCAGGCCGACGTCGGCCTTGCCATCGGCACCGGAACGGACGTCGCCATTGAAACCGCCGACGTCATCCTTTCCAGCGGGAGTTTGATCGGCGTTTCCCGGGCCATATGGCTCAGCCGGGCCACCATGAGAACCGTCCGGCAAAACCTTTTTTTTGCTTTTCTCTATAATTCCCTGCTGATCCCTGTGGCCGCGGGGATTCTGGCGCCTTTTGATTTTTTTCCCAATTTTTTAAGACAGCTCCATCCTATTCTGGCGGCTCTGGCCATGGCCCTGAGCAGTATTTCCGTGGTGACCAACAGTCTGCGGCTGTACAACGCCAAAACAGATTAACGAGCCTGATTCGTCCACTGACTGCGTTATCAGGGGCTCGCAGTAGTGCACTACGGCTTGACTTCGGCTGTCTTCGACCCTGAGCTCAGACCGAAGGGAGCTCAGTCGAAGCCCACCCCTGAATGCCCCCGGCGGCGGGATTTCGCTGCGCTCAACTTGCAAATGAACTCATAAACTAGGCCAACGATTTATTGATTGCAGCGGAATGGATGATCTTTTTTTAAAGCGTGTGCTGTTTGAGTGTATTAGGGATCCGGTAGAAAGAACAGACGGATCCCGCAATTGTTTCATAGCAAACTATTGCCCATCGTAAAACAAACCTGTTGTTTTTTGTGAGAAAAGCCTCTGTTCTTTCTTTACGAGCCCTTATACACGAGTTCACACGGTTTAAAAAAAGATTTTCCATGAAGCGACCATATGAGAAAACTCCCCGACACCTGAATTATAGAGTCTTTTCTTCTCCTGAATTTCCACAAAATGCGGGCTAATCAAGAGAGCGGTGACTGAAACGCAGCGTGGGGATGCCGAACAGAGGGTAGTTTTGATCGATGTTGCCAATGCCCAGTCCCAGAGTATCAAGACTGCAGAATAGTTGGGGGGCATCATAAAAATCGTTGAATCCGTGCGGAGCGACGTCATAATCGGCCAGGGCCATGAAATTGATCTTTTTTTGATTCATTAATTCCTGAACGTGCATGTGCGTTATCGCTAAAAACTGAAATCCTTCAGGACCCCAGCCGGTGTCGGTTTTAAAAGATTTTCGAACCTGATTCACGGTCGTCGTTTTATATTTTGCGCCAAGCTGGAGTAAGGCATAGTAGAAGCCCTGGGGCCTGGGCGGCGCTCCGGGACGCAGGCGGATATCGTCTGTTCTGTCAAAATCGACATACCGGCACCGCCATATTCTCTCTTTCCGGAGCCTGCCGGCATATTCCCATGCCTTTTTTCCCGAGATAATTGAGTCGGCGTTACCCATGCCGTCATCGCCGAACCCATAAAAAAGCGCTACACCCTCAAATCCGTGTTTACGATCAATCTTTGTCAAGGACGGAGGCGGCTCGATCTTTTCAAATTCTTTAGTTTTGATTCCCCATGACATTTTCCCATTGGCCTTACGCCAGGCTTTAAGCTGTTTGCGCACCGGCAGAAAAGGAGAATCTATGTCTGCTTTGTCTTTTGAAAATAAGGTTTGGACCCAATTTATAATGGTCATGGTCTCCTATTTGGTGGCAAATATTTTTTTTCCCGGCCGGGTCCGCTCGCGAGGTTTATTCTAAGTTGTATTATATTTCCGTGGACAAAGCCAGAAATTTGGTCTAAAAATGCTTCCATAATACAAGCGCAAAAATGGATTGACTATGAATGAATTTTTAATCTGGTGGCAGTATTTGCCGCAAACAATGGACCCGGTTATTTTTGAAATCGGGTGGTTCAAAATCCAGTATTATGGATTAATGTATATTGTAGGCTTTGCCATTAGCTACAGTCTGGTGTTATTGCGTAGTAAACGCGAAAAACGCTTCCATGTTTCAGCCGAACAGATTCAAGATCTCATGTTGTTCATGATCCTCGGGCTTATTGTGGGAGCACGTCTGGGATACGTGCTGTTTTACAATCTATCATATTATCTCAGGCACCCTCTGGAGATATTGCTTCCCTTTGAATTTTCAAACGGTATCACCTTTACCGGCATTGCAGGAATGTCTTATCACGGCGGCCTTATTGGTATCATCATCTTCAGTTGGCTGCATATCCGCAAAGCCGAGTTGAATTTTTGGAATACGGCTGATTTGTTTGCACCCATCGTTCCGCTGGGGTATACATTTGGCCGTATCGGTAATTTTATTAACGGCGAATTATACGGCCGCATCACGTCGGCACCGGTCGGCATGTATTTTCCCTTGGCGCCGGGACCGGAACTCCGTCATCCCTCGCAGCTTTACGAAGCCTTTTTTGAAGGTATATTTTTGTTTGTCATCCTGTGGAATGTTAGGAATTTTAATACTCCCAGGGGCTCAATGCTCTCCTTTTATCTAATCGGCTACGGAACCGTTCGGTTCTTCATAGAATATTTCCGCCAGCCCGATGCCCATATCGGCTTTATCTGGTTTTCGTTCTCCATGGGGCAGATACTTTGCGGTTTAATGATCGTAGGGGGGATTCTTCTTTATCTGTTTTTAGGTCGGCTTGAGCGGAAGGGGACCGTTACGTTGTAACCCTAATTGAAGTGTTAAAAAAATAAAGGCGATTATTAGCATCTAAAAGCTAATAACCGCCTTTGTTGCAGCAGGCTGTTTTAGATTGATTCTCTTAGTTTTTTGCCGGCTTTGAACTTTACAACGTTCCTGGCCTTAATTTTGATCACAGCACCCGTCTGAGGATTGCGGCCTTTGCGCGCTTTGCGGCGGGCTTTTTGAAAGGTGCCGAATCCTACCAGAGTTACCTTGCCGTCTTTCTTTTTGAGCGCTTTAGTAACGCTGGCGGTAAAAGATCCCAAGGCGGCGGCGGCGGCAACCTTGGTAATTTTTGCATCTTTTGCCATTTGTTCTACTAATTCTGCTTTCGTCATCTGATTTCCCCCCTGTTTTGATTTGGATTATGGACAAATTCCCCTGCTTCATTTTTTTATAACAATAAAATGGCAAAGTCAATCGGCAAACTACTGCTAATTAAGGTTTTACAAGAAGAAATCAGTGAGAACACGCTTTCTATAGTTGTTTGTCTGGAACACATGCTCTTCAAAAAGCTGTTACTTAATGGCAAATTGTTCAAGCTGCCGGCAAGCCCAATTCATTGCATCGTTAGATTGAACGCGGCTTTGTGCCAAATGACCACAGCTTAAAACTGTGTTGGTCAGCCCTTATGAAATAATCCAAAAAGGCAGACTTTCCGGGCCGGACAGAAAGAAGAGGTATAATTGAAATATTTTTTGCAATTTGCGTAGCAATAGTGATATTGAGTAACAGCTTAGCCACCAAGACACGCAGAACCAAAATAAATATATCATGGAACCAAAAGACTATTATCAGATTTTAGAGGTAGACTCCAAGGCCGATCAAAAGCAAATCAAGGGAGCATACCGGCACCTGGCCTTTCAATACCACCCGGACCGCAACAGGGAAGACCCGCAAAGTGCTGAAAAGATGAAAAGGATTAACGAGGCGTACGCTGTCCTTTCAGACCCGCAAAAAAAGAGTCAATATGATGCAATGAAGCAGCAGTTCGGATCTTCGGCCCACAGTCAGTTTAGAAAAAGTTACTCTGAACAGGATATTTTCAGCGGTTCAGATATTCACCACATCTTTGAAGAAATGTCCAAGGCCTTTGGGTTGAGAGGTTTTGACGATATTTTTAAGGAATTTTATGGTCCGGAGTACCGGACTTTTGAATTTAAAAAATCAGGAATTACCGGTGGCGGGTTCTTTTTTTTCGGCCGCTTGAGGCGCGGCGGTCATCCTAAAATGCAACTTCCTTTGGGGGGCACTCTGGGCAAACTCTCTCGATTTTTTTTGAAACAAATCAGCGGCGCCGCCTTCCCCGAAAAAGGGGCCGACACTAACGATGTCATTCGACTAACCCCCCAGGATGCTCTCAAAGGGGGACCTTATGCCTACTTTCATAAGAAAAAGTCTAAAAAACTGGTTGTTAAAATCCCACCGGCCGTCAGGGAGGGGCAGAAAATCCGACTTGCCGGAATGGGTGAGGCCGGCAAGGACGGCGGCGCGCCCGGTGATCTGTATTTGACAGTCAAAATCAAAAGACCGCTGATGCAGCAAATGAAGAATTTAATTTCCGGCATCCGCAAATAGATCGTTTAATATTCATATAATCTCATGTTGCTTCATTTTGTTTGCAATCATTTGTACTGTATATCCCTCAGCGGAAGCTGAAAAGCAAAAATGCACAAAAAACTATGCAGGCCGCACAAATTTTTGTGCGTAATCCTTGTTGCTTTACTTTTCCAAAACACCATCCTGTCTCAATTCCAACATTCAAGCCCTCCGGCAAGATCCTCTGCAGCTACCATGAAATAAGGGTTTCTCCGAAAAAGCATTATCAATCATTGAAATAGATGTTTAGAAAATAGCTTTTGGCACAGTTGTTGCCAGTAACTAGTGTAAACGCTCTAGCTAAAACAATTTTTTCTATGCCGCAAGCAGACTAAAACTATTTCAATTATAAATCCCGCACGGAGGGAAGCCATGTTGCGTAAGATGATCTGTCTCTTAGCCGTCCTGTTTATCATTGCTGCCGTTGTTGCTCCGGTCTATGCCAGTGGCCAAACCGTATTTGGTCCAAAGCTTCTTAGAATTAACAGGTGGCATGTCCACGCTTCCTTTCACAGGTTCAAGGCAGATAAGGCCGAAGATGGAATAATCACTATAACGAAGAATACGTTGAACAAGAAGATCCGGGGAGGATTGCTTCTTGTGAACGGGAGGTATATTCCTGTTCGGAAATTTTTGCGTGGAGGCGAGACTGTATTTGAAACAAGGATCAAATTACAATCCAAAAACCGTTTGATGGTCTTTTTCAGGGGAACTCCCGGAGCATCAATCACCATAAAGATCAGAAAAGATAAGCCCGGGCCCCCGATTCAGGTCGATATTGCGGGCGATCCCGAGGTAATCAAGCGGGGTGAGGCCAGCATCCTCACATGGACTTCCGGCCATGCCAAGCAAGTTAGCATCGACCAGGGCATCGGGAGTGTGCCCCGGAACGGCTCTGTTGAAGTCTCCCCGACTGAAACCACTACTTACACTATCACGGCCCAACGCAACAAATGGACGGTTACGGATTCGGTCACGGTCACCGTTATCAACAGCCCGCCGATTGCAGAACCTCAAACCGTGACCTTGAATGAAGATACTGCCGTTTCCATTACCCTTTTTGCTTCGGATGTGGACGAAGACACGCTAACTTACCAAGTGGTGGCCGGCGTGAGCAACGGGAGTCTCTCAGGCACACCTCCCAACCTGACATACATACCCAATGCCGATTATTACGGTTCGGATTCATTTACATTCAAGGCGAATGACGGGAAAGATGATTCCGGGCCTACCACAGTCAGCATTACCGTACATCCTGTCAATGACCCACCCGTCGCCGTCGATGATACCGTGACCACGGACGAGGACCTGACCGTAACCACGGGCAATGTCCTCTCCAATGACACGGATGTGGACGGTGATACTTTGACTGTTTCCTCATTCACTCAGCCTGCAAATGGCGCCGTGGTTAACAACGGCAATGGCACTTTCTCCTATACTCCAAACTCCAACTTCAACGGCACTGACAGTTTTTATTACACTCTCAATGACGGAAAAGGCGGTACGGATACTGCAATAATCGTTATCACCATCAAAGCAGTAAATGACGCACCGATTGCAAATGACCAGTCAATCACGCTCAATGAAGATGACTCACTAGCAATAACCTTAACCGGTGCTGATATTGACGGCGACTCTCTAATCTACCAGATAATTGGCGTCCCGTCCCACGGCATGCTTTCCGGAACCGCGCCCAATCTAACATACAACCCTGCGGAAAATTACAACGGAAGCGATTCATTCACATTCAAAGTAAATGACGGCTCTGCGGATTCAGATCCGGCCACGATGACAATTGCTGTAAGCCCCGTCAACGATGCTCCGATGGCCGATGCAGGGCTGGATCAGACAGTTTTCAGGAGTGATACGGCCGTATTGGACGGCAGCGGGTCCGGCGATATCGATGGAGACGTTTTGACCTATCTGTGGTCGTTTATATCTGTTCCACCAGGAAGCACTGCATCCATTACCGATCCTACCCTGGTCAACCCCGGCTTTGTGCCGGACGTTTCCGGGACCTATGAAATTCAGCTCACGGTAAATGACGGCACGCCGGCAAGCGCCACCGATACAATCACAATCACAGCAAATCCGCGCATGGTTCAGGTGCCTGATGTTGTCAATCTTACCCAAGCCGATGCGAAAACGGCAATTCTTGTGAAAGAGCTAACAATAGGTGCGATCGACACGGAAAACAACGATACCGTGTCCGCAGATCATGTTGTCAGCCAGAATCCTTTGGCAGGAACTTATACCGAGGAAGGCTCCCCTGTTGATTTGGTCGTTTCCCTGGGACCTGCAGTGCCATTACCTCCTGTTGTCAGCATTTCAGCAGCCCCGAATATGATACAAATTGGGGGATCAGCCACGCTGAACTGGAGTTCTGCCGATGCGACCAGTTGCTTTATTGAGCCTGAAATCGGGAGCGTATCTGTGAACGGCACTACTACTGTCTCACCAACAGCGACCACCACTTACACCATCACGGTTACCGGCCCGAATGGTTCAGACGGTGCCCAGGTAGTCGTTGCCGTGCTGGGCAACCCGGAACCTTTGCCGGAAGGTTCTTTTGGTGCGCAGTATGAGGATCTGGTTCCTCCGGATGCTACGGTGGAAGAGTACGATGCCAAACGGTTTTCATTGATAACAGGGCTGGTTCACACCCCGGGTGGTGATCCCATATCAGATGTTGCGGTTACCATCCACAGCCACCCTGAATACGGAACTGCTGCAACCGATGCAAACGGACAGTTTTCCCTACCGTTAGAGGGTGGAACGACTAAAACCGTGGTCTATCAGAAGGAAGGGCTGATCACCGTGCAGCGCAAGGTCTATGTCCCCTGGAACGATACAGCCATTGCTGAAACCGCTCAGATGATATCCCAGGATCCTGTTGCCACAATCATTGCTTTTGATGGTGATCCCGGAACCGTCATCACTCACCAGAGTACGGAAGTTGCCGATGAATCCGGAAGCCGGTCGACTACCATGGTATTTACCGGCGACAACCATGCCTATTTGATCGATGAATATGGTAATGATGTTCATGAGCTTACCACTATCACCACCCGCGCCACCGAGTTCACCACGCCGGAGTCCATGCCGGCCAAGTTGCCTCCTAATTCAGCTTATACCTATTGTGTTGAACTTGGTGTGGACGGAGCCCGGCGGGTCCGTTTTGAAAAGCCGGTCATCACCTGGGTCGATAATTTCTTGGGTTTTGATGTGGGCGAAATTGCCCCTGTAGGATACTATGACCGCGACAGGGGTGTCTGGGTGCCGTCCGACAACGGCGTGGTAGTTAAGCTCTTGGATACCAACAATGACGATATCGTGGATGCCCTGGATGCCGACGGCGATGACCTGCCGGATGATCTGGATGAAGACGGATCGTTCAATAATGAGGTAGCAGGCCTTGACGATGCCCTCAGATACCCACCGAATTCCACCTTTTGGCGATTTGCCGTAGCCCACTTTTCCTCCTGGGACATTAACTGGGGCTTCGGTCCGCCGGCCGATGCCGTTTATTCAAATGCGAAAGGAATGGCGACAGCAAATCAGCAAAATAATGAAGCAAAGACGTGCAAACTTAAAATAGCATCTTTTGTGGAGGAACGAAGCCGTATATTCCACGAGGACATTCCAATCCCCGGCACTGACATGACACTGCATTATGCGAGTAACCGTGTGGGAGGTTATAAGACTGAAATAACCGTTCCTGCCAGCGGAGAGACCGTACCTGATAGTCTTAAGAGTATTATCGTCGAGGTCGAAGTTGCCGGCCGCGTCCTTGAGCAGACCCTGGACCCCCTCCCCAATCAGAATGCAGAATTTGTCTGGGATGGCCTGGATCATCTTGGCAAATCGGTCGCGACTCCCACAACCGCACATATCAGCGTGGGCTTTGTCTATGACGGCGCTTACCAGCAAACGAGTAAGTTCGGATACAACGGCAACGGCACGATCACGGGCAGCAGAACCCGGCAGGAGGTCATCCTGTGGAAGCGCAGCAGCATTCTCATTCAAGTTCAAGTGGGAGTTGGGACCATCGCTAAGGGCTGGACCGTCTCTTTGCACCATTCCCTCAGTCCGGTTGACCCTTCGACCCTTTTTAAGGGTAATGGAACAATAATTAAGACTAATATTGATATGATTGATACAGTGGCAGGCAATGGAACCGGTGGCCACAGCGGAGACAACGGCCCGGCCACTGATGCAAGGTTTAGTTCACCTTATGGCGTTGCAGTGGACAGTACCGGAAATCTCTACATTTCAGATTCCAGCAACTCACGCATCCGCAAGGTGGATTCAAACGGTGTTATCACCACAGCGGCAGGTAATGGAAATTATGGCTACAGCGGAGACAACGGCCCGGCCACTAATGCAAGGCTTAATGATCCTTATGGCCTAGCAGTGGACAATGCCGGCAATCTCTACATCGCAGATGCTCTTAACCACCGCATCCGCAAGGTGGATACAAGCGGTGTTATCACCACGGTGGCAGGCAATGGATCCTGGGGCTACAGCGGAGACAACGGCCCGGCCACTGATGCAAGGCTTTATTACCCTGAGGGCGTAGCAGTGGACAATGCCGGCAATCTCTACATCGCAGATGATTCTAACCACCGCATCCGCAAAGTGGATACAAGCGGTGTTATCACCACAGTGGCAGGCAATGGGTCCGGTGGCTACAGCGGAGACAACGGCCCGGCCACTAATGCAAGGCTTTATTATCCCAGGCGCGTAGCAGTGGACAATGCCGGCAATCTCTACATCGCAGATTATCGTAACCACCGCATCCGCAAGGTGGATACAAACGGTGTTATCACCACGGTGGCAGGCAATGGAAACTGGGGCTGCTGCGGAGACAACGGGCCGGCCATTGATGCAAATCTTAATTATCCCAAAGGTGTAGCAGTGGACAATGCCGGCAATCTCTACATCGCAGATACTGATAACCAACGCATCCGCAAGGTGGATACAAACGGTGTTATCACCACGGTGGCAGGCAATGGATCCTGGGGCTACAGCGGAGACAACGGCCCGGCCACCGATGCAAGGCTTAATATTCCTCAAGACGTTGCGGTGGACAGTGCCGGCAATCGCTACATCGCAGATACTTATAACAGCCGCGTCCGTAAAGTTGAAATGAACCCGGGGTTTTTCATCGGTGCAATGGCTGGTGGAGATATTCCCTTTGCCGAAGAAAATGGCCTTGGTCATATCATGTCCGACTCAGGACGTCATAAAACAACTATTGATCTTGATACAGGTATTGTTCTGCGTGGATTCGGCTATGACCCGAACGACAATCTTATTTCCATCACCGACCAGTTCGGCAACCAGATCAACATTCAAAGGGACGGCAACGGCACGCCAACGGCTATAATCTCCGCCGATGGGCTCTCAACAGGATTGATCATAGACGGCAACAGTCGCTTAACCCAGATTACCTATCCGGATGGGAATTTTTACGAATTTAAATATATGCCCAACGATCTGATGTTCGCTAAAACTGAACCGGAAGGGAACCGATTTGAACACACATTCGATTCAAACGGCAGATTAACCGATGCAACCGACCAGGAAGGGGGGAGCTGGAATTACACCAGAACCGTTTATGAAAACAACGATATTGTAACCGAGGTGACAACCGCAGAAGGCAACATCACATCCTACCTGGACCATACATACTCCACCGGCGCTTATGAATCCACTATCACCGGTCCCACAGGGGCCGAAACCCTGTTCACACAATCCGCGGACGGCCTGACTGTAAACAAATCGCTTCCCTGCGGCATGGAGCTTGAATTTGAATATGACCTCGATCCGGAATACAAGTTCAAGGTTGTAAAGGAAATGACGGAAAGTACACCCGCTGCGTTGGAAAAAGTCACCTCCAGAGACAAGACCTATACGGATACAGATTCGAACGATACTCCGGACCTGATCACCGAAACCGTTACGGTCAATAGCAAAACCACCTCACTGGCAAACAACATCCTTTTATTTGAAAAGACAATCACATCTCCGGAAGCAAGAACAATAACAACCCAATATGACCCAGCTACTCTGCTGACTGAAAGTGTAAGTGTACCCGGTCTTTTTGATACCTCTTACGGGTATGATGCAAGGGGTAGGCTGAATTCCATCAACACCAATACGAGAGAGACGTCTTTTACATACAATGCCCAGGGATTTTTAGAATCGGTTGCCGATCCTGAAAGCCATACCACTGTCTATGCCTACGATGCCGCGGGCCGCATAACGGCAATGTATCGCCCCGACACCACCCACGTGTACTTTACTTACGACAACAACGGCAACATGACCGTACTGACCAACCCCTCGGCTATCGACCATGGTTTTGGATTCAACAAGGTCAATCTTAAAAGCTCCTATCATACCCCTTTAAGCGGCAGTTACAGTTACATCTACGACAAAGACCGCCGGCTGATCCAGACCAACTTTCCGTCCGGCAATCAGATTAACAACATCTATGTCAACGGCAGGCTGGAGCAGACCCAGACCCCCGAAGGCACTATTGACTACACTTATCTTTGCAGCACCAAAATCGACTCCATTATTAATGGAACCGATTCCATCACGTATGGCTACGACGGCAAGCTGGTCACATCCGAAACCTTGACCGGCACCCTCAGCCAATCGCTCGGGTACACCTACAACAACGATTTCAACCTGACCGGGTTCACCTATGCGGGCAATACAACTTCTTTTATTTATGACAATGACGGCCTTTTGACCGGCACCGGGAGCTTCACCATCACCCGCAACGCTCAAAACGGTCTGCCTGAATCTGTAATCAATGGTGCGTTAAGCCTGTCCCGCAGCTTCAACGGCTACGGAGAGGTATCGGATGAGGACTATACTGTCAGCGGTCAAGGCCTTACGTCATGGAACCTGGTCCGGGACAACAATGGCCGCATTACGAACAAAACAGAAACAGTCGGCGGCACCACCTCCGATTACATCTACACCTACGATCCCATGGGGCGCCTCCTGACCGTTACCAAAGACAGCGCCCTAATCGAAGAATACGACTACGATGCCAACGGAACCCGCATCTATGAAATGAATGCCTTAAGGGGAATTTCCGGCCGGAATTTTTCCTATGACGATGAGGATCATCTCTTGTCTGCGGACTCCGTGATTTACTCGTATAACCTGGATGGATTCTTAACGGCAAAAACCGACGGATCAGAAGTCACCACCTACGCTTACTCATCCCGCGGAGAATTGCTGAGTGTCACTTTGCCCAACGCTACCGTGATTGAATACCTCCATGATCCATTGGGACGCAGAATCGCCAAAAAAGTCAACGGCACCACCGTAGAAAAATACCTATGGCAGGGCCTGACCCGCCTGCTGGCCGTCTACGACGGCAGTGACAATCTTATCGTGCGTTTCGAGTATGCCGACGCGCGCATACCCGTTGCCATGCAAAAAAACGGCATTACATATTACTTAACCTACGACCAGGTGGGATCGTTGAGGATTGTTGCAGACGCCTCCGGTAATGTGGTAAAGAAAGTTGAATACGATTCCTTTGGCAATATCATTAACGACACTGATCCGTCATTTGAAGTGCCATTTGGATTTGCAGGAGGGTTGCACGATAGAGACACCGGACTGGTTCGATTCGGTTACAGGGACTACGATCCCGATACCGGCAGATGGACCGCAAAAGATCCCATATTCTTTGCGGGAGGGGATTCAGACCTCTATGGATATTGCCTAAATAATCCAATTAATATAACTGATCCATTAGGGTTAATAAATTGGACTGCTGTAAGAATAGGAGCTATTGCTACTCTCGGCGGTGGTGTAGGGGTTGTTGGTTGTCGTAGTTCGCGTACTCTGGACCTCACGACTCACGTTCTCAGAGACACAAACC
>JACNIG010000310.1 GCA_014383215.1 Candidatus Desulfatibia vada | reverse complement strand
AACTCCTTTCAGTTCACAAGATTGACCAGGCTTTGCCTGGCGCACCAGGATTAACAAGATTAACCGGATTATCTTTAGGATTTACAGTTTCTCCCGCTTTGAGGGACAGGCAGCTGAAACTGTAAAAACCCAAACCGCCTTCGGCGGTAGAAAACTATACTCAACATTGTATTTCAGACAATATCTCAACCTGTACAACCCTGTATCTGTTTTTAATGCGAAATACTCCTCCGCTGAAAGCGGATTGACCTTCATCACTTTCATCCGGAAAGTGATGAAAAAGAAAAAAATCCTGAAGATCCTGTTAATCCTGTCCAAGTGAAATATTAAGATTAACCGAAGTCATCGAATGCTATCATCTCGGGCTCAACGCCCAGGTCATCAAGCATCTTCATAACCGCGTCGATCATCATGGGCGGACCGCACAGGTAGTATTCGATCTCGGTGGGGTCTTTATGGCCGGCAAGGTATTCATCGTAGGCGCATTGGTGGATAAAACCGGTGCCGCCGTCCCAGTTATCTGCGGGCAACGGCTCGGACAGGGCCACGCAATAGGAAAAATTTTCGAATTTTTCAGCGAGTTCCCGAAACTCTTCGTGGTAGAACATCTCCTGCCGGGAGCGGGCGCCGTACCAGAAGGTCATCTTGCGTTTGGTTTTCACTTCCAATAGCTGGTGCAAGACATGACACCGCATGGGAGCCATACCGGCGCCGCCGCCGATAAAACACATCTCCCGCTCGGTATCCTTAACAAAAAAATCACCATAGGGACCGCTGAGAACGACCCGGTCACCGGGGTTGAGGCTGAAAACGTACGAAGAGCCGATGCCCGGGGGGACGTCCGGGGCGCCGGGCGGCGGTGTAGCAATACGAATAGTAAACATCAGCCTGCTTTTTTCCGACGGCGGATTGGCTAAAGAATAAGCCCGAAATACGGGCTCTTCAGCCGCGGCCCGCAGGCCCCGGAGGTTGAACTGTTCCCAGGTAGAGCGGAAGCGATCGGCAATACAAAAATCCATAAAAGAGATTTCATACTCGGGAATGTCGATCTGAATATAGGCGCCGGCCTTGAAATCGAGCTGCTCTCCGGGATCAAGCTGCAGCACCAGCTCTTTGATAAAAGTGGCCACGCTTTGGTTGGACACCACCACGGCGTTGTATTTTCTGATACTGAAAATCTCCGCGGGGATGCCAATTTTTAAATCCTCCTTGACCTTGAGCTGACAGGCAAGGCGCACGTTTTCAAGGCGTTCTTTGCGGCTGACATGGGTCAATTCCGTGGGCAGAATATCGCCTCCGCCCTCTTCCACAACGCACTTGCAGGTACCGCAGGTCCCCTTGCCGCCGCAGGCCGACGGCAGAAAGATGGCATTGTTCACCAGGGCTGCAAGTAAGGTGTTGTTACCGGGAACCTTGATACTCTTTTCCTCGTCAGCGTTGATCACTATCCTGCGCTCGCCTTTAGGGACGACTCTGGCTTCTACGACCAGCAGCATGGCTACCAGGGTGATAATCACCGCTGAAAAGACTGTCAGGCTTATTAGGTATATCATCTTTCGAGTTGCGGGTTGCGGGTTGCGGGTTACGCCCTATCCTTAAAGGTTCTGAAAATCTTTTTTAATATTTAAAGTTTATTGTTCACCGCAGAGCCGCAAAGTACACGGAGGTTTTACTATTTTTCTTTTCTGCTAAGAGGGCAGAAAGAAAAAAGAAATGAAAATTTTACTTCTCTGCGGCCTCTGCGTCTCGAGCGAAGCGGGCGGTGAATACATAACTTTTTCTAAATATCTCTACAAAGAAATTCCCGAAAACAACATAAATGCCATGGCCATCAGGCCGGTGGCGATCATGGTGATGCCGAAGCCTTCCAGGCCTGCGGGTACGTTCGCATATCGTAGTTTTTGTCTAATGGCGGACATGGAGACGATGGCCAGCATCCAGCCGACACCGGAGCCGATGCCGAACACCAGCGACTCCATAAAACTGTAACTGCGCTCGATCATAAAAAGCGACGTACCTAAAATAGCGCAGTTGACGGCAATCAGCGGCAGAAAAACACCCAAAGAGGTATACAGGGCCTGAGAAAACCGGTCGATGACCATCTCAACGATCTGCACCATGGCGGCAATCACGGCGATAAAAGTGATAAACTTGAGAAAACTCAGGTCAACCCCCGGCAGTCCGGCCCACGCGAGGGCGCCGGGCGCCAGCAGATAGTAATAAACCAGCCAGTTGACCGGTGCGGTGATGCCCAGCACAAAGATAACCGCAAACCCCAGCCCGATGGAGGTATCCATGTTGTTGGACACGGCTATAAAGGAGCACATCCCCAAAAAATAGGAGAGCAGGATATTGCCCACAAAAACCGAATTAACAAAAATGCTTAACAACTCTTCCATACCTTTACCTATAATTTTGCACCGCAGAGCCGCAGAGTTCGCAGAGATTTAGTTTTCTTTTTTGCTTTCCGTTGAGCCCCGCTAATAATAGCGGGATAAAAGGGCGGAAACCAAAAACATGCATCCCTGGGGGATAAAAAAAATAACTGTTTGTATTTCAATACAATATTGCTTTGATAAACCTTGAGCTGTTTTCTTTTGCCGGCGTCCCTGTCCCGCTATAAGCGGGGTCAACGGCAAAAGAAATAATATTGAACTCTGCGGCCTTTGCGCCTCAAGCGAAGCGGGCGGTGAAACAATATAAAACAATACGTAATCTAACTTGCTAATTAGAACACTTAGCGCTTGTCTTGGGCACTCATGATCGCTTTCTGGAGCCACACTAAAAGGCCGATGATGATAAAGGCCGCCGGCGCCAGCAGCATAAACCCCATGTTTTCATATCCGGCGGCGTAGAAGGCCTGGGGAACCACAGCAAAACCAAAGACTTTGCCCGAGCCTAACAGCTCCCGGATAAACGCCACCGTTATCAGTATCAGACCATAACCGAGTCCGTTGCCGAGGCCGTCTGCAAAAGAGCGCAAAGGCGGATTGGCCAGGGCATAGGCCTCGGCTCGTCCCATGACGATACAGTTGGTGATAATCAAACCCACAAAGACCGAAAGCTGTTTGCTGATTTCATACAAAAAGGCCCGTAAGACCTGGTCGGCCACGATCACCAGCGTGGCAATCACACACAGCTCCACAATGATGCGGATGTTGCGAGGAATCAGGCTGCGCATCAAAGAGATGATCAGATTGGAAAAGGCGACCACAAAGGTGAGTGCCAGGGCCATGACCACGGCGGTTTTGAGCTGCACCGTCACCGCCAGAGCCGAACAGATACCTAACACCTGTATAAAAACAGGATTGTTTTGCCACAGCGGCCCGGCAAAGGCCTTATAGGTTTTAGTTTTGGTAAGTTTCATGTTTGATAGTTTCGTGAAAAGTTAAAAGTGCCTAAAGTGATCTAAAGTGCCTAAAGTTGTGGAGTCGCTTTGCTCCGCTAAATTTATATATAATTTGCAGAATTCCTTAACTTTAGCTCACTTTAGATCACTTCAAACTTTAGTCACTTCCTTTCTCTCTGTGCTTACGAAACCTTATGGATACCGGCTCATAGACAGACAGAATATCCTTAAAGCCGGCGGTAAGGTATTTGCCGGTCAGGGTGGCGCCGCTGATACCATCCACGTAGTTGATCTGCAGCCCCGGCCGAACGCGATCCTTGACCTTTCCCCGGGCAATGGAGATCGACACAAAATTGCCGCCCTGGTCGACAATGCGCTTGCCCACGAAATTTTCCTGAAACCAGCCTTTTTCGATCTCGCCTCCCAGGCCCGGGGTTTCGCCGTGCTGATAGACCGTAAAGCCGCTGATGGTCGACCCGTCCTTTTCAATGGCCATGTAACCGTAAATCTTGCCCCAAAGCCCCCGGGTGTCGATGGGAACAATGTAGGCCTGCAGCTCATTATCTTTCATATAAAGGTAAAGCTGCAAATCTTTTTGTGTTCGCTGTGCCTGCTCCACAACGGCGCCGTCGGGCTTGACCCAGATCATCTTAATGTTTTCGGCATATAAAGATTCGACGGCAGCGGGTGCGTATTGCCGCCCTTGTTCGATAAGCCCCACCGCTTTTAAAAGATTTTTATGGCGATCAAGAAGCACGTTGCGATCCTGATAGTCTTTAAGCCCGCTGTATGCCAGGGTTAAGAGCAGGCTGCAGACCACACAGAGCACAAGGGCGAAGATAATCGACTTTAAGGTGTCAGACATTGGGCACCCTTTTTCTTAAAACAGCCTTGACCTCAAAATGATCCAAAAGCGGCGAAAACAGGTTCATAAACAGAATGGCCAGCATGATCCCCTCGACAAAAGCCGGGTTAAAGACCCGAATCAGTATCGTCAGAACCCCGATGGCAAAGCCGTAGATCCACTTGGACCGCGGCATATCCGGTGCCGTAACCGGATCGGTGGCCATATAGGCCAAACCGAAGGCCGATCCGCCCATGAGCAGATGATAAAACGGGTTCAGCGCCATCCACGGCAGAGAAGCGTCCGTTGCAAAAAGATTAAGCACCAGTCCGGCCGACAGGATCCCCAGCACCCCGCCCAAGATGATCCGGTAACTGGCAAGGCCCAGCAGTATTAAAAATACGGCACCTGTGATGCACAACAGCGTGGACGTGGCCCCGATGCTCCCCGGATAAAGACCCGCAAAAAGCTTTGAAACACTGTAGCCCGCCTGGGACAGGGCCGTCTGGACACCGACCCCTTTGTCAGCAAGGGCCGCAATTGCCAGGGGGGTGGCTCCGCTGACAGCATCCACAGCCGCAGCTTTAGCGCCGCTGATAACCGTCCAGACCGCATCCCCCGACATACGGGCCGGATAAGCAAAAAAGATAAAGGCCCGGCCGGTCAGGGCCGGATTTAAAAAATTCCTGCCGGTGCCTCCGAAAACCTCCTTGCCGATAACAATGCCGAAAGAAATTCCCACAGCAGCCTGCCACAACGGCAGCGTGGGCGGCAATGTCAGCGGAAACAGCATACAGGTAACAAACAGCCCTTCGCTGATATGGTGCCTTCTGACCACCGCAAAGACGATCTCCCAGAAAAATCCGACCACATAGGTAACGATCACCAGGGGCAGAACGATCCACATTCCTTTGAAAAACACCGGCAAAAAATTGAGCGAAAGTCCCGAGGCCAGATGCGATTGATACCCGGCGTTGTAGATGCCAAAGACAAGATGCGGAAGCAGGGCCACAATCACCAGGGTCATGAAACGCTTGACATCCAGGCTGTCCCGCACATGGGGCCCGTGGGCGGTGACATCGGCCGGCGCAAAGAAAATCGTTTCCATGGACTCAAAAAAAGGATGCAGCCTTGCAAAGCGTCCTTTCTCGGAGAAGTGTTTGCGCTGCGCATCAAAAAATCGTTTTAAAAATTTCATCAGGCCGTCTGTTCCTTGTAATAGGCAGCTTTGGCATGCACCAGAATATCGGCAAGCTCAATCTTGGAAGGGCAGACATAGGTACAAAGTCCGCACTCGACACAATCCAGCAGGCCATGGGCCAGAAATTCCTCGACCGCATCCGCTTCCACCGCCTTGAAAGTCAACTGGGGCAGAATATCGACCGGGCAGACTTGGGCACAATATCCGCAGGCGATGCAGGCCCGCACTCCCCCGTGCCGATTGCAGTCCATGGGCAGGGCCGCAGTATTAAAGTACGATAAAAATGCCCTGGAATAACTCGGTTTGTTAAAACCGGGACGCACAAAACCGAAAACCTCCTCCTGGTCGCCCGCGGGCAGCAGCAGCAATGATTTTTCGTAATATCCTAAAAAAGTGTTTTCGGAAGCTGTATACCCTCTGAATAATCCACCGGCAATATAGCGGATATTTTTCTCTTGTTTGCGGTCCCCGGCCAAATGCGCCAAGGGCACCCCCAATCTGGTTCCGACATGGCCAGGATCAGAGCAAAGAGTCCCGCCCAGGGCAACGATCCGTTCCACAGGGTATTTCCCGGTTTTCAAAAGACGGGCCAGCAGCAGCAGATCCTGCCCGCTGATATACCAGCAGCGGTTGGCGTCTGCAGATGTGCGTGTGTGATACAAAAGCACCCCCGGATCAGCAGCCGGATATTTGCCGGTATAAAAATGCGTAATCCACTGGTTGTATTCTGCGGGAACTTCGCGGTTTTCATGGCGGGCCGTAACATAGACATTGTCTTGGGCCAGCTTGCGCAAAATCTGGATGCCGTATGCAAAAAGCTCTTTTTGGTCTGCCAGATAGACCCTGGATGCGGGTTGAAACGGTTCGCCGGCATCCAGGCTCACAAAGACGGCCGGCGGAATTTTTCCAGGATCGGCAATATCCCGATAGGGCAGCTGCCGGATCAGCGGCCAAAGACCGCCATTAAGCAATATTTTTACCAAATCGTGGCGTTTAAGATGCCCAAGCTGCGTTTCCGGCACTTTTTCAAACGCTTCAGATGCTTCCTCGCTCTCCAGCTTAATGACAATTTCACGGATGATGCGACGCGGCCCAAAATTGATCTGTTCCACTTTCCCGCCGCCGGGTGATAAAAACTTTATTTCCGGTGCGCGTTTGTCCACAAAAAGAACCGTTCCGATCTTGACCTCGTCTCCAATCTTAACGGCCAGACGTGGCTTTATAAAAGGTATCTTTTCAGGAACAGCGGCGACATAGGCAGGGTTTGGTAATTGCTCGATCTTATTAGAAGGGCGGCCTTCAACGTTCAGATCATAGCCTTTTTTGATGCGGATTGGATTCATTTGCCGTCCATTTTATCGTCAGATCAGGTTGCCGGTAAACGTTGAAGAGCTGCTGAGTGAATGATTTTAGCACCTTTTGGCTTTGTTTTCAACGTACTGAAAAAATTATTTCAATTGGAAATTTATTTCACCTTGACATTCTTTCAAACAGAGCTCATTTTTAGAGTAATACACACCAAAAGCTAAGCCTGAAAGGAAAAAATCATGAGTGAAATAGTTCGCAAAGAGATCTGTGAATGCGTAAACTGCGGCAATGAAGCAGAAATGCTGATTACCTGCACGCTGGAACCGGTTGATGAGCCCGCTGAAAAAGTGACTGCCGGGGCTAAATCAGAGCAGGAAGCTTCCAAACAACAGGTAAAAGGTTCGGCCACCTGCTCTCATTGCGGCAATGAAGCGGATATGTGGATAGATTTATAAATTACTGATGATGAATTCGTAAGAAATCGAATTAATCACGTTTTAGGATTTAAGTGTTAGGTTTTAGGTTATTGTTTTACGTTTATTTACTAATACTTAACACGTTCGCAAAGAGGAAAGGAGGTTGCCATGCCTGACAACACACCAACCCAAAATACCGGTCTTAGGGGAGTTACCATTGCCAGTACCAAAATCAGTGATGTGGACGGTGCCGCCGGCAGGTTAATATACAGAGGATACCTGATCCAGGACCTGGCTGAAAATGCGACATTTGAGGAAGTCTGCCATTTGCTGCTGTATGAAAAACTACCCGAAGAGGATGAACTTAAAGACTTCAAAGCCCGGCTGGCCGCCGAAAGGGATATCCCTGTAGAATTGATCGCCGCCTTAAAAACCCGGCCCAAGGATGCCATGCCCATGGACATCCTGCAGTCAGGCGTGGCCATGCTGGCCCATCATGATCCTGACCTTCAAGATACCTCGCGCGATTCTTTATTGCAAAAGGCCCTTAAACTGATTGCAAAATTGCCGACGATCCTGGCGGCCTGGGACCGCATCCGCAACAATAATGAGCCGCTGGCGCCAAACCCGCAGCTCGATCATGCCGCCAATTTTCTGTATATGCTTAACGGCACGGTTCCTGATGAAGAATTCGCCAGGTTTTTTGACATCTGCCTGGTTCTGCATGCCGAGCACTCTTTTAACGCATCAACATTTGCCGCCCGCGAAGTCGCCTCGACCAGGGCGCATATGTATGCCGCCGTAGCGGCGGCAGTGGGCTCCCTTTCGGGTGAGCTCCACGGCGGAGCCAACGTTCGCGTCATGGAAATGCTTATGGAAATCGGTTCCCTCGACAACGTTGAAACGTTTGTCAACCAGACCTTTGACGCCGGGAAAAAGCTAATGGGTCTGGGCCATGCCGTTTACAATACAGACGACCCCCGTGCCCATATTCTGGCACCCATGTCAGAGATAATGGGGCAGCGTACCGGCGAAACCAAATGGTATGAAATATCAAAACTTCTTGAGGTCACAGGTAAGAAAATCTTCAAACAGCGCAAAGGCAGGGATATCTATGCAAACGTAGATTTTTACAGCGCTTCGCTTTATCATTCCATGGGGATACCGTTTGACCTCTTCACTACCCTGTTTGCCATTTCAAGAGTTGCAGGCTGGACCGCCCACGTCATCGAAGAGCAGTTTGCAGACGCAGCCCCTAAACCGATGCTTTACCGCCCGGAATCCGATTATATCGGCGATTACTGCGGCCCGGATGTCTGTGAATTCGTACCGATGGCAAAAAGGTAGTAATAAAGTAAAGACCAGAGAACCCGGCTTTGGTTTACCCCTGGAAGGAGTTAATATTACTGCGCATTAAGTGGCTAAGATGAATTAAAGTTACAAGTGCCTAAAGTTAAGGAACTAGTCCCAAAGCTTTTTTCTCAACCACTTTTTGACTTCGCCTTCGATGGAATAAACACCTTTGTTGTGGCCGACCGACTCTACGAAACGCTCTTGCAGATCCCGAGGCATTTCAATTCTGGCCAATTCCTTCGCATCCTCCGAGTTTCGTCGAATCAGGTAGATTACCGGCGTCTCCTCCCAAGTGTCTACCACAAAGTAATGCGAAACATCTCTGCTGGACCTGATAACATAGTTGCCGCCGGACCAGTTGTTGCCCCATTCCAGGTAGAGTCTGACCGCCTCCTCGGGTGTCATGTCCCAGTCGATGGCGTTCAGCAGATCATTATTATTATGCAGGTGTTCGAGCGTCATCATATCGTTATCTCCTTGTTAGAAAATTTATCTAATACCCCAAATTTGAGCGAAAATGCTCAATCGGGTGTCCGTTGTCCTTTGTCCGTCGTCCGTTGCTAAGCAACAAGAAGCACGTTTATATTTCAAGTACAGGTGAACTATAAGAAGAGGCCCTTTGAGCCTGTAAAACCACTGACTACCGACCACTGACAACTGACATCTAATCGAGTTTTGACTCGATTAGGGTAATATTAAAACAATATAATTCGAAAATACTATCCGTCAACTTTCGCAAGCTCCGGCCATATGATCATTCGTTCGGACTGTTTTATGAGACAATACTGTATCATTTGTTATCCTGAGACACATAAGCAGCATTGTCAGCCACGGCAATATTTAGTTGACTCTACATTTGCGCGCATTATATATATTTTTGTACACCAGCGACCTGTATCGCAACTGTCTCAGATCATTGTTTGCCGGACCAGAGTTCATCCCGGGTATGATTACTGCAACCATCTGTTAAAATAAAACTTTTTACAATACTTCAACTGTCTTCTCATTTTTGGCATGTATTTTGAAAGTATCCATGATTTAAACGCAACAAATTGTTTTTTTCTCGTTAATCGCCTTACCAAAAATTATATATGACACCACGAATTTCAGAGTAATTAAAGTTTTGAAACCCTGCGACAAAAATATTGTCAAAACCCTTAAGCTTGCGGATGCGATGATCGACCTGGCAAACCGCGGTGATATCGATCGTGAAGATGTAGGGTGCGGCATTCTTTATGGTACCATGCGGGATGCTGCCTATAAATTAAAGCTGCTGGCTGAAAACGAAAAGGAAAAACACATTAAAAAAGGCTGGTGGAACCGAGATCGGGAATAAGGGTATGCGCGTTTCCCGACAATATAGTTTATTATTAACCCGAAACGAATGGGAGGAAAACGTGGCAAGTTTAAAAGGAACACAGACTGAAAAAAACCTATTAACTGCATTTGCAGGCGAATCTCAGGCTAGAAATCGTTACACCTATTTTGCCGGCCAGGCTAAAAAGGACGGCTATGTGCAAATTGCAACCATATTCGAAGAAACCGCCAACCAGGAAAAGGAGCATGCCAAAAGATTTTTCAAATTCCTGGAAGGCGGTGAGGTTGAAATCACTGGAGCGTTTCCTGCCGGCATGATCGCTACAACCCTCGAAAACCTTAAAGCTGCCGCCGCCGGTGAACATTACGAGCATACGGAGATGTACCCCGGATTTGCCAAAACAGCTCGTGAAGAAGGCTTTGAAACCATTGCCGCGGCATTTGAAGCGATTGCAGTTGCTGAAAAGCAGCATGAAAAAAGATATGTTGACCTGGCGGCCAATATTGAAGCCGGCCGGGTTTTCAAGCGGGATGAAGAAGTTGTCTGGCGCTGCCGCAACTGCGGCTATCTCCATAAAGGCAGTGAAGCTCCGGAAGAATGCCCGGCCTGTGTTCATCCCCAGGCCCATTTTGAACTGCTAGGAGAAAACTGGTAATTTGTAACCGTTCAGGGTTCATAGGTTCAGCCGCCTACGCTGAAGCTACGTCGTGCCAAGCCGTCTTCGCATAGCTACGTCGTGCCAAGCCGTCTTCGCATAGCTTCGCCGTGCCAAGGGAGGTTCAGAGCTAGTTAGTCAAGGTTAACAAAGAAAAAAACAACCCGACTCGGCTGAGCTCGTCGCAGGCTGAACGGAGAACTCTGAACCTGTAAACGCTTACTGACAATTTATACTTATACAAACGACTTGCAAAAAGGAGGGAATTAAAAATGGCAGAAAGATTAGAAGTCTATAAATGCGATCTATGCGGAAATATCATTGAAGTTCTTCATGGCGGAGCGGGCGAACTTGTATGCTGCGGACAGCCCATGAACCTTCTGGCTGAAAATACCGTCGACGCCGCCAAGGAAAAGCATGTTCCGGTAGTGGAGAAAACCCCGGACGGAGTTAAAGTCTCGGTCGGGAGCGTTGCCCATCCCATGGAAGCAAAGCACTACATCGAATGGATCGAAATCATCGCCGACGGTAAGTCTTACCGACAATTCCTAAATCCCGGTGAAACTCCTGAAGCAACGTTTACAGTAGATGCCGAAAATGTCACTGCCAGGGAATACTGTAACCTGCATGGCCATTGGAAGGCATAACAACACCTATCATATTAAACCACTACCTGCTAAAGCAGGTGGATATCTGTTCCGGCTGAAAGTCAGTCGAAAGGTGCTTGGACGAATTAGTTCACCGTTCTGGGTTCTGCGTTCAACGTTGAATCTTTCAACCCTGAACCTTTCAACCTTGAACCTTAAACCGCAAATCATCATGATGCTAAAGCTGTTCGCCTGAAAGGCGAAGGTTTTAAACCTGATGAATAAAAAAATAAAGGAGGTGATCTTATGGCGAATTGGAAATGCAGCAACTGCGGCTATGCTCTGGAAACGGATGCGCCGCCTGACCAGTGCCCGTCCTGTAAGCAAAAATGCGAATTTCTCGACGCAACCTGTTATACTCCGGACTGTGCCGCCGAAGGAATTGACCAAAGAGTAGGAGAAAAGGGGAAATAACATGGCTAAAGCACTGATCGTATGCGCAACAAGAACAGGAGAGACACAGAGGATCGGTGAATTGATCGCCGAAGGTCTCAGGTTTTCCGGCATTGATGCCACGGTAAAAAACGTCAAAGACATAAGCAAGGAGACCGACCTGCAAGGCTATGATGCCGTTATCTTGGGGTCTGCCACTTACCACGGAGAAATGATGCCGGGGATGAAGACTCTGCTCTTTCTGGCTGAAAAAGCAAACCTCGAAGCCAAAGTCGGCGGCGCTTTCGGCGCTTTCGGCTGGAGCGGAGAAGCTCCTGATCGTATTTTCAATACCATGAAGAATATCTTTAAAATGGCTATGACCAGCGATCCCTTAAGGTTGAAATCAACCTCCCTCGGCGGCGGCCTTGAAATGGCACAGGATTACGGGCGTGAAATCGCCCGGAAACTGGAACCCTAATTAAGCGAAAACAAAATCGAGATAGAATTGCGAAACAATTGTATTAAAGGAGGAGAGTATGACTACACCAAAACATTGCCCTGGCTTTGAATCGTTTAAGACTTTACAATCGTTTATGTGCAAATGCGACAAATGTGGCGTGGAAGTCGAGATATTTTCAGACGAATTCGATAAAGCCCATAAATGCCACGCTTGCAATCAACAAATTGACTTTACCCAATGTACATTTGATGCCGGAGTTTAGCAGGTCTTTTTTGGCCGGCCGGAGAGGCCTTGAAGCCATGAAAATCGAATGTTCTATTCGGGGGTGTTTTTTATGTTTGTACTAGGGTTACAGGGAAGCCCCAGAAAAAAGGGTAATACAAATTTTCTGCTTTCAGCATTTATGAGCACGGCCGATCGTTTAGGGGCCCGGACCCATATTGTTGATGTGGTTAAAAAAAATATTCGCCCGTGCATCGGGTGTGGTTATTGTGAAAAGAACGGTTACTGCATCACTAAAGACGATGACATGAAACATGAGATATACCCTTTGCTGCGCGAGGCCGATGTGATCCTGATGGCTTCGCCCGTTTATTTTTACAATGTTACCGCCCAGATAAAGGCGCTGATTGACAGGACTCAGGCGCTCTGGTCACGAAAATACAAATTGAACCTGACCGACCCGGCCAGAAACTATCGGCGTGGCTTTCTGCTCTCCCTCGGCGCCACCAGAGGGAAAAATCTTTTCGAAGGCGTTCACCTGACGGCCCAATACTTCTTCGATGCTGTTGGAGCAGGCTATAACGGCAGCCTGACATACTGGCAGATCGAAGAACCCGGTGATATGGAAAAACATCCGACCGTCATAAAAGATGTAGAAAAAGCTGTCACCGATCTGTTAAAACCGTTGCAAAGCCGCAAAAAAGTTCTGTTCGCCTGCCGCGAAAACGCCTGCCGCAGCCAGATGGCCGGAGCCTTTGCCCAACTTCTGGGGGGCGGCAAACTGGATGTAATGACGGGCGGCAGCATTCCGACCGACAAAATCAACCCCGTCATGGTTGAAGTCATGCAGGAAAAGGGTGTCGACATGGCCTACCGTCAACCCCGCTCTCTGGAGGCGACCATATCGGTACTGCAACCGGACGAGATAATAACCATGGGCTGCGGGGAAGAGTGCCCGCTGGTAACGGGTGCCCGCATACAGGACTGGGACCTGCCCGACCCTGCCGGCAAGTCCATCGATTTCATGCGCGAAATCCGCGATAAAATCGAAACAAAGGTAAAAGGCTTCATTGGCAAGTAAAGAATCCGGGGCCAGCGAGACTTATACAGACAAAAATACCTAAAACAAATGGAGGAGAAAAATGGACAACTATGTTTGTACGGTTTGCGGTTATGTTTATGATCCCCAGCAAGGCGATCCCGACAACGGTATCGACCCCGGCACAAAGTTCGAAGATGTGCCCGATGACTGGGACTGTCCGGTGTGCGGCGCTTCAAAAGATGATTTTGAAATAGAATCGTAGTTCAAAATCATCCGTAAGCGGATATGAACGTTACGTTTGAATGAAATGCCGGTGCCCTTTTCTGTCTGAACACGTGCGTTTGACATAGAAGGGCACCGATGTTTACTAGAACCTGCCTTAGACTTATACAAAGTGCGAATTGAGGAAAGCATATGAAACCGGTTGAAATTGCAAAAGGAGTTTATGACGTTGGCGTTAATGACTGGAATATCAGAGATTTTCACGGCTATTCCACCTACCAGGGCACCAGCTACAACGCTTTTTTAATTATTGATGAAAAGATCGCCCTGATTGATACTGTTAAAAAGGATTTCTCAGATCAACTATTGGCAAATATCACTAAAGTTGTTGATCCCAAAAAGATTGATTATGTCATCAGCAATCATACGGAAATGGATCATTCCGGTGGTTTGCCCCGCGTGATGCATAAAATCGGAGAAGATAAACCGCTGTATTGTTCAAAAATGGGCGCTAAAAATCTTGCCCGGCATTTTCCGCAAAAATGGAATTACCATGCCGTTGGCACCGGTCAAGAACTGAGCCTGGGCGCCAGAAACCTTATGTTTTTAGAGACCCGCATGCTCCACTGGCCGGACAGTATGTTTACTTACCTTAAGGAGGACAAGATTCTCTTTGCCAGTGATGGATTCGGTCAGCACTATGCCGGGCATGAAAAGTTCGATGATCAAATCGGCGACGAAATCATGTGGCATGCCAAAAAATATTTTGCAAACATTCTTTTGCTGTATTCTCCGTTGATACTCAAACTGCTGGACACGGTTACGGAACTGGGCCTGGAAATCGATATGATTTGCCCCGACCACGGGATTATCTGGCGCCAAGATCCCGGAAAAATTATCGCCGCCTATGCCAAATGGGCCCGGCAGGAACCTGAAAAAAAGGCTGTGATTGTTTACGATACCATGTGGCAAAGCACCGAACAAATGGCCGAAGCCATCGCATCCGGCCTGTATAAGGAAGGTATCAATTTCAAACTCATGCATTTACGCAAGTGTCACCGCAGCGACATCATGACCGAAGTCCTCGATGCCCGGGCCGTTATTCTGGGATCGCCAACCCTGAACAATTGTCTGTTTCCAACTGTCAGTGATTTATTGACGTACATGAAAGGGCTTAAGCCTAAGAACAAAATCGGAGCGGCCTTTGGTTCCTATGGCTGGAGCGGTGAGGCCGTCAAGCTAATCAGCAAAGAGCTTGAAGCCATGAAATTCGATCTTGTAGATCCGGGGATCAAAATCCAGTATGTGCCCGATCAAGAGGATCTCGATGCCTGCATAGAGTTTGGCAAAAAAATCGGCAGGGCCATCAACGGATAGGCTTAGTACATGTATTCGTAAATACGGCGACGTATTTTGTTACAGGGCACCTGTTCATACAAGTTGGGACCTTTTAAGTGCCTAAAGTTTGAAGTGCCTAAAGTGAGCTAAAGTTATGGAACTCGCCTCTGGCGAGGTCAATTATAATTAAAATTGATAGAATACCTTAACTTTAGGCACTTTAGATCACTTTAGGCACTTTAAACTTTTAAATAGAATGAATAAACCAATTATAATACGACACCGTATTGATAAAACAGAGCACTTAGCCCCAGGATAGCTGTCGTGAAAATACCGGTCGTTGAACTCAGTCAGTGCACTCTCTGCGAAATCTGTGTGGAGGTATGCCCCGTTGTTTTCAAGCTTAACGAAGCCGGCTACATAGAAGTTGCCGAGCTTTCCATGTATCCCTCAACCGAGGTGGATGAAGCTATCAAAAACTGCCCGGAGGACTGTATCTATTGGGCAAAAACCAGGGGTACGCCATAAAAAATGGTGATCGTTCAGAGGTTAACCCGGAACGTTGAACCTTTGAACGGGGAACCTGGGAAATGTGAACGCCTTTAAAAAAGACAATGAGCATAAGAAAGCTCAAAAAAAAGGTTTTCAGCCTTCTGATTCAAAACAATTTTACCGGAGGGTTGGAAGCGATTCGCCGGTACCCCCCACGCCAAGTGGTCAATCCCCTTTTTTCTTTTATACTGAGCGGCGATGAGCTTGTAAAATGGCGAGCAGTCACTGCCATGGGTGCTGTTGTTGCCGATCTTGCGGCAAATGAGATGGAATCCGCGCGCGTCGTTATGCGTCGCTTTATCTGGAATTTAAACGATGAATCCGGGGGCATCGGCTGGGGTTCCCCCGAGGCCATGGGTGAAATTATGGCCCGGCATCACGGCCTGGCAGCAGAATATGCTAAAATTATTGTGTCTTATATTCAACCGGACGGAAATTTCATCGAACACGAGCTTCTTCAAAGGGGTGTTCTCTGGGGTCTGGGTAGACTGGCTCGAGCCCGGCCCCGATTGGTTGATGGAGCTGCCGGCTTTCTGCGGCCGTATCTTGAGTCTGACGATCCGACGCTGCGGGGTCTGGCGGCATGGACGGCCGGAGCGATCGGCGACGAATCGACGGCACCTTTGCTTCAGCGCCTTTTAAATGATGAAACCACGGTTAATATTTTTCTTGCCGGCCGGCTGGTTGCCTGCCCGGTAAGTCATCTGGCAAAGGAGGCGCTGAAATCGGGTTAAAGCTGCATCGAGGGCATGTTGCCTATGAAACAGGACCGCATCAAGTGGAACGAAAAATATCTTAAAGAAACCTATCCTCTGGAACCCGCAGGTATTGTAAAGGAATATCATCACCTGGCGCCCAAGGGAAGAGTGCTCGATCTGGGAGCCGGTAATGGGAGGAACGCCCTCTTTCTGGCAAAGCAAGGGTTTGATGTCATCGCTGTGGATGTCTCCGATGTGGCCATAACCGGTCTTTCCGGAGTTCATCCCCGGCTGCATCCACTCTGCCATGATCTGGATGACTACGACATCCCCAAAGAAAACTTCAGCCTAATTTTAAATGTCCGGTTTTTGAACCGGCGGCTGTTTCCTCATATCTGCGAGGGGCTCATCCCCGGCGGTCTTCTTATCTTTGAAACCTTTATAAATACTCCGGAGAAAGATTGCTCCCAGCCGTCCTGCCGGGATCACCTTTTGCTGGAGAACGAACTTTTACATGCGTTTTTAGCTTTCAAAATCCATTTTTATCAGGAAAAAACACATCACCGCCACAAGGAATACGCCTATATGGCCTCGCTGGTCGCCACCAAACAATAGTATGCACTAAAATCCCAGATCCTGATTTATCAACACAACTTTCACCCTCCCTTTGGGGAACGATTTTTCGGTAATCACCCAGCTGTTACAAATGCGGTCCGGGCTTTTGCACTCTTCGCAATAGGAGGTTTTGGCACACGGTGTCTTTTTGTCCAGACGCATGGTGTTGACCGGAGCTGCATAGTCTTTAATGCGAGTCATGGCCTCATCCAGGTCAGTGGTAATCTTATTGCGCCCCACTAAGATAATAACATGTTTGGGGCCGAAGGTGATGCCGCCGATGCGATTACCGATCATATCCAGGTTGACCAGTTGACCGCTCTCGGTCACGGCATTGGTGCCTGTCAGAAAAAGATCGACCAACAGCGATTGCCGGCGACGTTCGAAAGATTCTTCCGGAGACAGCTTTTTATCATATGTATCCAGCACCTCCATATCAGTGCCATCCTTGAGCACATCATACAACCCCGTGGAAACCAATGTAATCGATCCTCCCCAGGAGACACTTTTCGCGCCTGTGCGGGGAATAATCTGTTCCAGTACAACTTTCTTGGCGTCCTCGGTATTATCCGCCACAAAAACCTTAAAGTTATTGGCTTCCAGTGCCTCCTTGAGATTCGCCAACCTGATTTTCCAGTATTTTTCAATCGGCTTGTCCATTAGATACCTCCGTTTAGTTAAAAAATTTGTTGATTAAAATTAATGTTCGCCAACACCATATTTTTTGCTCTAATTATGATAATCTCGTAAAAAGTCACGGGTTAAATTAGAGATGGCTAAGCAGTCTTCGCATAGCTACGCCGTGCCAAGGTAAAAAGGTTCATATACCCCCGCCAAACCTCGGCGGGATAAAAATACTACAACGCAGTAGATGAGACTTTTTACAACGCCATCAATTATACCCCTTTATTCTGCATTGACAAGCAAAAGATAAAACAAGGATATAAGGTAAAATAAGCCATTGTTTTTCATCACAAAAACCGCGCAACGCACAGGCGCGCAACAAACACCTGCAACTGAGTTATGCCAAATTTAAGTTTAAGATTGACGATTGATTGTTTTGCCCGTAAGTGGTATTTGACTCTATACTATACGGATACGCATTAAGTAACTTCAATCAAAAAGGGGGATATAAATGAATAAAATGTTGTGCGGGGTGATGGTAATTGCGGCTATAATGCTTTTCGGTTGTGCCAAACCTACTCCTGAAGAGGTCGCCAAGGATTACGTTAAAAAACAATTTGCGGCCGACTACGGCGTCAAGCTCAACACGTCCACTTTAACATATAAAATCGTTAAAGAAGACGAGAACAGCGCCACCGTTACTGTTTCAGGCAATATCTATTACGAGGAAGATATTAAATTGGTCAAAGACGGCAACAAATGGATGCTCAAGAGCGAGGCCGCCCAAACAAAAGCTGTGGCTGCCGAACCAGAACACGAACCCGAAGCCAAAACCGAAACCGCGGTCGGGCATTAGTCCCGAAAACCGGCTATAACCCTAATTGAACATAAACAAAATCGAGATAAAAAGGCATCCCTGTTGAATACAGCGGGATGCCTTTTTTGATGACGCCATCATGATTGACAAAACCAAAATAATAGACACCGTGCACGAACGGCTGAAAAAGCTTCCAGACGGCCATTACCTGGATTTGCGAACCTACAAACGCAATCGGTCTGTTGTCATCGTTAAAATCGACGCAGACAACCTGCTGGTGATTGAAGACGGTTATTTCAACCAGCGATTTCAGATAAAAACCGAAAAACTAAAAAAACTGCTGAAAACCCTTTTAGAAAAAGAATTCCCCCGCAGCCATAAAATCAGGCTTTATGTTATGGGACGGTTCACCGAAGATGCATTAGGTCGGATAAATCGCAAAATTCTCTGATACGCACCGAAAGGAAACAATCAAATGCAATGGACTCCTGAAGCTGAAGCGGCCATCAAAAAAGTACCCTTTTTTGTACGTAAAAAGGTGCGAACTCGTGTAGAAAAAGAAGCAGGTGCAGCCGGAAAACATGTGGTTTCCATTGAGGACGTTAAGGCCTCCCAGGCTCGCTACTTGTCCAAAATGGACTCGGAAATCAAAGGATATCAGATCGACACCTGCTTTGGACCCAGCGGTTGTCCGAACCGGGCTATCGTCGGCGACCGCCTGGTCGAAAGAATCGAGACGCTTTTAAAAAAAGAGGACCTGCTGGCTTTTCTCAAACAACGGGTTCAAGGTGATATAAAGTTTCACCATGAATTCAGGGTTACCCTGGCGGATTGCCCCAATGCCTGCTCACAGCCCCAAATCAAAGATATAGGAATCATCGGGGCCTGCACCCCTGCACTTACGGATGAGGCCTGCAGCGAATGTGAAGCATGTGTTGAAGTCTGCAAAGAAAATGCGATTACCATCAATAACGCCAATGCAACCTGTAAAGTTGATTATAACCTGTGCCTGCAATGCGGCCTGTGCATCGACGCCTGCCCCACCGGAACCATTACCGCAGGCGACAAGGGTTTTAGAGTACAGATTGGCGGCAAACTCGGCCGGCATCCCCAGCTTGCCAGAGAATTACCCGGTATTTTCAATGAAGATGAAGTCCTTGCAATAGTAAAAGACTGCATCGCTTTTTACAAAACAAACAGCAAGCACGGCCAGCGCTTTGCTCAGATTTTTACTGCCCAAGATTTCGAAAACCTTGCCAGTTTCCATTCATAAATGAGGGGTCGGGGAGTTTTTATTATAGAGCATTATCTGTCAGCGGAATGGATGATCTTTTTTTAAAGCGTGTGCTGTTTGAGTGTATTAGGGATCCGTTAGAAAGAACAGACGGATGCCGCAATTGTTTCATAGCAAACGATTGCCCATCGTAAAGCAAACCTGTTGTTTTTTTGTGAGAAAAGCCTCTGTTCTTTCTTTACGAGCCCTTATACACGAGTTCACACGGTTTAAAAAAAGATTTTCCATGAAGCGACCATAAGAGAAAACTCCCCGAC
>JACNIG010000209.1 GCA_014383215.1 Candidatus Desulfatibia vada | reverse complement strand
AAATGGCAAAAACGGCAATGACACACGCAAGACTTACGCCAGAAATAAAAGAAAAGGCTGAGGCTATTCTTAAAAAACTGGGAATTTCCATTTCTACTGCATATGAAATGTTTTATCGACAGATTATTGCTCATCAGGGCATCCCATTCGATTTGCATCTTCCAAATAAAGATACGCTCCAGGCAATGCAGGACGCAAGAGATGGCAAGGGAGAAAGATACGACAGTGTAGAAAAAATGTTTGAAGATCTGAAAGTCTGATGCTGCCGATTCGTCCGACATCCAGATTTAAAAAAGATCTGAAAAGAGCTGCGAAGCAGAGGCGAAATATAAAAAAACTGCACCATGTTCTTGAACAGTTAGCCATTCCCGCTCCCTTGCTTCCAAAGTACAAAGACCATAAGCTGAAAGGAGGTTGGATAGATTTTCGGGAATGCCATATTGAACCTGACTGGCTACTGATTTATACAATATCCGATTTCGAGCTTAGACCGGTTCGCGTTGGCACGCATTCTGAATTATTTGATTAAACGAATAGCCCCATTTCAATCACGCCGGGTCGGGTTTTTTATCCAAGATTTTATGGTCACTCCTGCGGGACATCCTTAAATAATCAAATAACTTGACAACATGCTGTTAAGGTGGTGAAGAACCAAACAGACGGAGGACAGATATCGGAAGATCGATGTCAGATGTCGGAGATCGGATGTCAGAGGACACCCCAGTGAAATGCGCCCGCCCGACTCGCCTGAGCGAGAGCGATGGCGGACAGGCTATGCTCGTCACTGGCGTCAATTGAACGGGGCAGCGAGGAAAGAAAAGGGATGAATGGATGATTAAGATGAACATGTAGGATGAAAGGGGCGTATTATGAAGAAATGGCAGATACTGTTTTGTTTAGGGCTGTATGTATTTATTTTTTATGCTCCCACATTAGGTTATACAGTTGAGAATTCTCAAAGGATTACTGATCGTGAAATCATTGAATCCCTTATACGGTTGGAAGAAGGTGTTAAGACCAACAAAGAAATGATCATGGCCTTGCGAACCGAGATGGGATCATTGCGGACCGAGATGGGATCATTGCGGACCGAGATATATTCAGGAATAAGATCTTTACGAGGCGAGGTTTTGGGGTTTCTGAAGTGGGGCTTTGGTTTGTTGTTTACGGGCATGCTTATTCTTGTGGGTTTCATTATTTGGGATAGGCGTAGCACTCTTAAACCGGTCAAGGATGACCTTGATAAACTGGAAAGACGAAAGGTTGATAGGCTTTTGGAGGCTATGAGGAAGCTTTCGGAGGAAGATTCTCAGGTCGCCCAGGTGCTTCGCAGTGTGGGGTTGCTTTAAAGAGCGGTGCACTCAGTTGAACGCCCTGCAAGGGTACCCGGTTGAAGGGGGCAGGGAGGTAGGAGGGCAGAGAAGAGGTCTCGCGCCCCAGTACGATCCTCCAGAGGCGGATAAATCTTCCGGACCTACCCCGGTTAAATACGTTTCCCTGTCACTAACGTGAATTTAACGGGGCAGGCGGGGTAAACAAAGACGCAAAGGCGCAAAGATAGGAATAGTCTCTCACAGAGCACACAGGGTACACGGAGAAGGAAGGGATATTGAAATGACAGATGTTAGCAAGGCCATGTTATTTATGCAACCAAGGGGGGAAGTGTCCCTGTTAGAATTACCATAACCCGCTACCGCTGTTAAACAGGAGGACTATTATGGAAAAAATAAAAACATTTTTCGTACTGCTGATTGCTGTTTCATTTATTGCCGGTGTATTTCCATTTGCTTTTGCGGAACAGGATGGGAAGATCAACATCAATACCGCGCCTGTTGAAGAATTGGTAAAGCTCGAACGCATTGGCCCAGTATATGCCGAAAAGATCATTACCTATCGCAAAACCAATGGTCCGTTCGAAAAACCCGAAGATATTATCAAGGTAAAGGGAATCGGACGGAAGACGTATGAAGCAAACAAAGATCGTATCATTACCGAATAGTTGGTAACTGACAGGGTAGCGGGTTATCAGGTAAGGGGCGAGACCTTTGCAAAACATCCCACAGTACCATCCTTCAGAGCCACAGGGCAGCGGTCAGGTTTTTTTGGTTTTCAGGTGCTTTTTGTCGAGTTGAACATAGATGATACCTGCTAAAGCAAAAATTCCCAGAATGATCAGTGCAATTCCAAAATATGTCATTCTCTCACCTCCTTGGTATCAAGTAAGCAGCCTAAAGCAAAAAATAGTATGGTAACAATGAAGCCGCCAACGAATAAGGCGAAATTGAAAGTTTCTGGTTTTGCTATGGGACTGATTACTGTAATTGCGAGGATGATCTTAGCCGTATCATAAGAAAATTTGGCAAGATTATCCTTTTGTTTTATGTTCTTATGAAACCAATACTCTAAATTTGATTCATTCGTAAAAAGTCGTCACTCCGTTGAAAAACGGGGTCCAGGGTCTTTATAAGTGGTTGATGTTACTGGATTCCGGCTTTCGCCGGAATGACGAAAAAGACCATTTTTTGACTTTTTACGAGACCATCAATATTAACATTTAAGATATGACTATTATGCCTGTCGCAGATCTTGAACGGGTACTTCCTGTTGAACAAAGGGAAGTTGCCAAATTTCTGCAAGAACATATTTTCCCGGAGCTTTCCGAAAATCATTTTTATCTGGTTGGAGGAACGGCTTTGGCCTTACGCTTTGGCCACAGACGAAGCATTGATCTGGATTTTTTTTCCTTTCCATTCAAAAGTACTTATGATGCAGAGATTGAAAACGTTGACAAAGTTTTACGGAAACATGGTATTTATCACCGAAAGGACATTGTTCCAATTACCGGGCAGTTGCATTGCCAAATCAACAATGTCATGGTTTTGTTTGCTGTATTTCAAAACTTCACCGCAGATCAGGAAAATGAATTCTACAAAGTCCCGCTTTACCCTCCGGAAAAAACTGCTTTCGGTTTTGACACTCTCAGTCTTAAAGATTTAGCAGGAATGAAGGCTTTTGCCCGCTGCCATCGTTCAAAAATGAAAGACCTTGTAGACATTGGGGAAATACTAACGCACGGTATCTCTCTACAGGAGATTATTGACGTGGCTGAGCGACAATTCGGTTATGACATTTCAGGCAAAGAAATCCTGGAGTCTTGTCTTAACATTGACGATATATTAGATAATGCCATTGACGAACCGATTGTGTTTTTAAACAAAAATGATACCTCATATTACATCGATCTTCTCAAAATAGAAGTTGCAAGATACTATCATGCAAATATTTAATACTATTCCCGCGAGAAAAATCATTCAGAAAAAAATTCAGGAAAGCTTCCCTGAAATTTTCTGGGATATCGACACGAATAAGTTGGACCTGAAAGATCACTACAAACTCATTATCACACAGGCTATAAATTACGGTTCAGTGCAAACAATCAAACAGGTATTCCAACTGTATAGTCGAGAAGCTATAAGACAAATACTAAAACATCCGATCAAAGGCTCCTGGTTCCCCAAGACATATAAAGCCTTTTGTAATTTATTTGATGTTGAGCCGGATAAATCCGCTGTTAATGTATTGTGTATTCGAAAAGAAGGAGCGCGTAATAAAAACAGAGAATTGTTCCAAAATTTATAGTCTGGAATAGGGGACGGGCGCGGAGAGCGGAGGTCAGAAGTCAGAGGTCGGAAGTCGGAGATCTGAGGTTGGAGGACGGAGGCAGGGAAGGGATAGAGGTCATTGTACATTTGGAAGTTATAGCTCATGCG
>JACNIG010000288.1 GCA_014383215.1 Candidatus Desulfatibia vada | reverse complement strand
CCGGACAGCGATACAGTTTAATCAGCAACGGCTGTTTGTAGCCATCAAAAATGGCTTCGGCAAAACCATGACCCCATAGTCGGTAGCTGTCACAGCATGGGCAGTCCTCCGGCTTTTGCCACGGATAATTTCGACCTTGTAGGAAAAGGGTCTTGAGTTCGACAGGGAAAAAGAGTACCATAATATCGCTTTCTCGGATCAATTTTTGATCCGTTGTTTTGAAAAGGGCGGCGTGTCGGCGAAAACACTTTGCCGCCCTTTTCCCATTAAAAAAAGCCTCTCAAAAAGAGGCTCATTTATTTCGATAATCTTAATCTGTTTGTCAACGCATTCTAAAAATTCATTGCCGCAACCCTTTCTTCATTCTAACAATCTACAGTTGGGAAAAGCATCTAATATAAAACAGAGTTTTATTACTACAGTTTTACATATTATCAAAGTCAGTAATGTCCGGTTAGGTTCTTGCATGTGACCGATACCGTTTTTGTTCTTTGAAAAAAAATGAATCTGTAGAGCTATCGGAATCACGAAGTTCATTTTGAATCTGAATCCGTAATTGTCTAACTCTTTTGATACTGACGGGTTCTTTGTGATTCGTGTGGCAATAAATTGCAAGCAGCAGATAGGTAATAAGTCCTCCAAGGATTTGTACCATTAGCCCGTATTCACTTCTTGCAATGAGGTGGTACACTCGCAGGTGCCGTTTCCACCATGCAAAAAAATTTTCGATTTGCCATCTGAGTTTATAAATCTTGGCGATTTGCTCAGCTGTTAAGTCCCTGCGATCCGTTGCTACCCAGTAATCGACACCATCCACACGATATCCGACAAGGCGGACAGAATTTTCAGTTTGATTATTGTTTTCGACAGTACCTAAAAGAACCTCAGCATCGTAGAAAACAATACTGCCAGGATTGACTTTATGTTCTTTAATAAGAGTTTTGGTTGTGCCGGCTTTTATCCGAATCACAAAGCTTTTGCCTTCAGCTTGCAGGGAGTCAAAGAGAGCATGTTTTTGGTAACCTCGATCACCGACCCCTGTTTGGCCAGGTGAGAGTATTTTGTTGACAAATGGTCTTTCAGATCCATCGCCATCTGTTAGAAATATCTTTCTTGGAATACTACGGTTTAGGTCAAAGCCGATATGAACTTTGGCTTTTTTGGAACCTTTTCTGTAGTCAGCCCAGGTCATTGAGAGTACGGCGTCAATTAGTGAACCATCAAAGGCAACAAGTTCACCGAGTTCAGGATGCTGATTGGGCAGTATATTAGATGCTTCACAGCTAAGTTTTTGAAATACGAATTCCAGTTGTTCAAGTCCTCTGGTATTGATGGCTTCGAAGAAACTACTTTTTTCGATACCATCTTCCGGAGCAATGTTTTTACGGGCAAAGTCATCTTCTTTAAAAACTTGAATGAGATGACGGCCCGAGTTATGCTCTTCAAGGTGAAAGAAAATTAGCGCTTTTAGTTCATCTTCGAAAGTCATTTGCAGCGGTCTATCCCCTCTGGATTCAAGTACCGGTGTTTCAGGGAGTATTTTTACAACCGGCTGATATAATTTATAAAATGACGGTGAAAAGTGTTTCTTTTGGTACGGTTCAAACGATCGCGTCATAACCTTAACTCCTTGTAATTATTGTTTAAATTACAAGTCGCCGCGAATTTTTTCTTTAAATGTCAAGCAAAAAATTCACTTTTTTTCATTTTTCCACCGTCTTTAATGTATGCAAGAACCTAACCGGACATTACTGTATCAAAGTCGAGATATTTTTTAAAATCAAGCTACTAAAATTTTTACACACCAAACCTCATTTCAAAAATCGAATATAAATTTTATCCCTGAACAGGGTATCCAGATTCGCAGATCCCTTAGATATTATTAGAAAATCGGCACGTAACGTAGCACCCATAACCCTGAGCTTACGCTTGTCAAATTCCGTTTTGTCTATGTTGGTACATTGTATTTTTTAATAATGGTTTTTTCTAATTTCTTGAGATTTTGATCTGAATCTTTTTTATGATGCGCAGGATAGGAACAAACCCATAAATTCCGATCAGGACACTTCTCATACCAAAGATCTTTCCTGTTCAGTGTGTTGATATTAAAAAGCATGCTTCTTCTACCACCTACATTGAGAACAGTCCACTTCCCGCTTTCCTTTACACAGAGGACAACATAAACTGCCTTATCATTTTTAAAATCCGCTTCTGATAGTCGTACGCATTCAAATGCGTGGTCAGAAATAGTTACCGGCACAGCATCTTTGGGCGTCTGATCCATCTCACAAGCAGGAGATGAATCGTCTTTATACAAATTCCCGCTAGCTTCGCACAACTCAATACAACGATTAATCCAGCTTTGATACCAGTACCAGGCTCCTTGAACTTCCACCCCATAACCCTTTCCAGGATCCTTTGCATCTTCTGATTGCCACATATGAACATGCTCTGGATTTACACGAAACTTATCAAATCCTGCTTTTTGGACCGCCTTTACTACATTGGTGGGCCTAAATTTTGGGCGCTCGACTTCTTTCTTAACCCAATACTCCTTGTCAATGTGTTTTGCTAAATCGGATTTAGGATCTATAAACTCAACAACCCTATCAGCTTGTCCAGGACGATTAACCAGTTTCCTTTTGAATAACATGCGATAAGAAAATCTGGAGCTGTTGTATTCTTCATGATTCAAAGCGCCATCAAAATCTGCAATATATGTTTGAAGGCGCTTAGGTATATGCGTTTCATGGGTCTTATGTCTTATTTGTTCTTCAGATAGTTCAAGAAATTGAATACTATAAGTTAATTGAGAATCTATCCCCTGTTTCTTACCGAAAATCTTCTTTAAGTAATCATTATAATTAATTGCACATGCCTGATACCTTCCACTTAGGAAACCGTCCAAAGACCGAGTCATTTGATGTTCGATTTCGTGACGTAAACCGATTAGAAATTTTAGGTTATTCGCCGTGTCCCGATCAATGGGACAACTTTTATCATTAAGACACCTTTCAAGCTCCCAATATTTGTAGGATCCGCGTTTAGTCTTATCAAAAATGCGGCGTTTTGGACCTTGCCTGAAATAACGATACTCAATCCCTTTTGATCTGTAATATGCGTGAAGAAGATATGTCCATGCTATTATCATCAAAACAATGAAGGTTTCGCTTTTAAAAGTGATTAAAGGATCATTGAATACTTTAATTGCACTTAACGCTGCTTCTTTCGATTTTGTAATAAGTTCTTTTTTAACAGAACCAATCGATCTTTTCCTCGGAGTCATTTGATTCCCTTATTATCAATCTTATTTTAAGTTAACCCGATCCCGCAACTTCGCCGAGCACTTAAAAGTTACAACCTTCCTGGAAGACAGCATCATATCCTCGCCGGTCGATGGGTTCCGTCCTTTCCGTTCCGATTTCTCTTTTACACAGAATTTACCAAAACCGCTGATCAGTACATCATCTCCAGACGCAAGGGTCTGTTTTATTATTTCAAGTAGGGTTTCGACGGTTTCGAGGGATTTGTTTTTTGGTAATTTGGTGCTGGTAATGATTTTTTCGACGATTTGCGCTTTGGTTAGGGTCATGGATGGGTGGCTCCTTAAAATTAAATTTATGTTAAGATCTATTGAAGATTATTCTCTATCACAATTTCTCCTGAACTTGAATTATATTCTCTTATTACAGGTTTGAGGGAGTCTGTGATCTCTATGAGATAACAAAGGTTGAAAGGTTATAGATTTTTTAGGTGATTTTTTTAAGCAAGC
>JACNIG010000227.1 GCA_014383215.1 Candidatus Desulfatibia vada | reverse complement strand
TTTATACCCTCCCTGGATGAAGGAGGGTAATGGACAATATTTCCTGTGATTAAGGCCCGTACTTTTCCAGCAATGGCAACTTCGAGAAATGGCTCATCGTCTGGATCGGGCAAACGGTTCTTAAGTGGCAAGCTCGAAACAAATTGTCCATTTAGTTTTATAAAATCAAGCAAGGTGCTGATATGATCTTTATTGAATTTGAATTTTGGACGGTGAAGAACCTCTTGGTATTCTGATAAAATGCGTGCATCTATATATAAAATAAGTTCACCTGCAGATACCATCCGAACAATTTCACTGCTTGGACCAAAGGGGGTAAGTAGGCCAGAGACAAGAATATTTGTGTCCAATAAGATTTTCATTTTTTCCGCTTAGACCTTACAGCTCTAATTTCGGCATCGATTTCATCCATGGATATTTTATCGGTCTCTTTTTGAGATGATTCGTATTGAAGTAATGCAACAGCATTAGTTGCACGAGCATGACGAAATGCGGTTAAAACTTGCTCAAGATTGTTTTCATTTATTGATGAAAGGAGGGCAATCGGTCTGCCGTTACTGGTAACGATCATTTCCTTTTGGCCCGGCAGTTCCTTCCAAACTTGTGCCGATTTTGTTTTTAGATCTCTTACGCTTAAAAATTTCATAACATTACCTCCAATTGAGTCTCAATAGTATATTATAATGAGATACAATACAAGTATTTGTTTTGTTCTGACACAGAACGGGCTCTTCAGCCGTAGCGGTAGCTGTCGGCTGCAAGAGCAGGGTTAGACAAATCAATATATTTTGAATATTGTAGGAAGAACGCTAAGCTCATGAAGTTCTTCAATGATTTCAATTTGGAATCTTCAATTTTTTGGAGGGATGATGGGGGGTGATAAAACTGAAGCACCAAAATTGTGAAAAGTCACCGGGGAGGTGCTTTACAACTGTTTTACAACTCGGGATAATTGGTCATTATAAAAAGATGTTTTGATAACGATATGGCGCGCGAAAATAAATGTTGGGGGCTTTGCATTGTTGGCTTTAACAACTTTTGGCTTTCGACCTCTATTTCATAACTGTTGATCGCCATTGCCACGGCTTGCTTGACTCTCTTACTATCCAACGGCTTTTTTACAAACTGACAGACATATCCACATCTAATAGCATTTATTGCTGCTTCAGATTCCACAAAAGTTGTCATAATAATCCCCATAGTATTGGGCGACCGCTCCTTTACTCTTTTTAGAAATTCTATTCCGCTCAATTAGGGAAAAAGTCAATTGATAGTAATTCTGTAGTGCAAGATAATGCCGAAAAATCGAGTTAGATTTGGCATAGTAGTCTGCTTTGACATGAAAAAAGGGGTTGTCAAAAATGACCAACCCCTTGGTTTTTTTGGTGCCGGAGGTCGGAATCGAACCGACACGGGGTTGCCCCCGCGGGATTTTGAGTCCCGTGCGTCTACCAATTTCACCACTCCGGCTTAAATGGAATTTATAGGGAATTGGTACCCAATGTCAATAGAATTGAACGCACCGAATTTTTCATGAATAATTTAGTTTTCTTTTTTTATTTAGACCCCAGTACGATCTGCCGGCCTGTTCCGGTAATTCTACGGAGACCTACGGGGCAGGCAGGATTTAGCCCGGTTAAATGGCTTTCAGATTTAACGGGACAGGCACGATCTTCAGGATTTTCTTTTCCCCTCTCCGGACGAAAGGGGAAAAACCAAGTCCGCTGACGCGGAGGTGCTCATCCGAGTATATCTGCAAGTGCGCCACAAGCGCACTTTTAATATACAGATTAAAGGTGTACGCTGATACTGTCCTTTTGTTCGGCCGACATGGCCGAACAAAATTAATCATATCGGCCGTGAACAATTGCATTAGGTATTAGTAATAGTGTGAAGATGGAGAGTTATATCTTTAGAAAGTCGTTTACGGATAAGCCGGATTGCGAAATGATGGATCTTAATGTTTTTTTAGGTATATCTTTTCCTGGATGGTTAGGGATCACCGCTCTTTTTTTGGTTTCGGGATTATACCAGATCTCGTGACTGCCCTTTGCCTGGCGATCAAAAACAAATCCTGCGTTTTTGAGTTTACGGATTCCCTGAATGGGTGTTAGGCTTGGCAGTTTTGTCATGCGGCGATCGAAACGGGAATTTTGACTTCAATGGCAACCTTATCGGCCCTTGCTGCTTTTAAGGCTTCGGGAAGTGCATCTCCATGTTCAAGGTATGATTCCACTAGTTTGCGTGCCACGTCCTGAGCTATCTCCATTGTCTCTGCAACAGTCCTGCCCTGGGCCAGCAAATCCGGAAGATCCTTGCTCGTGGCGAGATAGCCTCCTTCTTCCAGAGATTCAATCTTGATGTTTATAAGAAGTTCAGACATGATGGTTTTCCTTTAGTGTCATTCAATTAAAAATATATGAATTTCGCAAATTTGTCAAAGATTTTGTCTAAACCAAAAATACCGCCTATCCAAAATTTGTCATTATTCTTCATTCCTATTTCTCTGCCTATTCAGCAGAAAAAATGATCGGTGTTCATCCGTGTATACCTGCAGTTATTTTCATATAAGAAATCCGGGTTAGTCGAGGATTGCAAATATGTCTTTTGCAGGGACAGCACCTTCTCTTAAAATTTTGGGCACATCGACGGTAACATCGATGACGGTTGAGCCGGTGCCGCCTTCAAGCGGCCCGGCGTCAAGCATAAGATCCAGCTTGTCGGCAACCAGAGGGTCCAGATCGGTAACTCGTGAGCACCCGCCGCGGCCGGTAAGGTTGGCGCTTGTGGCGGTTATGGGGACTTGAACCGCATTGGTCAAGGCAACGGCTACCGGATGCTGCGGCAGACGGACGCCTATTTTACCGCTGCCGGCGGTTAAATTTCGTGGTAAGGTTGCATGGGCCTCAAAAACAATTGTGATATCGCCCGGCCAGAAACTTTCCATTATTTTCACGGCGGCTTGCGGCACATTGCGCACCAGCCAGGACAGATCATCCTGGTGGTTTATCAGTACAGAGAGCGGTTTGTCATAAGGCCGCTGTTTGATTGCAAAGACCCGGTCAACCGCTTCAGAGTTTAGAGCGTCGGCTCCCAGCCCGTAAAGGTAGCGGGTGGGAAACAAGACAATCCCGCCGTTCTTTATAACCCGTGCAGCCTCGCTGATTAAATCCGGACGGGGGTTTGAAGGGCTTACTTTAATAATCTTGCTCAAGTATCGCACCTAACTTGACTGTTTATCTTCTAAGTGATGGTTTTGAGGTAAGCGTTTAATTCGTTTTGTTTACGCTCAAATAGAGTTTGAAACTAATTGAGCGAAAGTCGAGGATGTGCCAGATCTAAGGCATCGAGGGCGAAGCCGTAGTAAAACTACTGCGAGCCCTCGATAACGCGGGTCGAAAATCCCGCGTCAGCGGGGAGATGGCGTATCATCGGCTTTTGCTAAGTTTTTGTGCCTTCAGCTCAACGTGTTCCGCAAGCTCCTTTTTAAATGCTTCCAGTCGGCTTGCAAGTTTGGAATCTGAAAGGGCAAGTATCTGGGCTGCCAGGATACCGGCATTGCGTGCGCCGGATTTCCCAATGGATACAGTGGCGACCGGAACACCCGGGGGCATCTGAACCGTCGAAAGCAGCGCATCAAGTCCCTGAAGGCAGGAAGAATCTATGGGAACACCGATGACCGGAAGCGATGTGTAGGCTGCCATGGCTCCTGCCAGATGAGCTGCGTGTCCGGCCCCGGCGACGATAACTTTCAGGCCTCGTTTGCTTGCCGTAGAGGCGTATTCAGCGGCTCGCTGGGGGCTTCTGTGCGCTGATGCCACCGTCATTTCAAAAGGAATGCCCAACTTTTTCAAGATCGATGCAGCTTCTTCCATAACCTCAAGGTCTGAATCACTACCCATAACAATACCTACTTCAAAAGATCGATCAGAGGGATTTAAAGCCTTCTTTCGTTTTTTCAAAACACCTCCTAATTTTTTATGAAATATTCAGGTCAGCGTAATAGGTCAGGCACTAAGACACTAAGATTATAGTACTAATTTAAATTGTCACCTGTCATTGGAGTGCTACGCTTGAGGAGCACTTCGTTTGAGGAGCGGCCTGGCGGCCTTGAGGGGTATTGATAAAAAGACTTTTTCCCCTTAAGCGAAGCGATCCTAAAGCGTAGCGCTCTTCAAGCATAGCGGTCTTTTTTTATATGACCAATGGAACCAATTTGACCAATAAAACTGAATCATTAAGCTTTATAATCCATACTCCTTCTTTGTGCCTTCGTGGCTGAACTGTTACGGATTAGCGAGTTCTTCCAACATGGATTTCTTTTTTTTATCGAGTTCCTGGCGGCTGATGCCGGCACCTTTGATTCCGCCGTTTAAGGCAATTTCCGCGAGGTGATATTCTCCGCTTTGCGTGATCTGCAAATCCAAGTGAGCATAAGGAAATTTGCCCCTTTCTATGACAGATCGACAAAATTTCTCCTGCTCTTGGTCTAAAGCATAAGGATAATACTTGCCACCAGAGGATATGTTCATTCTGAAATTGTTCGGATTGTGCCGGCCGTATGCCTCGATATAATCAGCTACAATGATGACGCGCACATCGGTTAAATCATTCAGAAAAGGCTGCAGGACAAAAGGGTATGAAGATTTAGACAGAGCCACTATATTATAAAGTGTTTCGATGTTTTCCCAGCGCCGCACACCATGGCCGCAATGCATGCCCTCTTGCTTGGTTAGCACAGCTCTGATGCCGTGTTTGTTATATTGATTGATGGCATCGATCAGATCCATTCGGCGAGTAATAACCGATGTGCGCGGCAGCATCCAGGCCTTAAAGATTAAGGCCTGGGCAACCTTGGACCTGTTTAGATTCTGTGAAAGGGGAGATGGAAGGCAAATGACGCCGCGTTCAAGCAGGTCGATCAGCACCGATTGGTTCAGATATTTAGATGACAGCATGCCGATAAAAATATCCCCAGGGCCAAGGTCATGATAGTGTGCCTTGAGCTTCCGGTTGCTTCTGATGATCATGGCCTCTTCACCTGTTGGACTTTTTATCCTCTAAACTGAGCTCGATTAATTTATCAAGAAGTTGGCTGAAATCTATTCCGGCAGCTTTCGCGGCTTGGGGTAAAAGGCTGGTTGGAGTCATACCGGGGATGGTGTTGGTTTCAAGGACATACAGCTGTCCATCAGCAAGAATCATGTCGGTGCGGCTGTAGCCTTTACAGCAAAGCGCGCGGTGCGCCATTTTGGCATAGGATTGCGCCTTTTGAGTCGTGGCCTCATCTATGCGGGCCGGACATATTTCTTCAGTGGCACCGGGTGTATATTTGGCGGTGTAGTCGAAAAAATCAAACTCTTTTCCGGGAATAATTTCGACAATTGGCAGAGCTTGTAGCTCTTCGTTGCCGATAACCCCTCCGGTGAGCTCAACTCCTTTTATATAGGATTCGATCATGACTTCATGATCTTCGGCAAAGGCCTTTTCCAGAGCATCGTTGAGGGCATCTTCGGATTTAACGATAGAGAGTCCGATGCTTGATCCACTGGTGACAGGCTTGATGACCAGGGGCATCCCCAGTTGATCGACAACCGCACGTGTTTCTATCATGTCGATGGATTTAAAAGTCATATCAGGCGCCACCGGAATGCCGGCGTTTTTATAAAGCTGCTTGGAGACCAGTTTGTTCATACCGATAGCACTTCCCAGTACACCAGAGCCTTGATAGGGGATGTTCAGAAGATCCAGAAGCCCTTGAACCGTACCGTCTTCGCCATAAGGTCCGTGAAGAATTATCAGTGCAGCATCGATACCGGCTGCATCTGCAACCAGCTGCGGGAGGTCTGTTTTGGGATCATAACGGATGACCTCGTACTTGTCGCGATCCAGAACTTCATAGACCTGATTTCCGCTGGCAATGGAGACGTCGCGTTCGGAAGATATTCCACCTGAAAGAAGTGCAATAGATAGCTTTGTCATAAGATCACCTTTCAGAATGTTAGTGAAAAATTCAGACTTAGTCCCTTAAGTGCAAGTTTTTGGTATTTTATGGCAAACATCAATTGTTGAGCAGTACATTATTTCACGCCAAGGCGCAAAGCCCGCAAAGGAAAACAAAGATAATTTTTTAAAGAATCTTGGCGTCTTTGCGCCTTTGCGTGAGAATCCTATTTAATTCCGGTTTATCCGGGTCAAGGTTTTAAGATTTGCTGCTTAACTTTGTTATATTCGTCAAGGGTAATCAGGTTATCTTCAAGCATACGAACAAGCTCGGTCAGCTCTCGGACGCGGACGGTTGCCGGATCTTCGAGTTGTTGCAGGGGCTGCCTGGCTGCTTCGCTGCTCAACGCCGGCGTGCTGCCGGGCCTGCCGATCTTAAAGGATGCGATGCCCCCCAGAAAACTGATTTCAATTGGACTGGAGCCCAGCCGGGAAGAACTCATCATTTCCCCCAGGGTTTTCCCATCTTTTTGAAGTCGTTTGTAAAAATGATAGCCCGAAGCTAAAATGATTGCTGCGCCGCCGATAAAAATCCATAACATGTAATTAATAATACCGCGGAAAAAAATGACCAACATGACCAACCCGGCGATCAGGAGAACATGCAGAACAAGAATAAAATAGGCCATTAAGACACTTTTAAAATGTTTATTTTCCTCGCTTGTTTTATTAAATGCCATAGGTTTAACGTTGTTTTTACGGATTCATCAATATTATGATTCAAAACGGCTGACCAGCTTCTCTTCGTATTGCTGCGGCATTTCAAGCATAACGGAGGTGTTTCGAAGCGTATTCAACTTCATGATCAAAAAGTTCAGTTTTTTTAAGGTTCGATATTTTTCAGCCGTGTCTTGCATGCCGGCCAGAAGATCCTCGGTCTGTTTGATTTCCTTTTTCAGCTCAATTTCAGGCGGGAGAAAATCTGCATTTTTTAATATTTTATAGGCTAAACGGAGTTCTTCCGATACACAGCGGCCATCATCGAGTTTTAGCGGTTTGCCGGAACCTTCGAGGTTGTCAAACTCCCCATTTTTGTGAGCGTTTAAAATACGCGTTTCCACGATTTTTGTGAAACCCGGAATCATTACCAATTCCTCTTTTGCGTTCATCTTGGCGCAAGGCTATAATGTTACATCCTCATTTAACTTAACTAAGGTATAATACATCCTAAAACAGTTTTTCAAGGGATAATGTGGTTTTAACCCACATTTCTGCTAAAGAGTTTATAATTAATCTGCAAGGGGATCTCTATGCCGGTTGCGTGCCGGTTCCAATTCCACCCGCTTGGGCCAGAAACCGTATCTCAACCGGTGGACCAGCAGACGAGCATCACTGAGCAGCGTCAACAGGCTGGGAACCAGCACCAGGGTTAAAACGGTTGCAAAGGCAATACCTGCAGCTATGGAAAGCGCCATGGGGATGAGAAACTTGGCCTGCAGATCCGTTTCCATAATCAACGGAGCCAGTCCGCCCACCGTACTGATCGAAGTAAGAAAGATGGCCCGGAAACGCCGCGCACCGCCGCTTAGGATGGCCTCGAAAAAGGGCATGCCCTCGGCGATGTTTTCGTTGATCCGTTCGATCAGGACAATGGCGTCGTTGACTACCACACCTGTAAGGGCCACCATCCCGAATATACTCATGATTGACAGGTCATACCCTAGCAGCAGGTGCCCCATAACCGCACCGATGATTCCAAACGGTATCGTAAACATAATGATAAAAGGCTGGGCATAGGAGCGGAACATAGTGGCGATAATAATGAAAATCCCTAAAAGGGCCAGTGGGTACCCCACATACAGACTGTCGAATGACTCCCGCATCTTTTTCTGCTCTCCCTGAAGGTTCACATGGATTTTCGGATACCGTCGCTTAAGCTGCGGGAAGAAGTTTGCTGCAAGCTCGGCGAAAATCTCGTTGGCGTTGGCTTTTTTGGTATCCACGCCGGCACTGACCACCACCCGGCGCATCCCGTCGGTTCTGGTAATAGTGGTGTATCCCGGAGCAAAAGAGATGTCCGCCACCGACATCAACGGAACTTCATGCCCGCCGGGAGTCCTTATGCGCACCCTTTCAAGGTCTGAAATCCGGCTGCGCTCAGCGGCCGTATAGCGAACCTTGATGCGGACGTCGTCCCGTCCCCGTTGCAGACGCACGGCTTCATCCCCGTAATAACCGGCATAGATCTGTCTTGCCAGATCTTGGACGGTCAGCCCCATAGTTCGGGCTTCGGGCTTTAGCTGAAGACGCAGCTCGTTTTGCCCCGGCGAATAGTCGCTGTTGATCTGGTAGACCCCCTCAAATCTGCGGAGCCGCTCCATAAGATCACCGGCGGCAGCCAGAATAGTGTCCATATCATGCCCCTGAAGCCATACTTCAATAGGAGCCCCTGGAGGTCCGGCCTGCAATCCTTTAAATGTCAAAGATTTTACACCCGCTAACGGTCCTATTTCCTTTTCCCACTGAACCATCAAATCTTTGGAATGAACCCCGCGACGCTCGGAATCGAGCAGTATGGCCTGCACCGAACCGAGGTGAGGCCCTGACTGGGGTATGTCTTCGATAGTCTGGCCGATCAGGACCAGGCGGTCTTTGATCATTGGATCTCCTGATCGGGTTTTGATGCGTTCAGCCAGGCGCAGCAGAGCGGCGTCGATCTGCTCGATCGCTTGCCGGGTAACCTCCGGCGGTGTCCCGCTGGGAAATTCTACGGTCGATGTCATGATAAATCCGTCAACCTCAGGAAAAACTTCAAACTTGAGAACGCCTCCCCTGATCAGCCCGATGGTCAACAGCAGAATACTGATGGCGATACAAAATGAAATATAGCGCCAGTAAAGGGCCTTGCTCAATAGCGGTGTGTAAATGCGGTCCACAAACCATTCCATGGACGAACTGGTCAGGCGGTGCACTATCTCCAGCTTGCGAGTTAAGAAATGATGATTAGTACTGTTCGCATTGGGGTCCGGTAGATGGCTGAGATGAGCCGGCAGCAGCAGCAGACATTCCAGCAGGGATACCGCCAGGCAGGCAATCACCACCGCAGGCATGATGGCGATGAACTTGCCCATAATTCCACCGACATAGAAAAGCGGTATAAACGCCACTATGGTTGTAATCACAGCCGCAGTCACCGGCATACCCACCTCGACGACACCGTCGACGGCCGCCTTTAAAGGCGGCTTGCCCTGCTTGCGGTGGAAATAAATCGCTTCGCCCACCACAATGGCATCATCAACTACAATACCAAGAACCATGATCAGTCCGAACAGCGATATCATGTTGATGGTGCCGCCGATGGCCCACAGTATGACCAGGGCGCCGGCAATGGAAATAGGGATTCCCATGCCGCCCCAGAAAGACAGGCGGGCGTTTAGAAACGACCACAGCACCAGAAAGACAATCATCAGACCGATAAGGCCGTTTTTGGTTAAAAGATTGATACGCGACCGCAGCATCTGGGTATTGTCATAAAGTATTTTGAAATTGGCGCCGTCCGGCAGTTGCTGCTGCTTTTGCAAGATAAACTGATGCACAGCCTCTGATATGACCAGAGCGTCTTCTTCTTTGGTTTTATAGACGATGAGCATGACAGAGGGTTTGCCGTTTATCAGGGCATTGATGGGGTCTTCCGTAAATCCGTCGTTAATGGCGGCCACACGATCCAGGGTAATGATATCACCCTGGGGTCGGGCCAGGATGACGATGGAAGCGAGCTCCTCACCCGTGTATTTGCGTCCCATGGTTCGCACCCGGATCTCTTCGCCCCGGGTGCGGATGGTTCCGCCTGCCAGGTTCAGGCTGCTGCGCCGCACAGCAGCGACCACCATGTCAAAGGTTAGCCCGTATTCACGCAGCCGCTGTTCGGAAACCTCGATGCCGATTTCATATCCGCGGGCACCGAAAATTTCCACACGAGAAACTTGGGGAAGCTGCTGGATTTCGTCTTTAGTTTTCTCCGACCACTCCTTGATCCTGCGCTCGGACATATCCCCGGAAAGGTAGAGCAGCAATACCGGATCTTTGAGCATCAGTTCGGTAATAACCGGCTTTTCGGCATCGACCGGAAAAGTAGAGATAGCGTTCACCTTGGATCGGACTCTGTCGAGAACATCGCTTACATCGTAATCTTTTTTGACTTCTATAATGGCGGTGCCGATATTTTCGCTCGACTCGGTGGTGTACTGCTTGATACCTTCCAGGCCTTCTACGGCCTCTTCGATCTTTTGACTGATACCCTCTTCGACCTCTTCAGGGTCGGCTCCGGGGTAGGGGACCGAAATCGTGATCATATCCAAAGAAAATTCCGGGAAAGTCTCCCGGATCATGGACATGGCGGCGATACCCCCGGCAATCAAGATCAGAACGAGAGCGATATTGGCAAATACCGTGTTGCGGGCAAATGCCGCCAATAAGTTCTTCATGATGGCCTTTTCTGTTTGCTTTTTATCGTGAGTAATGTATTTTCCAGCGGATCGATAAGCCGGGTGGTGACAACCGTATCACCGGCATGCAGGCCTGCGCTTATGTAAACGTTTTCTCCTTCCACGCGGGCCACTTTTACCGGTACAGTTTTCAGGCGATTGTCAAGGACAACATATACCGTATTTTCAAAACTGACTGCCTGCCGGGGGAGTCGGAAAACGTTATGCAGGGTTCTGCCCTCAATCTTCACCGAGCAGAACATACCTTCGACCAGGGGCAAAGATTCCGGGTTTTTTTTAGTTGCAGTTTCAGCATCAACCCGCACGGCAACGGTAAGGGTGCGAGTTTGCTGATCGAATTTCACTACCCGGTGCAGCCGGCCTTCCCAGGTTTGTCCGTTATTATTCTCCGTCCAGCGGACGATGCTCGGCACTTTTTCAAGGCCGGAAAACCATGCGGTTGCTTTCTCTGTTTTTTCTTTTTTAAAACGGAGCCACCGTTGCGCATCCCGGCTGTCCAAGGGCACCTGGATTTCTAAAACCGAATCATCCGCCAGGACGGCGACATTTTGCCCCGGAGTGACATACTGACCCTTTTCCAGTGCAACCGATTTGATACGTGCATTAAAGGGCGCGCGGACCTCGCAGCGTTTAAGATTGGTCTCCGCCGTTGCCAGAACCTGTGCTATCTGGCTGGTCAGATCAGCCGCTGAAAGAATCATCTTCTCAGCCGCTTCAACACCTGCTTGAGTGCCGACGCTGTTCTTTTCCAGCAATACCCGGACGCGTTCATGTTCTTTTTTGGCAAGTTCTTGACTGCGCTTGAGGATTTTCAGGCGTTCCCTGCCGGTTTTGAGGACAATCATATAATCGGTTGGATCAATTTTAAAAAGGACTTCTCCTTTAGGGATAATTTCACCGGCTTTCAGTCTAGGGTGTATCGTGACAATTTTTCCGGCAACTTCGGGCGCTATCGGCACCACAGTCAATGCTTTTACTTCACCATAGCCGGAAATCAACACGAGGATATCTTCTTGTTCAACCTGCAGAGCCTCTACCTTTAGGGGACGTTCGCCGTTTTTGGCCTCGGCCGGAGGGGTTTTCATCCTCGAGAGGATTCCCATTCCCATCACACCGGCAAACAGAACGATGATGGAAACTATAATGCTGACAAGCACAACCATAGCCGGTTTTTTTGATTTCTCGATTTTTTTAAACTCCATCTGACTTCACCTTTTATTCTTCTTGAACTGCACAGCGAGCGCATTTCCCGCAAGAAGCTTGATGGAGCGTAGCGGAAATCCCGCTCAGCGGGGCTGCGGGGTTAGCGAGCGAATCAAAAAATAGACAGCATTCCTTACAGTCGAAGATTCCCTGCAGCCTGCTGCAGGGAGCTTCAAATAACGGGTGGTAAGGCGGCAGGAAAGGTGGAGCGCATCCGGGCGCACTCAGGCATCGCATGCGTATGCTGGATATTCCTTGCGGAGGAAACGTTAAGAATGAGTAAATTGCAGGATTCTATGTTTTACTTAAACCGATTCTTGATGATGCCAAACGATTTATGCAGACACGTTGTCGCCGCAAACAAAGATCCCGTTACCGGGCGATCTGCAGCAACCTCGACTTTCGCTCAATAAAGGTTATAGAATATCCGCCGGGGACTCAATCCTCCAGATTCTCCACATTGGTGCCGAAGGGTTGCGCCGCCGCCTCGTCTGTATCTGAGAAAATGAGCTCAGCGGCCATCTCAGCGACATCCGTAATTATCTCACGACAGTAAAGAGCATGCTCCCGAGAAAGCCAGGCTGCGTGCCATTTGGAGGTCAACTCTCTACAGAGTGTCTCCCCGTACTTTTCTTTGATTCGATTCGGAATCTGATTGAACAATCTGTATAGACCCGGTTTTCCGTAAAGCTGTTCTTTCGATTTCTTGAGAACTTCCTTGCCTTCTCCCTCGGGAAGGACGCTTCTTCCGTGGACGGCACTGACGGCCATGACAGCCCCAGCGACAGCGCCGCAAGTATCGCCGTAGAGCCCGATGCCGCCGCCGAATCCCGTTGCCAGTTTTTTCACTTCCGGGGGCAATCCGGTCTCCACCAAAGAGAGCACCGCTTCGGTAACGCACTCGGCGCAATTGTACCCCAAAGAAAAATTTTTCCTCGCTCTTTGTCTTATTTGCTCTATTAGCTCTTCTTTATTCATTTTTTGGCACCCTCTGCATCCGTAATTATGTAATTGCTAAAGCACTCTTTTTGCTAGAGTATTTTGTATTTGGTGTTTAGTGTTTGGTGATTCAACAAGCTGGTATGTTGGTATATATTTGAAACAAAACACTAAATACTAAAAACTAAACACCTGATGAATTCGGCTTTATACGAATTTATCAATCTTTTTGAAGAGTTGTTTTTGCTGTTGGTAGGGTAAAGCAAAAGCGGCTCCCCTTTTGACTTTCACTTTCAACCCAGATCTTTCCTTGATGGGCTTCCACGGCCATCTTACAGAAGGTCAACCCCAAGCCGGTTGTATGTACACGTCCCTCGCTTTTTTTGTCAAGCTGGAAATATTTGTCAAAAATGTTTTTGTGGTGCTCGGCAGGCACACCGGGGCCGTTGTCCTTAACGAAAAATATGATCTCTGCAGACGGCAAATACTCAAAACCCACCTCAATGGTATTATCAGGAGGTGAATAGTTGATGGCGTTCGTTAAAAGATTTTGTAAAATTCGGAGCAGAATGCCGCGGTCGCCCCAGAAAAAATCGGTAGTTTCAGAGGCTGGAAAGTTTTCCGCAAAAGTCAGGTTTTTCAGCTCGAAAAGACCAAAGAGCCTGGCCAGAGCCTCTTTGAGCAGGTCCTGAGGATCAATCTTTTCATGGACCAGCTTGAGCCGGTCTTCTTCAAGCTGGGCAATATCCAGCAGATTGAACACCATGGAGTATAATGTATCACACGCTGTTTTACCGGCGTTCACATATTCGCGGTCTTCGTCGGAAACAGCATAAGAGAGAATGTCAAGATTTGCTATCAATTCCGAAACCGGCCCTTTTAAATCGTGGATCAGCATATTGTAAAAGTCGGTTTTAAGCTGTTCCAACTTCTCTAATTGAAGGTTCTTCTGCTGTAAAGTGCGCTTTTTCCTTTCTAAAGATTCTGTCAGGCGTTGATTTTCAAGAGCACCGATGACATGCCCCGCTAAAATTAACAGGGATTTCTGTTCCTCTTGGGGAAAAGAATCCTCACCTATCTTATTCGTTGCAGTTATGATTCCAATAACCTTATTTTTGACGATGATAGGTACCAGCAACAAGGCGCATCCTTCATAGTGCTCAAAACGCTCCGGGAAAATATCACTGGTGGAAATATCTTCGACATACAAAAGGTCTTTATGTATGCAAACCCAGGAGGAGGGAGATTCCTGATCGAGACTTTGCTTTATGCCTATCAAGTCGGTATTGGTCGAGGCCGCAACTTTAATGCTCTTAGAGCCTTTCACAAGCATGATAGAACTGCTTTTGACACGCATGTGCCGGACAATTTCAAGAATAATATGCTGCAGTTTCTCCTTGAAATCGAGGTGCTGGTCATTGGAGATGGAATTAATTTTTATTAAAACTTCAAGCAATTCTTTAGCGCTTGCCATTGGCTTCTTCCTCACATTTTAACACAACTTTGTAAAAGCTCTTGGGCTTCTTTATGGTCCGGGTCGATTTTTAACAATCTTTTCAAAACTGTTTCAGCCCAAATCGGCTTGCCTAAAGATATATAATCCTGGGCAAGGTGGAGTTTAACTTCCAGGTTTGCGTCATCATTTTTTTCCGCTTCAATCAAATATGGTAATGCTTTTTTGACATCACCTAAAGATTCCCATGTTTTACCCAGCTTAAAAAGAAGGTCCGTCCGTTGCGGCAGTTGACTTATCAGCTCCTTGAAAAGGGAGGCGGCATACTCTCCTGCTCCGTTCTCAAAACAAAAATCGGCAACTTCCTCCTGAAGCACTAAAGGAGTTCTCGAAAATTTGAAAGCCTGGGTAAATACCTTAATGGCTCTGGGGGTCATGTTCCTTTGAACCAGGGTCTTGCCAAAACTGATTCCGCGGTCAAGGTGGCGCGGGCTGATCGCCATGGCTTTTTCAAAGTAATGATGAGCATCATCGATTTTATCCTGCTTGAGATACAACTCCCCAAGATTATGGCAAGCGATCACATCCATATGATTCATCCGGGCGGCCTGCAACAACCACTTTTCAGCCTCTTCTAAAGCCCCTTTTTTTAAATGAAAATAGCCCAGTTCACGGATGGCTCGGGATGAATCCGGATCCAATTCCATGGCCAGCAGGGCTTCTTGGATGGCCGCATCCAGATCGCCTTCTTCTTCAAAATCCCGGGCTCTTTTAAGATGGGCGACAATGGGAGGAGGATTGTTGGCTTTGGCAACGACATCGACAACCTTGTTTCCCAGTATCTTGATGGTCAAAGGCTTCAATATCAAGGCATCAACATAGGACTCAGCCGCCTCGGCCACATAATCTTGGTAGGCCTGGGCCGTAATCATAATTACCGGTATATCTCTTAATATCCGGTCATCCCGAATAACGCTTAAGGCTTCACCGCCCTGCATCTCGGGCATATTGTAGTCCATCAAAACTAAATCGATGGGCTCCTTGCGCAGGATGCGCAAAGCTTCTCTTCCATTATGAGCATAGAAAAACTGATCACCGTATCCGATGGTTTTCATCATGCGATGTATGGATTTGCACATGGTGATGATGTCATCCACGATCAGTACGGTCATCTCTTTCAGATCGATCATAACAGGTTTCCCATGATGGCTGTTGCTGATTATTTTATCGTTGCCGCTTTTAATTGAAGCTCCCTGCAGCGACTCGACTGTCTTCGACCCTGAGCTCAGGCCGAAGGGAGCTCATCGAAGTCAAGCTGCGGGGTTAGCGAGCGCTGTGCAGTTCAGGTTAACCTTCAAAACATATTTCGATTGTAAAACTTCCGCATAGAATACCACTACCATGCTCTTTTTTAATTTTGCATCTAAGATCTTGGGCAAAATTGAATGTTTGGAAACAGCCTCGAAAATAGAGGCGATGATCTAATCGGCTGACTGAAGACGATTAGATTTCACTGTAATATTCAAATGATATTACAATCCTATCTTCAAATAACATAGTCGCACCCAAACTGCAAATATTTTCATTTGTGCAGGATGATCAACTCGGATTTCTAACGATCCAGGTTTGTCCGAAGGGTGAAATTCTATTTTTTAAACAGATAGGATTGAAAACAAAAAGTTTTAGCTAACCCATCATAACCGGGCCGGAGGCTTTGCGTCCCACTCTTTCGAGAGGTTTGCCTTTTCACAACTTTATTCTATTATCGGCAGAAAAACTAGAGATCTTTAGAGCTATTTGGTCGAAAATCAATAAAAACCGGTTAAAATGGAGCAAGCGATCGTCTTGACTTTCCATTATCTGAATGCCAGAGTATGGTTATGAAAACACAAGGTATTCACGTGAGGGAATGGCCTGATCTGAAAGCGCCCATTTTAATTGCGGGCTTTGACGGCTGGGGCAATGCCCTGGACGTTTCCAGAGGCATGGCCGCCTTTTTAATCCGCAAGCTGAAGGCGCAGTCTTTTGCCGAGATCAATCCGGATACCTTTTACCTCTATGATATCAATCGTCCTGAAGTAGATATAGAAGCCGGAACTCTGAAGCACCTTGCACCTCCGGGAGGAACATTTTATGCCTCCCGGATCGAAACAGGCTCCAACGATCTTGTTATTCTAGAGGCCGTCGAGCCCAATCTGCAATGGTATCGTTTTGCAGACGAACTGTTTTCCCTTTGCCGCCAACTCGGAGTCGAAACCGTTATTACCCTGGGAAGCATGTATGACGGCGTCCTCCATACGGATCGGATTATTTCAGGTATTGCCTCAAACGCAGAGGTTTTTTCCAGGCTTAAACAGAAAAACGTAATTCCTGTTTCCTATCAGGGGCCCAGTGCCGTTCATTCCACTCTTCAGTCTGAAGGTGTTAAACGGGGTTTCCAATGCATCAGTCTATGGTGCCATTGCCCGTATTACCTTCAGAATACAAAACATTACGGTATGATGTCCCATTTAGGAGCGGTGCTTTCATCTTTAGGACAATTCGAGCTGGACACACAAGACCTTGACGCCCGCTGGGAAGAGCGTGAAGATCAAATTGAAGATATTATCGAAAAAAGCCTTGAGCTAAAAACTATTGTCAACGAAATTCGCAAGGCCAAAGTACGCGGAACCTGGGAAAGCATGAAAAGATCCACCAAAGGCGAAAAAGTTATCAACCTTAAGGATTTTTTGCCGCCGCAATAACTTGGAAAAATCAAGTATGGAGGAGAATATTAGTGCTTGCCGATAAAACCGACATCCTGATTGCCGGCGCAGGCATCATTGGGCTCACCGTGGCAAGAGAGCTGATTGCCTGTGGATATGATGAAATCGTTATCATCGAAAAAGAGCCGGAACTCGGTTTGCATGCCTCCGGCCGCAACAGTGGTGTCCTGCATGCGGGAATCTATTACAGCCCCGACAGCCTAAAAGCTAAAATGTGCCTTAAGGGTAATTTCCTGATGAAAGCATACTGTAAGGAAAAGGGATTGCCGATTCTTGAAAAGGGTAAGGTCATCGTTGCCCGCGATGATGCCGAGCTGCCGGCACTTGATGAGCTTTATCACCGGGCAACGGCCAACGGCGCCAAGGTAGAAATTATCGACGAAAAGCAGCTGGCGGAGATCGAGCCTAACGCCAAAACAACCGGCAAGGCCCTGTATTCGCACCACACCGCCCAGGTGGATCCCAAAGCGGTTTTGCAAAGTATTCGCAAAGAACTTGCCGGCAGCGGGAAGGTGAAAATAGTCACCAATTGCCGCTTAAAGGGTCTTGTCGGTACCCGCACGGCAGTCACCACCCGCGGCAAAATCGCATTTTCCCGCTTCATTAACTCTGCCGGTGCCCACTGCGACCTGGTGGCTCAGGCCTTTGGTTACGGCTATAATTATCGCCTCATTCCTTTCAAGGGGATCTACCGCAAACTGAAAAAGACCGCACTCTATTCAGTCAATGGCAATATCTATCCGGTGCCGGACATTCGTAACCCCTTTTTGGGCGTTCATTTCACCCGCAGTGTCCACGGCGATGTCTATCTTGGCCCCACCGCCATCCCGGCCTTTGGCCGTGAAAACTACGGAATATTTACAGGCATAGATTCTGAAGGCCTGTCGATTGTCCTGTCCGATATAGTTCTCTTTTGCCTCAATTCCCAATTCCGGACGGTTGCATTCAGCGAACCCAGAAAATATGATTCTTCCTTTTTTTTCCGCAACGCCGGCAAGCTCGTTAAGCGCCTCAACCCTGAGGATATCGAATCGAGCAGCAAGGTTGGGATTCGTGCCCAGCTTGTTGACTGGAACACCAAAGAAATGGTGATGGATTTTTTACTGCATCAAGACGGCGATGCCGTCCACATATTAAACCCTGTCTCGCCGGCGTTTACCTGCTCCATGGAACTTGCCAGGCAGATCGTAAAAAAATACTTTTGATGGCGTCGTAAAAAGTCCCATCTACGGCGTTATTGAAATTGACTTTTGGACATTTACCCTGTTATAATTTGACATAAGATCTCAGACTGATTTCCGACTCCTCAGATTTTTATGTTGCGCTCTTATCCCTCACTCGATCTTCTCTAGCGCATTGTTGTCTAACTTATAATTTCAGGCTTCGATTTTACGCACCTTTTTTTGATTGGCAATGCGCTTTAATCTTCCTGCTGTTAGGGCTTTTTGGACGGAGGGCCCATGATCATAGGATACCTTAAAATGCCGATATTCGGCCCCATAGGGAACCAGCCGTTCCCTTTGGGGGAATTAATTGCCGGCGATTGTTACCATGGAAAATGCTAACATTTGTTTACCTTGGTTTAGACGCTTTCAATCTCATAATCATGGGCTCCAACATGCATTTCTTGCAGCCTTTGACGGTTTGAGATGAAAGGAGGAAACCATGTTTATCAAACAATCAGATCTTTTTTGGGAAATGGACAAGGCTGTTGTTAAAGATATTATGGGCACTGCCGTAAGGGAATCCTATCAGCAGGAAGAGTTTCTCTTTCATGAGGGAGATCCCGCTGATTACTTTTATATATTAATCAAGGGACGTGTGAAGCTGAGCATCTGCGAAACCGGACCGGTGGTTTACACGGTAGATAACGCCGGTGAAGCGTTTGGCTGGTCGAGCCTGACCGGCCGCGAGGCATACTCTGCTTCGGGGCAGTGCTTGAAGCCGACGGTATTGGATAATTTTCATAGAGCGGAATTTGCAAAGGTTCTTGAAAAACATCCGGAACAAGGGCTTCATTTTTATAAACGCCTGGCGGGACTAATCGGAAATCGACTGCTGTGGAGTTACAAGATGCTTACGTCAACAGCCAAGGCCGAAGATACGCCTTCCTTCGGTACCGGCCAGATCCAGGAGTCGGAGGCTGCAGCATAAAAACCAGGTAGGACTGAACTACGACAGCGAGCTCCAGTGAAATGTGCCTTGCATTTCACGGGGCTGGCTGAACTTACCATTTTGCAAAGGTCTCAGGCTCTAATCTGCATATACGCCGCCCCTCGTGGCGGTCTTTTTTTTGGAAAATCCTTCCCAAAATCCGGTTTTTATAATATATGTTCGTGATACTTTCGATTACATGACGGGAGGGCTGTATGCGGAAAATCAAAGCATTTTTATTTTTAGTAACGATAACAATCATCGCCACTTATACCGGTGGTGGCGCTCTTGCAGCGGAAGTAACCAAGGTAAATGTCAGTAGAGGTCATGTTTATATCGATGCAGGGAAAGAGGCCGGATTTATCATGGGGGCCGATGTTTGCTTCTATTCAGTTGAAGGTGCAACAATTGCCTGCGGCACCGTCCGCCAGACTTCAGCCGCCCGGGCCACGGTAAAAGTAGAAAGCAGAGAGGCAAAGCTAATCAAAAGAGGCATGACAGCGACATTTCCAAGTGCAGCAGCAGATTAGGTGTTCAGCTGATTTCTTTATATTTATATCACTAAGTGAAGGCAGCCGGATCTCTACTGAAAAAAAGTCTAAAGAAAGGATCTTCCCGGAAATTTTTCTTTATCCCGAGCGGTATATTTGAAAAGGGATAGGGGTCTAAGAAAGTGAGGCAGGGCCGGTATCGGCGAGCCGATCGCTTAACGTGTTGAAGAAAAATAAAAAAGGACTGCTGATTGAGTA
>JACNIG010000233.1 GCA_014383215.1 Candidatus Desulfatibia vada | reverse complement strand
GGTTTGTGTCTCTGAGAACGTGAGTCGTGAGGTCCAGAGTACGCGAACTACGACAAGTTAAGCTCTTGCGCTTCTTCCAGTGATTGTCCAAAGAGTCTCTCATGATCTGGATTGATATATATAATCCCGCCGGCAGAATTACCAATGGCAATGGGTTCCTTTGAAGACTCTACAGTCTTTTTTCAAGTTTCTTAACTATTTGTTTAGGTTGTTTTTTCGGGAATAAACAAATCTTCCGATTTATTTTAAATAAGGAAAGCCGATCTACCCATCATGTGACTTTAACGATGTCATATTCAGCAAATCGGTTATTTTTTCACATCAAGATATGCGTTAAATGTAAATAAGCAGATTGAGCGCAGAGGTCTTTGTCTTATTCTCGCAGGGGATTCGACTTTATCAAGATGCAAATTGTAATAAGACTATAATAACAATAATATAATGTCAACTCAATAGATTGCACATTGTGGCAATTGGATTGAACAAATTTTCTTTTGTTCTCAAAAATGATGCCCCTTTAATTTTCGTGACTGAAAAGGACCATGTCTCAACCCAGGTTCCGTCTTCGTCTGATCCTTAATTTATAGCATAATTTCAAGTTTTTGAGGCTGCATATGTTGAATCCGCATAATATGGATTTAGAGTGAAAGATGTCAAGGTGAGATAAACATGGCTATGGTTGTGAAAAGGGCTTGACTGTAGGGAAGCATTGTATTAAATGGAAGAGACCGACCGGTCTGTCTCTGTATTGCAAAAAAGGTATTCAGAATGAATCTAAAAGAAAAAATTATCTACGAGTCCTTGAAACTGTTCTCCCTTAAAGGGCTTCTAAGCACCTCACTGCACGATATTATAAAGGCTGCAAACACTTCCAAGGGCGGGTTTTACAATCATTTTGCGAGCAAAGAAGAGCTTTTCTTCCAGGTTCTGGATGAGGCGCGCAGAATTTGGCGTGAAAAAAATCTTTCAGGCCTGGATGAAATTGAAAATCCTATCGAAAAAATTAAAAGGTTCCTGGAAAACTTCAGAGACCTGTATCTTAAAGATTCCGAGAATTTTCCCGGAGGGTGTATCTTCATTACATTTTCCGTTGAGCTGAACGATCAGCGCCCCCATTTGTCCAGAGAAGTGCATAAAGGGTTTATCGGACTTAAATCCATGATCAACAGGCTGCTGGATGAGGGCCAGGAGTCGGGCGGACTGAATAAAGACGTGAGTACCAGCGCCATAACCGAAATGCTGTTTGCCGGCATGTTGGGAGCTACGGTTATGTATGGTCTGGACAAATCGACCGCCAATCTGGACAGATCGATCAACTCACTGATCGACTATCTTGAACTGCAACAGCGAGTACATTACGCGCAGCATGTCGTGGCGTAGAGCAGATTAATCTGCCTTTGGGGTTTTGTGTCTAAAATCACAAATTCCAATTGGAATTTAATTTACTGCATTTGAGATAGGTGCACCCCTATGGGGTGAAACCAAAGCCTGGTTCTCCGGGCCGGGATTCTTATCTATAAAGGAGGAAAACAAAAATGATTGATTTTACTTTTACAGAAGAACAGGAAATGTTCAGAAAGGCGGCTCGTGAATTTGCGGAAACCAGGGTCGCTCCCAAGGTTCCTGAAATGGAAGAGACCGGCAAGGCCAGTGAAGAAGTTGTTAAAGCAATGGTCGAAGCCGAGATGACGGCATTGACCATTCCGGAAGAATATGGCGGCCTGGGATTGGGATATACCGCCCGTCTTATCGCGGTGGAAGAAGTCAGCAAGGTTTCGGTAGCAACAGGCATGATGCTCCAGGTTTTTGCTCTGGGTATCGAGCCCATTTTGCAATTCGGCAGCGAGGAGCAGAAAAAGAGGTTTTTACCTGCCCTGGCAAAAGGAGAACGACTGGCCGGCACCGCCGTGACCGAAGCCACAGGGGGCTCGGACCCCACCGGTATCCGTTCGACATATAAAAAAGACGGTGACGATTATATCCTCAACGGACGTAAATGCTTCATTACCAACTCCCATATTGGCGACACAATGACGATTCTGGCCCGGGACGAGGAAGATCCCAAAGCCTTCTCGACCTTTATCATGGAAAAAGGCATGGAAGGATTCAAGGCGACCCATGAAGAGAATAAAGTCGGTATGCGCGGTTGCAATACCGGTGAACTGGCCTATGAAAATTGCCGGGTTCCGAAAGAAAATCTTTTGGGTGCGGAAGGCAAGGGCATACGGGTCGCCCTGGGTGCCATTGGCGAAGTCGGCAGAGGCGGCATGGTCGGCTGCGCACTGGGATTGCAGGCCGCCTGTCTCGAAGCATCCATTAAATTTGCAAATGAACGCATTCTTTATGGAAAACCGATCAGCAGATTACAAACTATTCAAAACAAACTGGCGGACATGAAAATCGATCTGGAAGCAGGTTTTCTGCTGGGTTATCGAGCCGCTGCTATGCAGGATAAGGGCGAGCGTTGCAGCAACGAATTTGCTGCTGCCAAGTATTTCACCACAGAGGCAGCTCAAAGGGCGGCAAAAATGGCTGTTGATATACACGGCGGCTATGGGTGCATGGAAGAATATGCGGTTTCCCGTTATTTGCGCGATTCCTTTGTTCTGGGCCCCTCCGCCGGCACTTCCGACATTATGAAGGTTATTGTCGCCCGTTGGGCGCTTTCATAAATAAGGTTCTTCTCCAATTTAGTTGGAGAAGAGGGTCCGAGGATTCAAGGGGCCAAGGGTTCAAGTCTTTGCTTTCAAACGATTTTATCATCGTTTTGAGTATACTTTCAACTGCTGCTATTAAGGCATAGATATTTTAAAGTATTTCACTCGAACCCTCGAACCCTTTACCCCTTGAACCCCTAGGATCACTCCAACTCCTTTGGAGATGATTCATAAATAAGACTAGGATTTATACAATGCTCAAGATCGTCGTATGTGTCAAAGCGGTCCCGGACCCTAAAGAGGCCCACAAGATAAAAATAGATCCTGTCACCAAAACCCTCATGAGGCGCGACGTTCCGCTGGTTTTGAATCTTATGGATAAAAATGCAATGGAAGCAGCTCTGCAGCTTAAAGAGCAGCTTGATGCGCATATTACCGTACTCAGCATGGGGCCTCCTCCGGCAGGAAATATTGTCAAGGAATGTCTGGCCCTGGGGGCTGACCATGGATACCTGCTTACCGATCAGGCTTTTGGCGGCGCTGATGCTTATGCTACAGCGTATACTCTGGCCAAAGGGATAGAGCAAATAGGAGAGTATGATGTGGTTTTTTGCGGGATGGCCAGCAGCGACGGCAGTACGGAATGGGTCGGACCGCAAATCGCAACGTTTTTGAAGATACCGGTGGTCACAAGGGTTAAAGAGCTGGTTGAATATGGCGACCGGTGGTGGAAGGTAAAGGCCGGCATGGAAAATGGATATCGCCTGGTGCAGGTAAAACTTCCGGCTGTCTTGACGGTATCCAGAGAGCTGAATACTCCAAGAACTCTCAGCTTTTCAGGCATTATCAAAGCCAGAAAAAAAGAGATTGCCGAGTGGGGCATTAATCAATTAGGTCTGTTGGAAGAGACTGTGGGGCAAAAAGGATCGCCGACAATTGTTTCAAATCTTGACTCGATAGCAAGCCGGCGAACAGTTGAAATAATTTCCGGCACAAGGGAAGAAAAAGCCGAACAACTGGTTAAAAAACTGGCTGATGCCGGCGTGATATAAAGGAAGGATTCAAAACATCTATGAAGAAACAAGACAGTTCCGTATGGGTCATTGCCGAACAGATTGATTGTCGGGTGCTTGCTGTTTCTTTCCAGCTAATCGGCCAGGCACGGAAACTTGCTGCGGAGCTGGGAACTTGTGTAGAGGTGGTTCTGCTGGGAGATAATATTAGTGAGCAAGCCCGGCAACTGATTGCAGCCGGTGCCGACAAGGTTTATTTGGGCAACGCTCCCGACCTAGCCTTTTATCAACCGGAGATTTATACTGAAATTATCGTTAAACTTGCAATAGAGCGCCGGCCGGAAATCATGCTTATCGGTTCTACCTCTACGGGAACGGAACTGGCGCCGCTGATAGCGGCCGGACTTAAAACCGGATTGACGGCGCACTGCATTGATCTTGTGCTCGATGAAAACAAACTTTTGATAAGTAAAATTCCCGCATATGGCGGGCTGATGTCGATCATTTGTCCGGAAAAGCGCCCACAGATGGCCACGATCGCAACAGGCGTTTTTACCAGCCCCCATCCGGATGAAAGCAGAACAGGCGAAATTGTTCCCCTAAAAGTTCCGGATGCAATCCCCGGGCGCATTCAAACCCTTAAAGTCGTTCGTGAAGAAACCGAGGGTGTGTCCCTTGAGTCTGCCTCCATCGTTGTTGCCGGCGGTGCCGGTGCCGGCGACAAGGAGGGATGGGGCATGATTGCCGATTTGGCGAAAGCGCTGAACGCCGCACTGGGCTCCACCCGGCCGGCGGTTGACGCAGGCTGGACCGCGTTAGAGACGATGATCGGACAGAGCGGCAGAATGGTAAGTCCAAAACTTTATATCGGGGTAGGCCTGTCGGGTGAATTGCAGCATATGGTGGGCGTCGTCGGTGCCAAAGTCATGGTAGCCGTCAACAACGATGCCAAATCACCGGTCTTTGAACAGGTTGACTACGGCATTGTTGACGACTGCCGCGAATTTATTCCGGTATTGATTGAAAAAATCAAAGAATACCGGGAGAAACTCGTAACCTGCTGATTAAGCGGCTCATGAACTACGATGTGTTGGAGAATTATTCGCTAATTGAACTGCACAGCGAGCGCATTCCTGCAAGCTTGCCGAAGCGCAGCGTAGATTTATCCGCCTTTGGAGGATCCCGACTACCGGGGCTGCAGGGAATCTTCCATTCGTGATTTTTTACGAGATCATCATTTTTAGAACAGAAAAAAAGGTCAATTTTTCCCGGTAGTAGTTTTATTGACCTGCCTTTCCGCTTTAGGACAAAATTGATTTACTCTGACTCTGCTTCGGTTCTACGGATGGTAGCCTCTTTATCCCCTATTATAAAGCATGATATCCTTTTCAAAAGTTTTCATGCAGTTTTTAGGTATTAGGATACCTCTCCGGTACTGCCTGTTACTGTATATGTGGTGCTTGAGGCGGTGTGAGCAAATGTACCGGTGCCTGTAATAGTACCACCAACGTTTCCATATGTGCCGTCACCAGTTACTTCAGGATTTGGTACGTAAGCGGGTGTCATATTCGCGCTAGTGACAGTACCGTCCCCGTTGTCTGCAAAGTAGCCCAAGGCCAGATTGTGAAAATTCTTGGCTTGGGACCGAGCTGCCTGATTCTGCCCCCTTGTTTGATAGCCTAAAAAGTTGGGGATAGCGATGGCTGACAGAGTACCGATAATCGCAATAACAATCATCAACTCAATCAGGGTAAAACCGCGTTCATTGTTGCCTCTCAGTTTTTGAAGCATGTTAAACTTCCTTTTCCGGAGTCATTTAATGTTTAAATTGGCGTATTTAGTGACAAATTTATTCCATTGCCACCCCGCCTTCCGGATGACGGGCAAGTAAGACGACGAGGCACGATGAAAAAATACTAAAATAGAGTGGGCTGCATGAATCATGCCAAAAAATAAGGGGTTAAAGCCGATAGCAAATATAATTAATACAGTTATTTGATAAGCTTATGGCTTTTAGAAATAGGAAAAGATTTTTTTAGTCGAGTTCGATGGCAAAATTGTGACGCTTGGAAGGACTGGTTGTTGCTGGTGATGACGTGCAAGATCCGGATTTTAAATGCTCACTATAGATTTAAGATTACTGCACCTTTCGCGAGAAATCGGGGCGAGAGCGCTTTACAAGTAAGGATATAATCTTTATATTTAAATCTGATTTTCAATGGAAAAATAATATTAAAAAGAAAGGATTTTATTCAATGAGCTACGAATTTAACGCTGAAGAGATATTTGCGATGGCCGAGCAGATCGAAAGAAACGGTGCCAATTTTTACAGAGAAGCAGCCCAAAATGTTAGCGGTTCTGAAGCCAAAGAACTTTTGCTGGGTCTTGCCGGCATGGAAGATGAACACGAAAAGACCTTTCAAATCATGCGGTCTCAATTATCGGAAAAAGAAAAAGAAGCGACCGTATTCGACCCTGCCGGCGAAGCCGCTCAATACTTAAAGGCGCTGGCCGATACACGCGTATTTTTTGAAAAAACGATAGAGCTTTCATCCATGAAAGAGATTCTCAAGGCCGCCATTGTTGCCGAAAAAGATTCCATCGCTTTTTATTTAGGCATGAAAGATGCGGTTTCGGAGAATCGCGGCAAGCAAAGGATTGAAGCCATTATCAAAGAAGAGATGCATCATATCAGGATTTTGAGTAAGGAATTGGTGGCGTTCAAATAGTTTCCATCCATAAATGGCTATTTTCCCGATGAGCGGCGTTCTCCGCGGGTTTCCGCCCTCGACGTACAGACGTACGCCTCGGGCGAAAACCCTTGTGCGGCCTTGCTCATCGAAAAAATATCTCATTTATGAATTGGAAACTACTTAGTGCTCAAATGTATTTATGGATGGGCACTAAATAGTTTTACTTCCCGTGTTCCGCCAGATCTTCAAGGCCCGCAAGATCAATGAGGCTGATATCACGGCCGGTCACTTGTATTAGATTCTGTGCGCTCATCTTGGCGAAAATACGCGACAGGGTTTCCGGAATGGTACCCAGCAGGCTTGCAAGCTGCCCTTTTGAAATATGCAGTTTCACAGAATCTTTACGTCCCTGTTCTTCTGCCAGATAGATCAGATAGGCGGCCAAACGGCTCGGCACCTCTTTTAAGGAAAGATTTTCTATCTGAACCGTAAACCGCCGGAGTCTGGTTGAAAGGACCGCAAGCATATTCAAGGCCAGGGAGGGGTTATCAGAGATAAGATCGACAAATGCTTTTCTTGGGAAAAACAAAAGACGGCTTTTGGCAAGAGATTCGGCATTGGCCGGAAATGGTTTTCCGGTAAAGACCGGAACTTCTCCAAACGGCTCTCCCGCACCGAATATATGCAGAATCTGTTCTTTGCCTTCGGATGATAATTTATAAATTTTAATTCTGCCTTCTACAACGACGTAAAATCCAATGCCGTCGTCACCTTCAATAAAAATTGTTTCACTTTTCCTAAAATTTTTTTCTATCGCAATCTGCTCGATTTCTCTGAGCTGGTCTTCAGGAAGGCCGCTGAAAAGGGGTGTTTCAGATAATATATCAAGCTTTTTTTTCATAATTTATCCTCAAGCATCAGAATTACCATCTTTTTTTGACCTAAGTCAAGGTAACGGTCTCCAACCTGTTATACTATTTAAACACTAGAAAACAAATAAACATTAACGTTACATAAAATCACAAAGCGATTTTTTAAATAGTTAAACCAAAAAAGCAGATAGTCAAAAAAACGGAGGTGTCGATATGAACACGGCAGTAACACGTAAAATAGTAGAAATCGATGAAGAACTGTGCGACGGGTGCGGTCAATGCATACCGTCCTGTGCCGAGGGTGCGTTAGAGATTGTAGACGGCAAGGCCCGAATTATTGAGGACAAATTGTGCGACGGGCTTGGTGCCTGCCTGGGAGAATGCCCGACCGGTGCCCTCAAGGTCATTGAGCGGGAAGCCGATGAGTTTGATGAAGAGGCGGTTCACCAGCATCTGGCCGAGCAAGAAAAAGCCGCCAAGGAGGAGACCATGGCGTGTGGCTGCCAGTCCGGCAGCATGCAGAGCTTTGGTGCGGCGGGTGGCTGTCCGTCGGCCGGTATGAAGACTTTTGCACCGGCGGGTGTTCATCAGGCGGCCGGCATGCCGGCTGCTGTCGAAACTGAGGCTGAATCGGCACTATCCCACTGGCCGGTGCAGATCATGCTGGTACCTGCCCAGGCCCCCTTTCTTAAAGGAGCGGACCTTCTGGTGGTCGCAGATTGTGTTCCGATAGTCTATCCTTCTTTTCACCAGGATTTTTTGCAAGGCAAAGCGGTTGTGATGGGATGCCCCAAATTAGATGACGCCCAGCACTATATTGATAAATTTGCGGAAATCTGCAAGTATTCCGGGGTCAACAGTATTACCATTCCTATCGTCGAGGTCCCCTGCTGTTCCGGACTTCCTGTTATCGTTAAAAAGGGCATGGAAAAGGCCGGCGTTAAAATTCCCATCGAAGAGATAGTTATAAGTACACGGGGTAAAATTCTGCAGCGTACCAGGAGTTGACCCGGACTTCTCGGGAAGAATTTATGGTTCTTCTCCAATTTAGTTGGAGAAGAACCACTTTTTTCAACCCCTGTCTACCACAAGATTTAGTGGATGTGATTCAAAAGACCCTCCTGAGAGCGGGAAGACCGGCCTCTAATATCCAAAGTCCTCTATTTTCAGCCTATTTTTAGCTAATTGCCGGGTTGACATTACGATCTTCATTCTGTATTTAGGTCTTGGTTTGATGGAGCCGGTTGGGGCTTGATGCCGCATCAGTAGCGGCATAATATATCGTTACTCATCCCCGACCGTCACACAACCCTATCAACCTCGGTTTTTTTGCTTGATCCGCTCTCAAAAAAAGCGAATTCTTACCCTTTCAGACTTTCGGAGGGAAGGCATGTTCTCATCCGTTCTTTTCAGAAGGATTTTTTTCCCCATTCTGCTCATCATAATGGTTTTTTCCATTACCATCTACTTTTTTTCGGTACCGCTGATTAAACAGACCTTTTATGAAGCCGAAGAAAATTCAGCCAGGACCATTCTTGATAATGTCTTTGAACTGGTGAAAAGCGAATATCTTAGCATTGAAGCGTATAATAAGTCCGCCCTTGAGCTCTACAAACGGCAACTCAAAAACATTACCTTGATCCAGGAAGCCTTTCTGAAAACCAAATACAATAAATATAAACAGGGATTGTTAACAGAAGCCGAGGCGAAACGGTCTGCGCTTGAGGAGCTGCGGACGTTTCGCTACGGCCCCGGGGGCATCGATTATCTCTGGGTCTCGGATTATAATTCCGTGCTTATATCCCACCCGGATCCCGAGCTGCAAAATGCTGATTTCTCGAATGTTCGAGACGTTCGAGGTGCTCTTATTGTTCCGCCGATGGTCAAAGTTGCTTTGGAGAAAAATGAGGGGTACACCTCCTACTGGTGGAGACGGTTGGGCCAGGAGACACACATTGAAAAGCTTACCTATTCAAAACATTTTCCAGAGTGGAAATGGGTCATCGGAACCGGTGTGTATATCGACGATGTCGAGGCAGAAGTCTCTTTTCGGAAGGAAAAAATGATAGAGGAGCTCCGCCAGATTTTGCACGGAATAAAAATCGCACGCACGGGATATATGTATATTTTCGACTCAAAGAAGAACCTGATCGTTCATCCAAACCCCAATATCGAAAACACGAATGTTTCCAATTTGCTCGATCCGGTCACACAAAAACCGATCCTTGAGGAGCTGATAGAGGCTTCAAAAAAACCGGGCCATAAACTGTACTATAAATGGGACAAGCCTGGTGAAAATGGGAATTATATTTACGATAAGATTTCATGGGTTAAGTATTTCAAGGGGTTTGACTGGTACATCGCCTCATCGGTTTATATTGAAGAACTCAATAGCAGCGCTGCAAAGCTGCGGAATCTGATTCTCGGTGTTACTGTGATCGTGCTTCTGCTGACGATTGGAGCAGCGGGTTTGGTATTAAAAAAGGTTCTGGTTCCGATACGAAGTCTATCCAATGCCGCCGAAAAGGTGATGGGTGGCGACTTATCTGTTCGCTGCGATATCGAAGATAAGGATGAGATCGGTGTTCTGGCCGCAACCTTTAACAAGATGATCTCACAACTAAATGAAAATATAACGGATTTGGACAGAAAGGTACGTGAGCGAACCGACGAGTTGGTCACAATAAACGATCAGTTAAAACAGGCCAAGGAGGCTGCCGAAGCTGCCAGTCGTGCAAAGACCGAATTTTTAGCAAACATGAGTCATGAAATCCGTACCCCCATGAACGCTATTGTGGGCATGGCCGAACTGCTGCAGGAGACTTCGCTGAACCCCGAGCAGCAGCGATATATTAAAGCCTTGAGCTCGGCTGGAGAAAATCTTTTAAGTATTATCAACGATATTCTTGACATTTCCAAAGTGGAGGCAGGTCATCTGGAACTCGAAACCGTTGACTTTGAATTGACCGCGGTTATGGAAAAAACCTATGAAATAACAACTCATTGGGCTCATGATAAGAGGATTGAACTGACCTGTCAGATGAAGGGGGAGGTGCCGGTTCAGCTTAGGGGGGACCCGGTGCGCTTGAATCAGGTTCTGCTTAACCTGATAGGAAATGCCGTCAAATTTACTGAGGCCGGTGAGGTTTTGGTTGAAGTTAAACAGCATCATTTCAACCCAGAGGCAAGTGTGGTCGAGTTGCTGTTTTCGGTATCTGACACCGGGATCGGTATTCCGTCTGAAAAAGTGGATCATATTTTTAAAAGTTTTACCCAGATCGACGCCTCAACAACCCGCAAATATGGAGGAACCGGGCTTGGGTTGAGTATTTCAAAGCAGTTGGTAGAATTGATGGGCGGGCGTATTTGGGTTGAGAGTCGATTGGGACGGGGGAGCACCTTTTATTTTACAGCCAAATTTGCAGTTCCGACTGAACCAATAGAAGCGGTTTCAAAACCTTCTATCGATGCCGAAGATTTGAAACCTTTGCGTATTTTGCTTGTAGAAGACACCGAAGACAATCGGTTGCTGATCCAATCCTTCCTCAAGAAGACCCCCTGTCAGATCGATATCGCAGAAAACGGCGAGATTGCTGTAGAAAAGTTCAAATGCGATCGATACGATCTGGTGTTGATGGACATGCAAATGCCGGTCATGGACGGTTATACCGCTACCCGTGAGATCCGAAAATGGGAACAAGAAAAAGAGGTAAAGGCAACACCCGTTGTTGCGCTGACTGCTTACGCGTCTAAAGAGGAGGTGCAAAAAAGCCTTGATGCAGGGTGCGACCTTCATCTGGCAAAGCCGATTCGGAAAGCAAAAATCATTGAAACATTAATAAATATACCCATATGGATGAAAACAAGTTGATATGACACCGGAGAATGGGGGACCGCAGCGCGTACATTAGGGGACCCCGTTTAACGGCCATGCTTATTGCAGCTTGCATTCACCCAATAATCATCCAATATTTTCGGGGTTAAAAATGAAAGCAGAGGATAAGAATAAAGAGAGGATAATCGAAGGACCACAGGTTACCAATGAGGTGCAGTGGATCCGAACAGAACAGGTAAAGATACTTTATGCACACGGCCTTTTGGCGATGTCGTGGAGCATACTTTTTGCCGGGCTCCTGATCGTCTTCCTGTGGTCGGTTATCCCACATAACGTACTGATCCTATGGTTTTCCTGTTTTTTGATAGTCATGTTTCTTCGTTACCTGTTGGCTTTTGCATACAATCGCGCAAGTGCTGAATCGGCTCAATCCCGTCCTTGGGGAGACTGGTATGCCATGGGACAAGCGTTACATGGAATCGTCTGGGGTTGTGCCGCTATCTGGCTGTTTGCCAAAGGGTCTATCGCGCACCAAGCTCTGCTCATCATGTGGGTGACTGGATTAGTGGGGGGAGCCTTAGGAATGTATGCTGTCATGGTAAAAGTCTTTGTGGCCTTTACTATCCCCGCCATGATTCCCCTTACCGTGCAATTTTTCGTCCAGGGCACTGGTATTCATACTATCGTGGGCGTCGCGGCGGTGATTTTCACAATTGTAATGACAATGAACGCGAGGCGCGTAAATGCCTTTGCAATGTCGTCCTTGAAGCTGCAGTTCGAAAATCGCAACTTGATTGACTTTTTAACCGCAGAGAAAGAGCACACCGAAAAACTGAACGAGGAACTCACGGAAAAGATCGAGGAGCAACGGCGAACAGAGGAGGCGCTCAGGGAGAGTGAAGAGAAATACCGAACCATTCTTCAGAGCATTCAAGAAGGCTATTTTGAGATGGATCTTCCCGGAAACCTCACCTTTTTCAATGACCCATTCTATGAAACATTTGGGTATTCCAGGGATGAATTATTGGGTCTGAATAACCGGGACTACACCACCCCGGAAACAGCCGAGAGAATGTATCAAAACTTTAGCGAAATCTATCGCACAGGTAACCCTTCATCCGCAGTTGAATATGAAGTCATAAGAAAAGACGGCACTATAAGGATATTGGAGATATCTGCAACCTTGATCAAAGATTCGTCAGGTGAACCGATCGGGTTCCGAGGTGTTGCGCGGGATATCAGCGAGCGTAAGCAAGCGGAAGAGGCCCTGCGGGAGAGTGAAGAGAAATACCGAACCATTCTTCAGAACATTCAAGAAGGCTATTTTGAGAATGATCTTGCCGGAAACCTCACTTTTTTCAATGATTCATTATATGAAATATTGGGGTATTCCAGGGATGAATTGATGGGTCTAAATAACCGGGACTACACCACCCCGGAAACTGCCAAGAGAATGTATCAAACCTTTAACGAAATCTATCGAACGGGCAAGCCCTCATCTATAATTGAATATGAAATCATAAGAAAAGACGGCACTATAAAGATTGTGGAGATATCTGCTTCCTTGATCAAAAATTCGTCAGGTGAACCGATCGGGTTCCGGGGTGTTGTGCGGGATATCAGCGAGCGGAAGAGGGCGGAAGAGGCCATGCGGGAGAGTGAGGAGAGATACCTGTCCGTTATGGAGGCAGCGCCGGACCCTATTATCGTCTACGATATAGATGGTATGGTAACTTACTTAAACCCTGCTTTCACAGGTACTTTCGGGTGGACAATGGAGGAGAGTTTAGGCCATAGAACGTATTCTGTGCCCGAGGAGGACGTGTCCGAAACAAAGGATGCCATAGAACGTGTGTTCCGCGGTGAGACCATCCGGTCATTGGCAACCAGGCGTTTAACCAAAGATGGGGGCATACTGGATGTTCAGCTTAGCGCATCCATGTTTATGGGGCGCGATGGGAAACCCGCAGGGAGAATCATGATCCTGCGTGATGTCACCGCAAGGGAAAAGATGGCCGCGGCACTGCGGGAGAGTGAGGAGAGATATCGTAGTCTTTTCGAAGAATCCATAGACGCAATCTGTATTGCCGGCGCAGATGGTAAGATTCTTGACTTCAATCGAGCGGCACTGGATATGTGGGGTTACACCAGGGAAGAGATGCTTCGTCTTGACGCCTCAGGACTGTATTTTAATCCCGGTAACCGTTCAAGCTTTAAGCAGGATATTGAGACAAAGGGATCTGTAAGAGACTATGAGGTGAGATACCGTAAAAAAGACGGAACATTGATGGAGTGTCGGGAAAGCACCATTTTGTACCGGGCCGATGATGGAAGTATCATAGGATACCAGGGCATTATACGTGATGTGACCGAGCGCAACAGAATGCTTGTAGAGTTGCGTCAGGCCAAAGAAGATGCCGAAACCGCCAATCGTTCCAAGACGGAATTTCTGGCCAGCATGAGCCACGAAATCCGTACACCCATGAATGCCATTATCGGAATGGCCGATCTACTTAAAGAGACCCCATTGACGCCCGAACAGCTACAGTATGTTCGGGTGTTCAGCTCAGCCGGAGAAAACCTATTAAAAATCATTAACGACATCCTTGATATCTCCAAGGTGGAGGCCGGCCAGCTTGATCTTGAGCAGATTGACTTTGATCTTGTCGAAATCGTTGAAAAAACCTGCGAGGTTGTCGCCATGCGCGCCCATGAAAAGGGGCTTGATCTGGCCTTTCATGTTAGGCCGGATGTACCGAACTATCTGGTTGGCGATCCGGTCCGCCTGCGTCAGATTCTCATCAACCTGATCGGGAATGCCATCAAGTTCACCGCAAAAGGTGAGGTATTTTTGGAAGTAAAAAAACAGAGCTCAGAGCTCATTGGGAAGGGGGCGAAAGATGTTGAACTGCTTTTCTCGGTAACTGACACAGGGATTGGTATCCCCCCGGAAAAAAGGAACCTGATCTTTGACAGCTTTACGCAGGCCGACTCATCAACGACCCGCGAGTATGGTGGAACAGGGCTTGGTTTGACCATCTCAAAGCGTCTTGTGGCACTCATGGGTGGACTGATCCGGGTGGAAAGTGAAGTGAATCAGGGAAGCACCTTTTCATTTACGGCCCGGTTCCAGGTTCAGGCAGACCCCAAAAGATTCGTCCAAACACCTTTAGTGGCAGCAAAGGAGCCGGCAATGGCAATGCCTGCTGCCCCCGCAGACCTCCAACCCCTTCATATTCTACTTGTGGAAGACGTTGAAGACAACCGTTTGCTGATCCAGTCCTATCTAAAGAAGACTCCCTACCAGATAGAGATGGCCGAAAATGGGGTGATTGCGGTTGAGAAGTTCACATCCGGAAAATATGATCTTGTGCTTATGGATATACAGATGCCGGTCATGGACGGTTATACCGCCGCCAGGGAGATTAGGGCATGGGAAAGGAAACAAGGGGTAAAAAAGGTCACCCCCATTGTTGCACTGACTGCATACGCTACCAAAGAGGAGGAGCAAAAGAGTGTTGATGCAGGGTGCACTGCTCATCTGACCAAGCCCATAAAGAAGGCACGGCTGATGGAAGCCATCCCTAAGTATACGCAATCTAAGTAAGGAGTAGCTATGACAAAAGAAGATGAAGCCAGGCATGGTGAAAAAATCATTGTTCATGTGGACGAGGAAATAGAGGACCTGATCCCTGGATTTCTTAAAAACAGGCGTAAGGATTTAATAGCTTTAAAGGAGGCCCTTGCCAAGGGTGACCATGAATCCATCAGCAGATTGGGTCACAAGATGAAAGGGACCGGCGGGGGCTATGGATTTGACCTTATCACCGATCTTGGTCAGTCCATTGAAGAAGCGGCCAAGGAGAAAAATAACGACGAGATTCAAAAGCGGATCCATGAACTTTTCCATTTTCTCGAGAATGTTGAGGTGATCTATGGATAGTAAAGCAAAACCTTTGATTTTGAGCATTGATGATGAGCCGGATACCCTCAGGTTGATCAACCGGTTTTTGACAAGAAGCGGCTATGATGTAATCACCGCCGACAGTGGTCTCAAAGGTCTGGAAGCCATCAGTAAGGTCAAACCCAGTCTTATTCTGCTTGATATCATGATGCCGGAAATGAACGGCTATGAGTTCTGTTCCAGATTGCAAAAGAGAAGCGACACGGCGTATATCCCTGTCATATTTGTCACTGCCCTGGGAGATGAACAGGACAAGGCCAGGGCATTTGCAGTGGGTGGTGTTGATTACCTTGTAAAACCGATTGAAAAAGATGCCCTGATACGCAAGGTCCGCAAACATATAAAAACAGATGCCCGCTGGAAGGCGCTCAAAAGAGATGCTGTCATATGGCATGAAGGGATACAACCAGCGGATTTTATTCAATTCAAAGAATTTCTATTTGCTAAATTGAAACTGAATCCTGATAAAAAATATGAATTATTCAATATTGCGCCATCCAAAATCTATAGTATTTCTTCAAAGATAGGCATTAACAACCGTAAGATGGCTCAATACATTGCAAAGTTCTTGAAGCTTCCCTATATCTCTACCATCAACCCGGAAGACGTTCAATTGGGGGTCCTGCCAATACCATTTTGCAAATCAAACCATGTCGTAGCAGTAAGCGATGCTTCTTCTAAAAGTGCCTTTGTTCTGGGCAACCCCTTTGACGGGGATCATCTGGAAAACTTAAAAAAGTTTATGGGGGTGGACAAGACATCCAAACTCATCATATCCGAACCTGAAAATATCGATATGTTATTTAGATATGGGGACTCAAAACCGACTGACGAGATTTTCAAAGTCGAAGACGAAGCAAAACTTGAAAAACGGGTCATAGACACAGCCATAAAACCTCCGGAATCGGAAATAAAAAAACAGCCTATTGTGTATATTGCCAACACTATTCTCGCTAAGGCCGTCTCTGAAAAGGCCAGCGACATCCACATATTACCCAAAGAGAAAAAAACGGTTATCCGGTATAGGATCGATGGGGATCTAAAGGAAATTTATGCCTTGAAAAAGCAAACAGGGGATAAAATCATATCCCGTTTCAAGGTGTTTGGCGGCCTTGATATAACGGAAAAGAGAAAGCCGCAAGATGGGGTCTTTGCAGCAATCATAGATGAGAGGACCTTCACTCTCAGGATCTCTACCACTTTAACGCCCAACGGGGAAAGTATTATCATACGACTGCTGGAGCCATACGCCAAACCGAGGGAACTGCAAGAGCTGGGCATGGCAGATAAACAGGTTAATGCCTTACTAAAAATGGCTAACCGCTCCGGCGGGCTTATTCTAATCGTAGGACCCACGGGGTCAGGGAAAACCACAACCATTTACAGCTTGCTCCACAAGATAGACTGCGAAACCCGCAACTTAATATCCGTCGAAGATCCGGTGGAATACCGCATCCCTTTTGCCAATCAGCAACAGGTCAATGAAAGGGTGGGGGTGACTTTTGAAGCCCTCCTCAAGTCGTCCGTCAGACAGGATCCCGACATACTGTTCATGGGCGAGGTCAGGGATCGATATTCTGCAAAAATGTCCCTGGACTTTGCAAGCACAGGACACCTGACCATGACCACCTTACATACATCAAATGCGACTACTGCCATTTTCCGTCTTGAAAGGCTGGAGATTGACCGGGGGGCAATGGCAGATACTCTCCTCGCCATTGTCGCCCAGAGATTACTGAAAAAGCTCTGCCCCCTTTGCAAAAAAACCGAACCCATCTCAAAAGAAGAGACTCGTATGTTATCGCCCTTTACGAATGCCATTCCATCCCGGGTGGCCCATCCTGTGGGTTGCATGAAATGCAACAACACCGGCTATTATGGACGGGAAGGGATTTATGAGGTTCTCCAATTTGACGCGGAAATCTCTGAAATGGTTCGTTCCAATATGCCTATTTCAGAGATAAGATCCTTTGCCCAACAAAGAGGCACTTACCTGAAAAGCCAACATGCTATTGAAAAGGTAAAAAATCTTATTTTCGCTCCCAAAGATGTTTATGAAAAGGTGCTGGTGGAGGAGGTAAAACTCAAAAGGATAGAACCGGAAAAAACCACACGCAAAACTGCGCTACCTGACACAGAAACAGCAGACCAAGCATCGATTCTTGTTGCTGATGACGACCAGGATGCAAGAGAATTGATAGCCCTTTTCTTAAAAAATCGGGGGTACAGCGTAACCACCTCAGAAGACGGTATAGATGCTCTCCTTAATTTGGGTAAAAAAGAGTTTGATCTGGTCCTTTCGGATGTAGACATGCCTAATTTTGACGGGTTCAAATTATTAGAGATGATAAACCAAAAAGGGATCGCGACCCCTGTAATTTTTTTAACATCAAGGACTAGTGATAAGGATGAGAAAAGAGGGCTCGAATTGGGCGCCTTAGATTATATCAAGAAGCCCATCCAAAAAGAGATATTGTTGTTGAGGGTTAATAGCGTGCTTAGTAAAGTTAAGAAGTCAGGGTAAGCATTTTTGCGAAGATTTCAGAGTTAATCCTTTCAGAGTTTCAGGACTAAATAAATATTTCCCTATTTCCCTAAAAAAAATCACCCCTCTTGACTTAAGTCAATGAAATGCACAAGGATTGCATGTAGATTCCCAACTACAAAAAGAGGGCTCGGCCCCTTTAGATAACGACTATAAAAATTAATCTTAAAAGGAGGAGTTACATGTTTTGTTATCAGTGTGAACAGACTGCTAAAGGCGAAGGTTGTACCAAAATCGGGGTGTGCGGCAAAACGAATGAAGTTGCGGCACTGCAGGATCTGTTGATCTATGCTGTCAAAGGATTGTCTCTGGTTGCAGTGGAAGCTCGTAAAACCGGTATTAATGATGACGCTGTAAACCGCTTTACCTGCGAAGCCATATTTTCCACTCTAACCAATGTCGATTTTGATCCTCAAAGATTCCTCAAGCTCATCGATGAATGCGTGGAACTGCGGGATGGCTTGAAAACTAAGGTGGCTGCCGCCGGCGGCAAGACCGAATTTGTCCAGGAATCCGTTGTGTTTGTCCCTGAAACCACCCTGGAAAGCGTGGTTGGACAGGGGGAAAAAGTGGGGGTACAATCGGATCCCGACCTGGATCCTGATCTTCTTTCCCTCAGAGAGCTTTTGATCTATGGGATCAAAGGCCTTGCCGCTTATGCGGATCATGCCCGCATTCTGGGACAATCCGATGAGAAGGTTTTTGCGTTTATTCAAGAGGCCATGGCGGCAACCTTGAACAAGGACCTGAGTGCCGACGATTATGTTGGCCTGGTCTTAAAATGCGGCGAGGTCAATCTGCGGGCCATGGAATTGCTGGATACCGCCAATACAGGAACTTACGGCCACCCGGTACCCACATCAGTTCCCCTGGGCGCCAAGCAGGGCAAGGCCATCCTGGTCTCCGGACACGATTTAAAAGATTTGGAAGCGATTTTAAAGCAGAGCGAGGGCCAGGGCATCAATGTGTACACTCATGGTGAGATGCTGCCCTGCCACGCATACCCGGAACTGAAGAAATATTCACATCTTTATGGACACTACGGGACGGCCTGGCAGAATCAAAAAAAAGAATTCGCCGCTTTTCCGGGAGCCATACTGATGACCACAAACTGTATTCAGAAGCCCAAAGAGGACTATATGGACGATATTTTCACAACCGGTCTGGTAGGGTGGCCGGGTGTTGACCATATAGCCGACAAGAATTTCGCGCCGGTCATCGAAAAAGCCCTTGAACTTGAAGGTTTTTCCGAAGATACTGACGGTAAGTCCGTAATGGTGGGCTTTGGACGCAACGCTGTCATGGGAGTTGCCGGCCAGGTGATCGAGGCGGTCAAAAACAAGGCCATCCGACACTTTTTTCTGGTGGGCGGGTGTGACGGCGCCAAACCCGGACGGAATTACTACACCGAGTTTGTGGAAAAAGTGCCCGAAGATTGCGTGGTGCTGACGCTGGCCTGCGGCAAGTTTCGCTTCTTTGACCAAGACCTGGGAGATATCGGCGGCATACCGAGACTTCTGGATGTCGGCCAGTGCAACGACGCTTACAGCGCCGTCCAGATCGCGGTGGCCCTGGCAGGGGCTTTTGAGTGCGGGGTCAACGATCTGCCGCTCTCCATGATTCTATCGTGGTACGAGCAGAAGGCCTGTGTTATTCTGTTGAGCCTGCTTCATCTGGGCATCAAGGATATCCGGCTGGGACCGTCGCTGCCGGCTTTTATTACTCCCAACATTCTGAATGTGCTGGTTGAAAAGTTCAACATTATGCCGATAAAGACTGCTGAAGAAGACTTGAAGGCGATTTTAGGATAGGGATAGGAATTTTACCCCGCTTTAAAAGCGGGGTAAACCTTTAACCGTCTGCTCCCGTCTCGCTTTCAGCGGGGCGGGAGTTTTATAAAATCGTGCAACGATTTTATTGAGAGGAGCTGCCATGAAATGCCCCGGGCAAGACAGCCGGTACTGGAAACCAGGAGCGATTTTTGATGCCAAGTGCCCCAAGTGTGATCATACCATCGAATTTTTCAAGGACGACACGGCCCGCAAATGCGATAAATGCGGCCACCGTTTCACCAATCCTGACATGGATTTTGGCTGTGCTTCGTACTGCCAGTATGCCGAGCAGTGCATCGGCGATCTGCCGC
>JACNIG010000264.1 GCA_014383215.1 Candidatus Desulfatibia vada | reverse complement strand
ATCGAATAATTATGTCAAAGAGCAAAGATTGGAGCTATATCAACATGCCATTGGCCGCATGACCTAAAAAACTTTAGACTGTTGAGTTAGTATCACTAGCGTAATAACCAGGGCGTTCATCCATGTATCGAACTGTCGCTGTAACGGTCAAACCAAAGTCAAACCAATAAGTCAAGTCGCCTTTAAAATGTTGTTTAGGAGTATATAATGCTTGACGCTCTAAACCGCTTGTTTTGCTCTCTTTGGCGTCTGTGTATGTATAATTAAGCGCCAGTGTCAAATTGTAAATTGGTCCGAGTTTCGTTCCGACTTCCCATCCCTCGGCACTATAGCGATCCAGATTCTCGGGTCGGTAGAAAAAGTTTGCGTCCGGAGCCCAACGGATTTTATCATCAATATCCCAATTGAAATATGAGAGAGTTAAAAATAACTTATTGTTAATTAAAGTTTGTTCAGCAGTTACATCCGTATGCCAGCCTATTTCCGGCTTTAAGTTCGGGTTTCCTTGAGCACCCGTTCCCCAACCCCAGTCTTCATAGGGCCAAAAAAGGTCATTGGGAGTGGGGGCCTTAAAATGCTTTCCATGGTTGAGTTTTAGCGCGGTGTTTTCCAATGGATTAATAATGAGCCCGAAACGGGGGATATTTTCCGCCCCAAAAGTAGAATGGTCTTCGCTCCTGATACCGGCTAACATCTTCAAATACTTACAGGGTCTATATTGAGCTTCAGCAAAGGCACCTTTGGTATGCAGGTCGGCATCTGCAGTTGTTCGAGTCGAGGCGATTTCGACGCCGGTTGCATCAAGGCTTACGTTTTCATTTTCCCAATCATAATCCCTGTATTCGTAACCCAGCAGCAGGCCAACTGCCTTGAGAGGTTCGATGTTCACATTTCCCTCGGCACCAAGCACTTTATTGGTGACCCAGGTTTTGCTGCCGGGCAAGCCAAGGGGAGCAGCGCTGTAATATCGATTGTTGTCATAACTTACCATGTCTGCGTAATCGCCTTTTAGGCTGTAACTCAACCAGTCTAAAGGCTTGCTCTTGAGCTTGAGGACCACATGTCCGTTTTCTTCACTACCGCTGTTGAGCAGGTTGGCGGCTTCACCATTATACAATTTAACACCATTGACCACAAAGTCAGAAGTCCCTGCTGGTGGTTTGACTCCCGGACGACCGTATTCACGATCGATATAGTCTCCATATAAACTTATGTCCATGGCATCGCCCTTGTCGAACACCAGGTTAATAGAAACGTCGTTGTGGGTCAAATCACTGTTGTCACGAAATCCGTCGGTTTCGCGCCGGGTGGCTGTCAAGTAATATCCAAAGTCACCGAAGGCGAACATGCCCTGCTCTGCTGACAGCTCATAGTTCTTTTCTGACCCGTAACCGGCTTTGGCTTTAAGAAGCATTTTATCACGCTCAGGCCGTTTGGTAATGACATGAACAGTTCCACCCATTGCGCCTGTGCCGTAAAGGAGTGAGCCTGAACCTTTAACAACCTCAATTCGGTCGATATTATTTAAAGGGATTCCACTCACGTCAGCGCTGCCGATAGAAGGGGAATTAACATTTATCCCGTTGACAAAAATCTGGGTTCCATCAGCATTCATGCCTCTAATTCTAATCTCCTGTGCAGCGCCTCCGTAGTCTCCGCGTGTCCTCCAGTCGATACCCAATTCACTGGCCAATAGCTCTCCCAAGGTTGTTGCGGGAGCCCCCTCGATATCGATTGAATCTTTGATAATCACGGAATTGGGAATATCTTTGCGTTGTTCTTTGGTTTTGGTGGCACTCACCACCACCTCTTCCATGGTAGTTATGGATGGCTCATCCTTTGTTGGGTCCTCTGCCCAACACAATGGTGCAAAAAGAAAAACCGCCAGGCAACCTAAAGATAACATTCTTTTCTTCATTCTTTTCCTCCTTTCCCAAAAAAATAATGTTTTTTGGGTCCGAGGCAAAAAAAATCCCCGGACCGAAATTAATTTCGATCCGGGGATGTCCCATTTTTATCCTCAAGATCTAACAAGGCACCTTTCGTCCACGAAGGTTACGCCCTTTTGTTCAGACAGGTCTTCTGGCTTCCCCTCCATTTTAGCGGCCTTCCCATTCATATACGAAAAGTGGCACACAATGGCCAAAAGGGTTCCTTTTCCTGAGTTAACTCTGAAAAAGGCAGGGTTACAGCGGCGGGCCCGTCCCCGATTTTCACGAGGTTCCCTTTTAAGCTCTTACGAGCATCTGAACAATAATGCTTTAATAGATAAAAAATAGGAATAAATCAAGGAAAAATATTACATGAATTTCTGAGGCACCAGCGTGATTCGTGGAGACTTTCCAAGGGGGCTCTCATCAACTAAAAGCTTGCATCCGTATGCTTCCTCCAGCGTCTGGTAGGTGAGCACCTCTCCCGGAAGTCCGCAACTAACAATTTTTCCATCTTTGAGCAAAAGCAAACGATCGGCATACATGGCCGCAAGATTCACATCATGGGATACCATGACAATGGTGACCCCCTTTTCTTTTTTCAGTTTTTCCATTAAGTCCATTATCTTGCCTTGATGGGCAAGATCCAGGGATGCTGTGGGTTCATCCAGAAGCATAATCTGCGGTTCTTGGCAAATAGCTCTGGCGAGAAAAACCCGTTGTAATTCTCCTCCGCTTAGCTGGTCCATTTTACGATTGGCAAGATGTTCCACTCCGGTGAAAGCGATCGCCTGCTTGGCAATTTCCAGATCTATTTCCTGTTCCAGCCCCAGGATGCCCAGATGGGGTGAACGTCCCATAAGGATAACCTCGATTACGGTAAAGGGAAAATCCGCCGAAACCATTTGTGGGACAAAAGCTACGGTCTTTGCCAAAGCCTTTCGGGTATAACCCCGGAGGGGGCGGCCCAGAATTTCCAAGTTACCTTTCTGAGGTTTAAGTATTCCCGAAATGACCTTCATTAAAGTGGTTTTCCCGGAACCATTTGGACCAATAACGATAAAAAAATCACCCTTTTGAACAGAAAAGGATAGGTTCTTTAAAATGGGTAGGTTCCCGTAGGAACAACTTATATGATTTATATCAATTGCCGTGTTCATCGTTTGGATCTTTTCAAGAGATAGATAAACAATGGTGCGCCTATCATGGCTGTGATCACACCAACGGGTATCTCGCCCTGTTTTGATAGGACCCTTGCCAGCAGGTCGCATAAAACCATGTAAGCGCCGCCGCCCATCAAAGATGCCGGAACAAGCACCCGGTGGTCGGGACCCAGAATAAGCCTTAGAAGATGGGGTATAACCAGTCCGACAAATCCCACCAGGCCGCAATGGCTAACCGTTGCACTCACCATAAATGAAGTAGCAACAAGAAGGGTCACGGTCACGGCCTTGATGTTCACCCCCATGGTCTGGGCCATTTCATTTCCCATGAGGAGCAGGTTCATAGCATTGGAAAGCCAGAAAAGGAGAAAAAAGCAGGGGAAAAGCGTTGCAGCGAGAATTCCGACTTGCTGCATGTCAACCATGGAGAGATCACCCATGAGCCAGAAAATAATATTGTGAAGTCTGGAATCCTGGGTCAGGGAGACAAGAAACATTATAACTGCGGAACAGAAAGCGTTGACCATCACACCAGACAGTAGCAGTGAATCCTTTTTCAGGATCGTTTGCCCTGAGGACATCACCAGTATCAGAAGAAGGGTGGCGATACTTCCTGCAAAGGCGGTTAGGCCAACGCCCGGAAAACGGGCAAATCCCAAAAGAATTCCGACAATAGCCCCTATGGCCGAACCTCCTGAAATGCCAAGAATATATGGTTCAGCCAAGGGATTGCGAAGCAGGGCCTGGAAGACAAGTCCTCCTACAGAAAGGGTGGCTCCTACCAGGGCAGACAGAATTACTCTTGGAAAGCGAATGCGCCAGATGATGGTATCCAGCATGGAATCCGGCTCGCTTATCCCCAGTATGTTTTGAAAAACAATTTTTACTCCGCTTGGGGTTGATCCCATGGAAATTCCAAGAGACATGGACATACCGAGTAAAAACAGAAATAAGAATGAAACCGTCACAATCCGTTTAATGAGAAAAGGCGTTTTGGGGTTCACTGTACTTCCTCAAATAGTTCAGGATGAATCAGTCTCACCAACATCTCCAGGCCGTCCACCAGGCGAGGCGTGGGACGGTCAAAAAAATTGGAATCCTGGAGGAAAATGCGGTTGTTTCGAACAGCAGGCAGGCTGGGCCACCGGCTCCACTCGTTTTTGACCTGTTCAAATACCGTAGCCCGTGCCATAGAAGTAATAATAAAGACTTCCGGTGAAAGGACAAGAACCTGTTCTCGGCTAAACCGCGGATATGGGATGGGTCCTTCTGCCAGGTTGGTCCCTCCGGCGAGAATGATGAGTTCATGTATGAAGGTGTTGGTTCCGACAGATACGACAGGTGAGATGCCAATCTGATAAAAAACCCGGGGACGATAAGACGCTTTCTCAACCAGAGACTCTACCCGCTGAATTCGGGAGCGCATGTTTCGAACCAGAATGTTTGCCTTTTCGTTGGCGTCCAGAAGTTTTCCGATTTCAATAATGGTGTTCATTATCGTAGACAGATTCCTTGGATCCACTGCATAGACAGGTATTTTCAAGGACTCTAGCAGTTGGACTACCTCCCTGGGATTTCCATCCTTGATAGCGATACAGAGATCCGGTTTTAAAGCCACAATCCGTTCCAGGTCAAGATGCACATAGGAACCCACTTTTGGAAGCTTTGCGGCTTCAGGAGGAAAATCGCTATATATGGTAACACCTTTTAACCGATCTTCTTGTCCTAAGGCGAAAATGATTTCCGTGATACTTGGTGCAAGGGCCACCACCCGCTGTGGTTCATCCGGAACGTTGACCTTTCGCCCCAACTGATCCGTTACGGTTCTGGCGTCAGATTGTGTCGTCACAGTCAGGGAAAGGCCTGTGATAATCAGTAGAATGACAACCTGTTGTAAATATTTCATGATGCCTGCATCCAAAAAAAAACCCGGGCCGATATTAAATCGATCCGGGATGTCCCTTTTTATCCTAAGATCTTCCGGCGAATCTCTACCACGACGATTTCACCTTCTGTTCAGGCAGGTCTTCTGACTCTCGGATCATCCTATTTGCCGCGCCTTCCCATTCACCTGAAGTGAGTAGTGACGTGTTGCGGCTTTTGTCCCCGATTACAGCGGCGGGCCCGTTCCCGTTTTTCACGAGATTCCCTATTAAGCTCAAAACGAGCACCTGAATAGTTTGTAACAATCCACATAAAACAAAATAGATGTCAAGAATAAATTTTTTACGCTTTCATCTTAAAGTAATTAGCGACTTGAACCTTCTTTAAGCTTTTCCATTAAATCCATTACCCGTGGACCTTGAAAGTCAAGAAAAAATCAATTGTTACGGATGCACCAATAACTATATACACGTCAAAATTTCTTTCTATTTCCCGGCTGGATCAATAGTCCCGGACAACACCCTGATTTGGAGCGCACCAAATAATCCTGGTCAATCTTCAAAAACGATCTTATGGTTAACCAGGTTCATCCCTTTTAGTTTCCCTTTGATGATCTTTTGCTCACCGAAAATGTTCACCAGCCGGAAACTTCCATCGTCCTGTGGTTCAACGATATCAACGGACTCCAGAATAAGTTCCTCGATTCCGTCTTTATCAATATAGACATTGGCTTCACACATCTTTCAACACCTCCTTTATCTTCTCCACAGCTTCCTGTACCAGGTGCGGCAGAGGCTCCTTTTGCAAACCAACGATTTCAACGCTTTCCTGTGAAAGGGGAAGAAGAATTTTTATGGCCGGGCTTGATGTGACGGCCTCGGCCATTTTCGGCGTCACCTCACCCAGCATGGCGTTGGCCCAGGTAACGGCGATCGGCCCGATGATACACTCGACTTGGAAAACGGTCCGGCAAATAGCATTTTCTCCGGATGCGCCCTTATTCGCACCGGCTTTGAGCATTTGAGCCGTTGCAATGGCATTTGTTCCCAAAGCAATGAGCACAACCGACTCGCCATATGCTTCTTTCAGATATTTGATCAGGGTAGCCCCGATGCCGCCGCCCTGGCCGTCGATGATACAAATTCGTTTGCTCAACTCCAAATCCTTTTTGTCGATTGCCGTTTGATCATTTTAAAACTTCTACACGGACTTTTTCCGGACTCTCATTCCCAGTCGCCAAAATAAAAGCCCCGATAGTCCGAATATGATGCCGATACCTATGAGCACCTTTTCGTATTTGGCAAGAGAATTCTTTGATTTTCCTGCCATTGAACCTGTTTCCAGTTTTATGGCTTCATCCACCGGTATGTCAACCTCCAGCCGGTGTCCCATTTCATCGTCTACCGCTACGTTCCATTCGCCGACCGTATCAGGGAAAAAACAGAAGCGGCCGTTTCTGTCCGTCCTGCCGGACTGGAAAGACAGCTTGGCACCGGGAGCGGAAATGCTCACCTTGGCGTAACTCATGGCCTCGCCGGTGTCATATTGGGCCGTGACCACCAGGCCGCCGTTTTCCACACTGCCCTGAACGCCGTGGGCATAAACAAGACAAGGCATGATGGCTGACAAGATGGAAGCTATAATAACTAAACTTGCGTATTTCATCATTCCCCCTATTAAGGGGCCTTCCGGCCAAGGGAAGGCGTATTGTCATTTCTAATCCTGAAAGGCCGGAAATTGAAGATTCCTTGTAGTAAGCTGCAAGGAATCTTCCCGGCAAGGGATTTTCCCGTTCTGTATTTCGCTCGCCAACCCAGCATTCCGGATTCATCGGGACGAAGAATGTACTTGCGTTACCGGTTCCCCCCGCTTTGCTGTTTACCTGATTTCAAAGGTCAAAGTGGATGAGAACTTGTATTGATCGCATTCCGCGGGATCCGGGTAATGCTCTGTATGTGATGTGGTTATCAGCCAGACGCCTGATTGGAGCATCTTTATATTTGCAACACCCTTTTTATCGGTTTTGGTGGCATAGGCAAAAGTGTTTTTCTCGGTGGAAAACCCCATGTGAGTGGCAAATACATGGTTGGATGAAAGCGGTTGGCCCTTGAACATGACCTTTATCGGTAGGTAATCACCCTGGGCCAAGGCACCGGGATCTGCCAGCGGAACGATTTCAAGATCGTGGCCGAGAATTTTTGAGAAGGTCTTCCCGCCGGCCTTTCCAACATTGACAATAGCTTTTGAGTGCTTGGCCGAGTAAGTGCATTGGATAACATTCTTAAGACCCTTTTTTGTGCGCCCCCTTTGATAGCCCTCCGTAGTCTTTGTGAAAAAGCCGCCTTTTTTTTCAGCTACGATCACATAGGTTCCTTCCTCCTTCAAAGGCTTATCGCCCTTGAACTCCACGTCGGAATGGGCTTTAATGGTAATCTTGTTCCCTTCCGGATCCAGGACATAGATCTCTTCCAGATTTTCCTTATCCATAAACTCCCGTGTCGGGAAATAGTGATCATATGCCAGCCTCAGGCTGATGTTTTCACCCACCTGCGGTGTATAATCCCTCACCTCCAGCCACAAATTATGAGCACAGGCCGGTTGGCAAGTCGTTCCCAAACAAAACCCGACAACCACAGCTAAAAGGACCGGTATTCTCAATCTTTTCATTTCTTTTTCTCCTTTCGATAATTTGATTCCATTCGACTTTGATATTTGTTAATCTTACGGTATTCAGTTTGCAAAAAGAGTTCACCCAACGCCTTGTGATACTTCCGACTATTCCGTTTTAGAAAGTCAGACTGCACGACAAAGTTACGTTGAAAGGATCAGACGGATAGTATGAATTGATCCCTTGCAGCTCAGCATATTTTTTATCGAAGATATTGTTGAGAAACAGTGTAAATGTGACCTTTTCCATGGCATATCTTACGGAAGCATCGAAAATCCAGAAATCATCCTCACGGTTCGTGTTGGCAGAATCGCTCCAGCGCTCTCCCGTGTATTTTGCCGTCAGGCTGCCGCCAAGGCCAAGCTTCGGGAAATACTCTAGCCCTGCTCGTGCGATCCATTCAGGCACTCTTTGTATGTCCTTTCCGCTTAAATCACCGCTGCTGGTGTTGTAGTTAACGTATTCTGCGTCCTGATATACACCGTTTACGTAAACCGACAAGTCCGATATCATGTTCCATTCTGCCCCAGCCTCGATTCCCTGCCTTCTGGTTTCTCCGGCATTTGTCTCTACTAAGGTAATCGGGTCCGTAATCACTTCATCCTTTGTGTCGGTGCGGAATATCGCCAGTTGCAGCAGCATTTCTGCTACGGGCAGGAACCTCACGCCGATTTCGTAGGAGGTTAACTCGGATGGATCGAGCTGCGAATTCTCGTATTTTTTGTACCCCTTGGGCAGAACAAAACCGGTGCCAATGTTACCGAAGAGATCAAGTCCCTCCATGGGCCTAACAAGGATTCCTCCTTTCGGGTTAAATATCTCATCAGAGAAGGAGTACTCTTTGCCTGTCAGATTGTTTTTCAGGTCGCCATCAAACATTTCGTAACGCCCGCCGATGGTAAGTTTCATGAAAGAAAACGGCCAAAAATCCTCCTGGAAGTAGAGCGCGGTATTCTGAAAATCAAAATCACCGGAAACCGTCTCTAACGCCCTTACCCTATTGGTCAGACTTTGCATATTCCATTTGTGTTGCTCGGAGTCGATATGCTCGTAGTCCGCTCCCAACACCAGATCGTTCTTAAACCCTGCAAAGTCACTTGAAATATTATACATTGCGCGTGATCCGAAGGTGTTCCGCTCGTCGTGCCTTTCTTCGTTATTGGCGCCGGTCCACCTTGTAAAGTTACTGTCGTAAACATAACCAAGCAGGCTGATCTCTGAGAAATTATTCAAATTGCGCCTATAGTCTACACTCACCATGTTCTTCTTTTTGTCTCCTCCACCGTCCGTTACCTGTTTTTCCAGGTTGCCGGCGTCCCAGTCCGCCTGGGTAATAGGACCTGGCGCATCCCAAGTCGTCTTGTAGGAGTGCAGCGTCAGCCTGACGCTCGAATCTTCATCAAGTTTGTAGCCGAACCTTGAAAAGATATTTCCACTATCAAACTCACTATGGTCTCGATAGCCATCTCCTTGTTCAAAACTTACTGCGTTGTAAGTGAAGAATCGGTCGTATTCACGGGCTATCTCGGCAACCCCCCTGCGATAATCCCATGAACCGGTTGAAAGCTTAAGCTTGTTGAAGTTACCCCTATCCTTTGTGATATAGTGCAATACCCCTGCCTGGGCGTAGCCTCCGAAAAGCGGGGAGGAAAGCCCCTTGATCACCTCAAGCCTTTCAATAGATTCAGGAAGTATGGTATTGTAATCAGGATAGCCATCGCCATCCACATGATTGATCTCATTATAAGGGATGCCATCCAAATATGAGGCGGCGCCTATTCCATGACCAGCTCTGAAGCCCCTGAAGGAATACGCCGCCGCGACGCCTTGTTGATTATAGTCCTCCGCCGTTACCCCCGGAATTTTTCTAATCAGATCCAGGGTCCGTTTGATATCCATCTTCTCCATTTCCTCTGAAGTTATTGAGTGAATGGTTGCGGGTTGTTCGTGCAACTTTTCTTCGAAACCTTTAACTAGCCGATCAGTCACCACTATGTCTGGAATCTTTAATACTTCAAGTGTCTTTTTTTGGGGTGATTCGTCCGACTGTGCATGCACTGTGGTAATCAAGATTAAGCCGATCAATAAAGCTAACAAAAAATTCCATTTCATTTTATGTCCCTTAACGCCTTTTTCAGCAAACGTGACAGGATTGTTTGTATCCTTTCTCATCCTTTGAACTCCTTTCATGGATAGACCATCGCAATGTTTAGAGGGATAGCCTGCTTGATGATTTGCACAAAGACCTCGTTTTGAAGCAATGTCGCAAGCGGGAGGCTTAGTCCTGCTCATCTTACGGGTTTTTAATAAATCAGATCCTCAGGGGAGCTTCCGTGAAGAATGCCTTGAAAAATGGAGGTCAGGGTGATATTAAAATAAGCGAGGCATCCCTCACCCCGAGGGGGCTTCACGGGGAAGGCAGCTTTCAGACCTTTGCCGAGGACGAACTGCCTTCCCTATCCTTTTTCATCATCTGTCATCCAAAACGTGACGTTCCTTTCACCCCCTTTCTGCCACTTTCTTGCAAAAAAAAAGCCACGAAGCATTGCACCCGTCCTTGGGTGATGGCCTTCGTGGCTTGTTCGGATAATTTTCTAATTTTGGAAAGATTTATATTTTGCTATCGCAACTTCTTGTTGCGAGTAGCGTCGATATCTATATAAATAGCAGCCATCTGTCAACCGTAAAAATGAAACTTTGACGCCAAGCCTCGGTCAGCGATGCACGGTTAACGATTTGTCAAGACAAAAAGCCTATCCTTTTGTCATTGGCAACGATGTTATTGCTGCCTTTTTTTAGCTTAACTCAAACACGATGGTAAGCTCTAAGGGAACATCTCCTTTAAACAGATTGCCCGGCGGTTTTGGAAACGGGGCCGCATCCTGAACAGCCCTAAGCGCCGCATGGTCCAAGGACTTGTTTCCTGAACGTTTGGCCACTTCAATTTTCCGCACCCCGCCTTCAATCGTGATCACAAAGCGGATGGTCACGCGCCCTTCGATATTTCTTACCCGGGCGATCTGCGGGTATTTCTTGTGCCTTTCAATCCTGAACCGCACCATCTCCAGATAACTACCGGATGTATTATACGCTTCCATGAACTTTCCGGGATTCCAGTCAGCGATATTGAGATTGGTGGTGGCGGAGGCATCCGGTATGCCGAGGCCTTCCATCAGACTGTCCGGAAGATTTTTTTCAATCGGATCGACCTTTATGGGCTTTAGACGTGGTATGGCGCGCGAGGTGATTTTGAGTTGCTGAACGTCTTTGGGCATGTCCGGTGTTTTGGGCCGCTGACGGGGCCTGGGAATGCTCCTGGTGAACGGTTTCGATATATTATGCATGGTCAGTTCAATGTAGCTTAAGGCATTTGACCGGTAGATCCCGGTAATATGCATGAAAATAACCAGGTGTATCCCCAAAGAAACGACCGTTAAATTCCGCAGCAGCTTGTTGGGTTTTCTTTTATTCTCAGACACGGATTTCACGGATTAAGGTTTTATTTTATCAAATACGTTTCTTTTTACTTTGACCGAATGACCACGTTAAAAATCTTTTTCAGTGGCCAGACAGAGCCTTCCGGCGCCGGCGGCTTTGGCAATGTCCATGACTTTGACTACTTTATTCAGGATTGCCGCCCGGTCCGCCCGCACCACGACCAGTTTGTTTGCCCGGGAACCCAGCTTTTCTTTAAGTTGCTCAAAGAGTTTGGCTGAAGACAGTTCATCGGTTCCCAAAAAGGCCCGGCCCTGCTTGTCCACATAGACCGTGATGGTCTCCTCGGTTTGCGGCGCCGAGGCCCTGGCCTGGGGCAGTTTGATCTTGATGCCCTCATCGACCATAAAATTGGTAGTCAGCAGAAAATAGATCAGCAGCAGAAAAACAATGTCGATCAACGCTGTCAGAGGGAGCTGGACCGTGTAGCGGGCCCGCTTTTTACGATGGACCAGCATGGTCAGCGCCTCCCGTTTCCGGCAAGGGTTTTGAGAAACATCACCGCACCGTTCTGAAGACGAGCTTCGTAGCGATCCACCTGGGCAACCAGATAACTATGGGCCACCATGGCCGGCAGCGCCACCGAAAGCCCCAGGGCCGTGGTCAGCATGGCTTCCCAGATGCCGCCGGCCAAAACCGCCGCGTTCACCTTGCCGCCCATCTGCTGAATGATCATAAAGGCCTTGATCATGCCGATGACCGTCCCTAACAGCCCTAACAGCGGGGCAATGTTGGCAATGGTGGCCAGGGTCTGAAGGTAGCGGGACAGGCCCCGGACCTCTTTTTCCGTGGCATGGGTAATCACCGTTTCCAGTGTTTCCCGGTCATGACCGATAACTTCTATGGCCTGTGATAAAACTCGTCCCATGGGAGAGTCGCTGTTTCCGGCGTCCTCCAAAGCGGCCGTCTCATTGCCGAGGTCCAGATGCCGGGAAACCTTTTCCGCCAGCCCGGCGCCCCTTTGTCGAAGCTTGGAAAACCGGATGATGCGCTCTAAAAAAATGGCCAGCGCCAGCACCGAACACAGCAAAATGGGCCCCACCAGCATGCCCCCTTTGGCAAGAAAATCGAACATATTTTTTACCCTCCTTTAGTTACCTGCAGTTGCCGTGCGGTTCCCCGGGCATTTTGGCCCTCGGCCGGCGAACTCGTATCGACGATATCCGGCTCGCCGTCGAAATTCAGATCCTTGGAACGCTTGACCAGGGCCTCTGTATCGTCATATTCCTCCCACACGTCCGGCCTGCCGTCGGCGTTGGTATCTTCCTCCACCCGGATAAGGCTCCCCTTTTCATAGAAATACCAGATATCCGTACGGCCGTCGCCTTGGGTGTCTTTTGCGGACCGAACAGCCTCTTCGTGTTCATTGTAGAACCATGTCAGGGTGAATCGGCCGGCATTCTCGTCGTCCTCTTCACTCTTGACCAGCTTGCCCTGATGATCATAGTGATCCTTGTAATCCGGTATGCCGTCACCGTTTTCGTCAATGGCTTTCATCCGCAACACGCCGTTTTGATAACAGTAGCTGCCTTCGGGCCGGCCGTCTTTATCAGCATCCAGCTCCATTACCAAAGACCATGGGGCTTGATTGAACCGTTGGGTGATTTCAAAATATCCGTCGCCGTCTTTATCCTGAACAAGCGTGTCCTTTTTTTCGTTTTTGAAAAAAATCTTCAGATCGATTCGGCCCTTGCCTTTTTGGTCTTTATCGATTCTGGCAATTTTTCCCTTACGATAGTATTCCCAGGTGTCTGTTTTGCCGTTCAAATCAGTGTCGCTTTCGACCTTTTCCTTTTCTTCTTTGGCATTAAAATAAATTTTAACGTCCGCCCGCCCGTCCTTGTTGTTGTCCCGGGTTTGCAAACGGGCCTTGCCCTTTTTAAACAGGGTTTGGGTTTCCTTGAAGCCGTCGCCATCGGCATCATAGACAATCTTGACCGGTTGGCTGCTCTGGTAGGTGCTGATGCGGTCGATGCGGCCGCTATAACGCGTATCTTCCTCGACCTTGGCAGCCAGACCTTCGGCATCAAAATAGGTAAAGATGTCTTTGTCGCCGTCAAAATTGCCGTCTTTTTCCTGATAGGCGGGCCGGCCGTTTTTGTAACGGGTCACGACGTCAAAACGGCCGTCTGCATTTGCGTCTTTGTGCTGCTCAAAAGGCTCTCCGTTTTGAAACCAGGTGATGATTTCAAAGCGGTTGTCCTGATCCAGATCCTTTTTCTGCTGCCACAGCTCGCCCTTTTGATACAGGCTGAACACTTCCATCTTGCCGTCCCGGTTCAGGTCGTGACGGCTTTCTTTGGGAAGGCCCTGGGCATCAAAAAAGGTAATATGTTCCACCCGGCCGTCACCGTCTTTATCCACGCGCCTTTCCAGCTGTTTGTCGTTTTGAAACGTCTGCCAGATGTTCACATTGCCGTCGGCGTCGGTATCCTTGGTCAAACGCGAAAGCTTCCCGTTTTCAAAATCGTATACCGTATCCAGCAGGCCGTCGGCCGTGGTGTCCCGCTGCATCTTTAAGGGGCGTTCCCGGGCGTCAAATGTTACGATCTGTTCCACCTTGCCGGTGGGGACGGACATCCGCTTGTGCTGAATCCGCTTGCCCGCCTCAAAATCGTCCCAGGCATCGATGCGTCCGTCATAATTCGTGTCCCGTTCCAGGCGTTTGATCTGACCGTTTTCATAGTACTGGAAGCGATCCGTGACCCCGTCGCCATTGCCGTCAATCTCCAGTTTCGTCAGCCGGCCCCTGTTGTCGAAATGGACAACCTGGTCAATTTTGCCGTCCTTATTGCTGTCTCGCTCCACGATTTGTCCCTTGGCCGATGCCGATTGAGGTCCCAAGAGAGCAGCAGTCATGAGCAACATAAAAGCAAAAATAAGGCGCTTCATAATCAATCTTCTATAGGTATAGGTAAAACCATAAAAAAAGCCAGAAAGACTCTCTAGGCTTCATGCCCTATGCCTTCCTGGCTGGTTATTTTTTATAAATTTAGGTGGTTAAATAGTAAAATGCATCTTCTTAATGCATGTGATAGAACTGTTCAATTACAAAAAAGATCAACTGATGTCAACCCTTTTTTAAACCTTTCATTCCTCTGAAAGCCTTATAACAGCTCTGTAGCGTTTTGCCAGATTACAAACGTTTATCATTCCCCGCGCCCGGTTTAGAGTTCCTAATTGTGCTCACTGTAAATGACGGATGGTCCTTTCAAAACCTCAAAATCGGCTTCTTTGAATATATGGATGCATGACTTTACATCCGCGCCCCTGCTTTTGGAAGTTTCGGCCTCGGTATCGCGCGGATTGGAACCTGCTTCAGCCCAAAAAAGATTGGCTCCGGCGGTTGCACCCAATATATTGGGTTCATGGGTGCAGTTGCCGATGAGTTTTATGCCCATGGCCAATCGAACTACTGAAACCAGATAGGCCAGGTGACGCTCACTTATCATGCCATATTTCTCCAGCGGAGATCCCGGGATGCTAATTCTTCGCATGGCTCCACTATAACAAGGTCTGGCATCTCTTCCGATGAGTATCTTTTCGGCAATTTCTTCGATAGAATGCTCCGGTCCGACAGGTTCCACACAGGTGCCGAGCAGTAACCCTGATTCATGAGCGGCTCTAAAGGTTGTTAATCTCGTCTGAGGTTCAATGTTTGTAACTTTGCCTTCACCCATCCTGATGGCGTGATATATGCCCTTGTATCCAACATCCTTAAGCTGCCTGCCTTCTTGATATCCGAAATCTCCTATATTTGCGATCATAACCGTATCAGGCTTAAGTTTTCTCCTGACATCTTTTGAGATTTCTATGAATCTCCCGAATGGATAATCACCTGTAGTCATGAAAAAGATGGCATTGGCCCCCGATATCTCTGCCTTGAGGGCCAGTTGGATAACGTCCTCCACATCAAGTTCGTTTCTTTCCTTGAACACCGCGTTCGCTGCGGCAAAGGCACAAAACAAACATTTGTTTGGACAGGGGGATAGATTCAGACCTATCTGAGCATGAACCTCTGCCTTGCCTTGAAAGGCAGCCCGATTGATTTCATTGGCAGCCGCCATGATCATGCCGCCGGCGAGGGAATGGTAATCTTTTTTTAGCAAACAGATGATCTCATCCTTGGTGATAAGATCACCATCCATCACTTTGTCGACAATGTTTTCAATATCAGAATCTATCTTCACTTTTCTTTTTCCGCGGGTCGGCCAAAGTAAATGGTCAACCTCCGATATCTTGTTTCACTGTTTTCTTTAAAAACCGAAATTAATTCTCCATGAGAAATTCGGACCAGGCGGTTTCTTTTATCAAACCGCAAAAGATGCGCCGCAGCAGGTTGTCATCCAAGCTTTCCAGCGGATCTTTTTCCGGATCGTCCTGCCGGCATACCGGCGCCGAGGAAGCATCTTTGGGCCGTGTCCTGGAATCGGCGACCGCATAGGTGGTGCTTCGTTTCATGATAGAGCTGAGTTCCAGATCTTTGTTGTTAGCGATCCATCGGCAGCAGTTATCATGGGCACCGATATACATGACAAAAAGGTGTTCGTCTTCTTTTATGGTAATCAGACAGTATCCGCTGCCAAGGTCATATTTTGTACATTTTTTTATTCGCCTATCCACATATCTATTTGTTGTTCCCAACTGATCCGGCCGGATGTATCCTTGATTTTGTAACAGCCGGAGAATCGATACATCTTGGAAGTCCTTTGAAAGTGAGAGTTAATATTTGTACATTGTTCAATAATCAATACGATCCGAAATGTCAAAATGATAATATCAATATACCATACGGGTCGTATCGAAATATTCTATGATTCGGGTTTTGGGCTTTGCCGTCAACACCGAAATAATTGATGCCGTTTTTTGAATTGCAACAGTAAGTGAACTGCCCGCAGCGACTCGACTGAACACGCCGAAGTTCTGTTGGAGCAAAACGGAGATCCCGTTTCCGGGACGGCGGGGAGCTTCATTGAAATCTTCAATCTCTTTAGCTGTTTATTACTAAATTGAATCCATGGCAGCAAAGCGCGGTTCGTGCAGCGGAATCAGGATATCGGCGCTTTCTTTGACTTTCAGCATAATGTCATAGGCCTCGTATACATTCACATGGGTGCCCGGCGGGATGACATCCATTTCCATGGCCTTGATTTCAACCGGCGGGTAAAAGTTCTCCATGATAACACAGAAGCCGGTGATGGCGGCTTTGCCGCCCGGGGTGTCCACGAAAACCGTCAGGCCGCCTTCAGTGTGAACCGGTGTATGCATCACCCGAATTCCCGGTACGATTTCCGCGTCACCATCCAGCGCCTGGATCTGACCGTTTTCTTCGACATCCTCGATATAATCCTCCAGGTAGCGGAAATCCAGGGGGTGGGGGTCGTGAATCCGTGCGATCTCTTTTTGGTGGGTATAGAAGGTGGCGTTGGTGCATTTGTAATCGTTTTCACAGTGGTCGTTATGAAGATGTGTGTGGATCACCACATCGATCTCCTCGGGCGCCAGGTCCCAGCGGGCCAACCCTTCCTCAAAGGTGTAGATCTTGCCGCCGACGGCCTCTTCCCGGTCTTGGGACCGGATCGGGTGCATCTCTCCGGTATCCACCAGAATCTTGCGGTCACCGCCCTCCAGATACCAGCAGTAGATGGGGATGGTATATTGCCTGCCGTAGTGATGCTGGTAGGTCATCATGCCTTTATCGAATATTTTGGTCCCCATGACAATGGGATGGATTGTAAAAGTGTTCATGCTTATCCTCTTTTATTGGAATTGTACGACTGCAGGTAATAACACTGACGGTTTGATCTGTAAATATCAATTTTGATGGCGTCGTAAAAAGTCCCATCTACTGCGTTGCAGTATTTTTTCAGAGACTCGGCATACTACCTGTATTGCCTCGTCCCTGAAAAAATACTACGCCTTGTATATGAACCTTTTTCCTTAGCCATCCATAATTAAATTTGAGCACTAAGCAGTTTCCAATTCATAAATGAGATATTTTTTTGATGAGCAAGGCCGCACAAGGGTTTTCGCCCGAGGCGTACGCCTGTACGTCGAGGGCGGAAACCCGCGGAGAACGCCGCTCATCGGGAAAATAGCCATTTATGGATGGAAACTAATTAAGGAAGTACCTTGCGGATGGTCTCGGCAATATCTTGTTTGATCACCGGCTTCAGGACAAATGCCCGAATACCCATTTTTTTGGTTTTCTCTTCAGTCATTTTGGTGCTGAACCCGGTACACAGAATAACGGGAATATCCGGCCGGACGGCCATAAGCTTTTGGGCAAGCTCATCACCGGTCATGTTCGGCATGGTAAGGTCTGTAATGACGAGGTCAAATTTATCAGGCTGGACTTTAAACAGTTTTAAAGCTTCGATGCTGCTGGTCCTCGTTGTCACCTTATATCCCAGAGATTCTAATAATTGTTTTCCCATATTTACCAGGGCCTGCTCATCGTCAACAAAAAGAATGCGCTCGGTGCCGGTGGGAACCGGTTTTTCTTCCCTGGCTTTTTGTTCAGATCTACTTTCGATAGCAGGGAGATACACATTGAAAATAGAACCTTCCCCGGGCTCGCTGTATACAGAAATGGTGCCGCCATGGCTTTTTACAATACCATGGACCATCGAAAGTCCCATCCCGGTACCTTCACCTTGTTGTTTGGTCGTAAAAAAAGGATCGAAAATATGTTCCAGCAAGCCGGGTGGCATACCGTGGCCGGTGTCGGTCACCGACAACTTCAGATACGGACCGGGTTTAATATCAAAGTGTTTGGTAGCGAAGTTAGAATCGAGCTCCACATCAGCAAGACTCACATTCAGCACTCCACCTTTTTTACGCATGGCATGGGCTGCATTAGTGCAAAGATTCATCAACACCTGGTGGATTTTGGTGGGATCTCCCATTACGTTTGTTTCGCTTTTAAGCTTCTGGTGTATTTCGATGGTAGCGGGCAGCGATGCTCTGATCAGTTTCAGCACTTCCTTTACAATCAGTTCTACCTTAATTGGTTTTAGATCCTGTTCACTCTGGCGGCTGAAAGTTAAAATCTGGTTTACCAAATCTTTTGCCCGCTCTCCGGCTTTAAGCACCTCTTGCAAGTTGTCGTGCAATAACCCCCCTTTTTCAACATCGGCTATGGCTATCTCGGTGTAGCCGATGACGGCGGCAAGGATATTATTAAAGTCGTGGGCAATGCCTCCGGCCAGAGTGCCGATGGCCTGCATCTTTTGGGCCTGCTGAAGTTGGACTTGGAGTGCAACTTCCTGAGTCACATCGCGGCTGACGGAAACAAAGTTTACTACCTCCCCCGAACTGTCCCGAACGGGCGAAATCTTGGTCTCAAATTCACGCAAGGTGTCGTCTTTCATTCGATTGGTTATGTGGCCTGACCATATCTCTCCACTGGAGATAACATCCCACATTGCTTTGTAAAAGCTTTCATCATGCCGATCACTTTTAAGAATGCGGAAATTTTTCCCAACAATCTCTTTTCTGGTAAAACCACTGAGTTGTTCAAAGGCCGGATTTACATATTGAATCGTTCCGGGCCTGGCTGATATAATTACACTCTCTGCCGCCTGCTCAATGGCGGTAGCCAAAAGACTCCGTTCTTTTTCAACCTGCTTGCGTTCGGTGATGTCAAAAAAGACACCGCTGATAGACTCTCTTTCCCCGCCGTTATTATGCACGATCTGTCCTCTGTCCTGTATCCAGCGGGTGCTTCCGTCTTTGGTTTTGATCCGATATTCCCTGACATAAGACTTGCCTGTTTTCAGGGCCTTACGAAAACTTTCACTAACTGTCTTTAAATCCTCCTCAACAATCACGTCAGACCATTTCATTTTTCGGGAATTAAATTCCTTAAAATCATAACCGGTTAACTCTTTAATGGTGCTGTCAAGAAACCTAACCGACCAGTCGCGGTAACCTCTGTAGACGACACCCGGCAAATTCTTAATCAATAACTTGTAGTCCTCCTCACTCTCGCGCAAGGCCTCTTCTACCTGGATGCGTTCGGCAATTTCTCTTTCTATATTATTTGTACGAATTTGTGTCAGTGATTCTAAGTCCACTATATCCTTCTTCCCTTAGAAGTATTTGTGCCGGCTTCAGGCCTGAATTTTAAAATGTGCCGCTGCCTGATAATTGGCAGATGCCCAATACAATTATCGGCAGTTTTTAAATAAAACTTTAGGGTTATTGAGGGTTGGCATCAACAAACAGTTTTAACGGGTAGTATCGGCATGAGCTCATATTCGACCGGCACTGTCGGGATTGTCGAGATTCTTTAAAAAGTCCCTGAACCAGGGCGGATTCACCATAAGGATATAGATCAAAAAAAACGCCGTAAGCGGTAGAAAAAATACCGCCAGATCTACTGCTAAAATGCCTGCACTCAGGAGTATTCGCTTGGTCATATTCATCATTTTTCCTTCCTTTGGCATAAAATATTATTAAACTGTCTTGAATAGTTCATAAAACAAGTGAATTCAAATTCAAAGTGCACCATACACAACTTACGACATAATGCCGAGTTCCGGATTATGCCGAGTGATCAGCTAAATCCGGTGGATCTCT